>NZ_JBVVOU010000030.1:0-74529 GCF_055807635.1 Bradyrhizobium sp. Kon56 | reverse complement strand
CCAACCAGGCGCTTCCGTCAGTCCATTGCCGCCTACAACAACACCCCGCGCAAATGCCTTGACTTCAGAACCCCGGCCGAGGCCTTCTCCTCTCAACTGTTGCACTTCGAGTGTGAATCCACCTCCTGGCTTTCGCCAGGACGACGGCGGAGGCGTTGCGCGAAGGTCGAGCGCTTACGCTGCCCGGATATTCCCCATGAAGCGGTCGAGCTCGGCGCGCAGGCGGGTGCTTTCGGACGACAGCGTCTTGGCCGAGTGCAGCACCTCTTCCGAAGCCGAGCCGGTTTCGGCGGCGCCGCGGTTGACCTGGCCGATGTCGGTGGCGGCGGTCTGAGTGCCCTGTGCGACGGTCTGGACGCTGCGCGCGATTTCCTGCGTCGCCGCGCCTTGCTGCTCCACCGCGCTCGCAATCGAGGTCGAGATCGACGAGATCTGGCCGATGGTGGCGCCGATCTCCTTGATCGCCGCAACCGACTCGGCCGTGGCGCCTTGCATGCCCGTGATGTGCGAGGAGATCTCGTCGGTGGCCTTCGCGGTCTGGCTCGCGAGCGACTTCACTTCGCTGGCGACCACTGCAAAGCCGCGGCCGGCTTCGCCGGCGCGTGCCGCCTCGATCGTCGCGTTCAGAGCCAGAAGATTGGTCTGCTCGGCGATCGCCGTGATCAGCTTGACGACTTCGCCGATCTGCTGGGCGGCATGCGAGAGCTTGCCGATGCGATTATCGGTCTCCTTTGCCTGCACCACGGCAGCTTCGGCAATGCGGCTGGAATCGCGGACCTGACGGCCGATCTCCTCGACCGAGGCCGAGAGCTCTTCGGTCGCGGTCGCGACCGACTGCATGTTGCTGGAGGCCTGCTCGGAGACGTCGGCGACCTGGCTCGACAGGCTCTGGGTGGTCTCGGCGGTGCGGGTCAGCGTCGAGGCCGCCGATTCCAGCTGCACGGCGGAGGCGGAGACGTTGGAGACGATGGCACCAACCGCGCTCTCGAAATCATCGGCGAAACGAATCAGCTCGGAACGACGGCTTGCGGCCTGCTCCCTGTTCTGAAGTTCGTTGGCGGCGGCGTCGCGCTCGGCCTTGGCCACGGCCTGCACCTTGAATTCTTCGACCGCGCCGGCCATCTCGCCGATCTCGTCCCTGCGGCCGAGGCCCGGCAGCACGACGTCGAAATTGCCCGCGGCAAGCTCGCGCATCGCCTTGCACATCGCGATCATCGGACGCGAAATGCCATTGCCCAGCATCAGGGCGAGCGCAGCGCCGACGGCAAGGCCGCCCAGCGCCATCATCAGCATCAGCCGCTCGGTCTCACCGATGGTGGCATTGGCGTTGACCTCGATGCGCTGCTGATCCGCCGTCAGCTCCGATCGCAGCTCACCCGAGAGCTTGAGAATGGACGCGGCTGTCTTGGTCATCTCGCCGTTCAGCTTGACGATGACCTTCACGTTCTCGGTCAGCTTTGAAAAGGAGGCGCGGTACTGCTTGAGGAGATTGCTGATCTCGGTGACGCGGTCGGTGATCTTCTGGTCGTTGGCATAGATCGAGACCAGCAGGGTCTCCAGGAATTTGATGCGGGCGATCACGCCGTCGGCGGTCTTCGGCTCCGGCTTGGCGACGAAGGCGCTGACCGAGGTGGAGACCGCCAGATATTGCGATGTGATGTCCTTGGCCGTGCCCTGAACCGAGTTCAGGCCCGCCAATGCCGCGGTATCGGCAAGGTCGTCGAACTTGAACCGGATCTTGTTGCCGACGCTGTTGAGCTCATCGGTCGCGATCTTGCCGTTCTCGCGCGTCAACGTGATGATCTCGCCGAACACCTTGGTGAAGCTCTTGAAGTCGGCCTCGAGCCTGCCGACCTGCTCGCGGCGGGCTGCGCCCGTGGTGGCCGCCGCCGACTTGGCGATCGCGGCCCTCAAATTCTCTTCAGCTGCTTTGGCTGCGGTCTCATCATCCGCCGCGCCGGTCAGCGTGTAGGCCCGCGCCAAGCCCTGGTAAGCGATCAGCTCGCGATCGACCGTCCGCGCAAGGTCCGCTTCGGCGACGCTGGAGCGGTAGGAGGCCACGGCGGCCTGAATCCGCTCGAAGCCGAAATACGCGAAAGCCATGCTGACGGCGAGGATGGCGAGCACCGCCACGAAGCCGAGGATGATTTTTGCGCGAAAACGCAAGGTGAGCAGCTTCGA
This sequence comes from Bradyrhizobium sp. Kon56, assembly GCF_055807635.1. NCBI lineage: Bacteria > Pseudomonadati > Pseudomonadota > Alphaproteobacteria > Hyphomicrobiales > Nitrobacteraceae > Bradyrhizobium > Bradyrhizobium sp. Kon56. The sequence goes on along the minus strand of NZ_JBVVOU010000030.1, from coordinate 72,348 downwards.
TGTGGTCGGCTTCGACTTGACGGGCATTCCCCACCCCATTCCATTCGCGGAAAACCAGGCGCAGCCCGGAAGCAGCCCGCTTCCTGACGCGTGAGCACGGTAAATGGCAAAGGATAAGCTGCGGTAAATTTGTGGCGCCGCAACCGGCGGTTACGTGACGCAGGGTCTCGTCGTCCTGGACAAGCGGAGCGGAGTGCTGATCCCGGACCGATTACCCCGGAGAGCGGTTTGGCGAAGATTCGGGTTTACCGGCCCGCGCCGCAACTTCTCGCTGGGGTAATGGGTCCTGGCTTTCGCCAGGACGACATTGAGCGGAATGCCCCTACGCCGCCCGGATATTCCCCATGAAGCGGTCGAGCTCGGCGCGCAGGCGGGTGCTTTCGGACGACAGCGTCTTGGCCGAGTGCAGCACCTCTTCCGAAGCCGAGCCGGTTTCGGCGGCGCCGCGGTTGACCTGGCCGATGTCGGTGGCGGCGGTCTGAGTGCCCTGTGCGACGGTCTGGACGCTGCGCGCGATTTCCTGCGTCGCCGCGCCTTGCTGCTCCACCGCGCTCGCAATCGAGGTCGAGATCGACGAGATCTGGCCGATGGTGGCGCCGATCTCCTTGATCGCCGCAACCGACTCGGCCGTGGCGCCTTGCATGCCCGTGATGTGCGAGGAGATCTCGTCGGTGGCCTTCGCGGTCTGGCTCGCGAGCGACTTCACTTCGCTGGCGACCACTGCAAAGCCGCGGCCGGCTTCGCCGGCGCGTGCCGCCTCGATCGTCGCGTTCAGAGCCAGAAGATTGGTCTGCTCGGCGATCGCCGTGATCAGCTTGACGACTTCGCCGATCTGCTGGGCGGCATGCGAGAGCTTGCCGATGCGATTATCGGTCTCCTTTGCCTGCACCACGGCAGCTTCGGCAATGCGGCTGGAATCGCGGACCTGACGGCCGATCTCCTCGACCGAGGCCGAGAGCTCTTCGGTCGCGGTCGCGACCGACTGCATGTTGCTGGAGGCCTGCTCGGAGACGTCGGCGACCTGGCTCGACAGGCTCTGGGTGGTCTCGGCGGTGCGGGTCAGCGTCGAGGCCGCCGATTCCAGCTGCACGGCGGAGGCGGAGACGTTGGAGACGATGGCACCAACCGCGCTCTCGAAATCATCGGCGAAACGAATCAGCTCGGAACGACGGCTTGCGGCCTGCTCCCTGTTCTGAAGTTCGTTGGCGGCGGCGTCGCGCTCGGCCTTGGCCACGGCCTGCACCTTGAATTCTTCGACCGCGCCGGCCATCTCGCCGATCTCGTCCCTGCGGCCGAGGCCCGGCAGCACGACGTCGAAATTGCCCGAGGCGAGCTCGCGCATCGCCTTGCACATCGCAATCATCGGACGCGAAATGCCGGTGCCGAGCAGGAAAGCGAGGACCGCGCCGAGCAGCGTACCGCCGACGGCCAGCATCAGCACCAGTTGCTCGGTCTTCCCGATGGTCGCTTCCGATTCGGACTCCAACCGCTGCTGCTCGGCAACGAGGTCCGCCTTCATGGCGGTGGCACCCTGAAGGATCGCGCTGGCCGAGCCGCTCATCTCGGTGACGAGCTCGTCGATCATCTTGGCGTTGGCGATCAGTTTCTCCAGCGATTCCCGATAAGCACCGAGCAATCCCTTGGCGTCCTTCAGGCCGGCGACGATCTTGTCGTCCATGGAATAGACCGCGTTGAGCGAGTTCTCGACGAATTTCAACCGCGCCAGCGCGCTGGTCGCGATCGCCTGGTCGGACGTCAGCACGAAATTGGTCGCCGCCCCGCTCGCGGTCTGGAATTGGGCGTTGACCTGCTTGGTCCCGAACTCGATCGCCTGCGCCTCGGAATCGGAGGCATTGTTGCCGATGTCGTCGAGCTTGTATTTCAGGAGGTTGGCGTTGCGCATGAGCTGGTTCTGCACCAGCAGCGCGCTGTCACGCTTGGCCTGGAGGACTTTCGCGAAGGTCGCGGAGAAGTTGGAAAACTCCTTGGCGAGCTTGTCCAGACTTTCCTGCCGCGCCGGCTTCTTGGCGCTCTTGACCGCCTGGTCGATGGCGCTCTTCAGGCCGGTCTCCGCGTCCAGCGCCGTCTTGGCGTCGTCCTCCTTGCCGGTGACGACGAAATATCTGACGGCCGAGCGATAGGCGAGCAGCTCCCGGTCGATGTTACGGGCGAGATCGGCCTCGGTGACACTGGTGCGGTAGGACCCGACCCCGGACGAGACCCGCTCGAAGCCAAAATAGGAGAAGGCCATGCTGCCGGCGGAGATCACCAGCACCGCGGCAAAGCCCAGAATGATCTTGGCGCGGAACCTGAGGGTCGGCATTATTGTGCGCTTCGACGACGACGCGATACGCCCGGACATTCCCACCCCCATTTTCATTCAGCCGAGATCCGGTGGCGCCCCGCCCCCTGACCTGGCTGCGCAAAACTAAGGCAGAATCGATAAGGGGCGGTAAATTCGGTGCGCCCGCAGAGCTTCCGGCTCTATCGGCCGAGGCCGGACTGCAATGGCGAGCCGGATAGGGATATAGAGGCTGGCATCCCAGCTGGCGCCCCGGCGCCGCAACCCGATCCGGCCGACTCGCCCCCCAAACCAATGTTGGGCATTCTGGATCAATGACTTTTCCATGACGCGGGCGGCCAAAATCGTAGTTGCAAAGTTCCGGGTCGCTGTCTCTAATTAGAAACAATCAAAATCGATCCCGGGAGGACTTCAACCGTGTCTACAGTCAAACTGACGGTGAACGGCAAGGCCGTTGCTGTCGACGTCGAGGACCGCACGCTGCTGGTTCAGCTGCTGCGCGACCACCTCAACCTCACCGGAACCCATGTCGGCTGCGACACCAGCCAGTGCGGCGCCTGCGTCGTCCATATGGACGGCAAGGCGATCAAATCCTGCACCATGCTGGCAGGACAGGCCGACGGCGCCAGAATCACAACGATCGAAGGCATCGCCAAGGGCGACGAGCTGCACCCGATGCAGGCGGCCTTCCGCGACAATCACGGCCTGCAGTGCGGCTATTGCACGCCGGGCATGATCATGTCGGCGATCGACATCGTGCACCGCTATGGTGGCCAGCTCGACGAGGCCACCGTCCGCCACGAGCTCGAAGGCAATATCTGCCGCTGCACTGGGTACCACAACATCGTCAAAGCCGTGCTGGATGCGGCAGGCCGCATGAAGGTCTCGCAGGCGGCCGAGTAAGCGGCCCGCCTCGAAATAAGAACGATCGCCGCCGCTTTCGAGGGAAAGCGCGGTCAAGACAAATTCCGGTCGGGAGGACCAGACATGGGCGTTGAAGGCATTGGCGCGAGCGTCGTGCGCAAGGAAGACAAGCGTTTCATTACCGGCAAGGGCCGCTACGTCGACGACATCAAATTGCAGGGCATGACCCATGCCCATTTCATCCGCAGCCCGCACGCGCATGCCAAGGTGAAGGGGATCGATCCCGCCGAGGCGCTGAAGATGCCGGGCGTGGTCGCTGTGCTGACCGGTCAGCAAATCGTCGACGACAAGGTCGGTAACCTGATCTGCGGCTGGGCCATCACCTCCAAGGACGGCAGCCCGATGAAGATGGGCGCATGGCCGGCAATGGCGCCGGAGACCGTGCGCTTCGTCGGTCAGGCCGTCGCAGTCGTGATCGCCGAGACCAAGAATCTCGCACGCGACGCGGCCGAAGCCGTGGTCGTGAACTATGAAGAGCTGCCCGCGGTCGCCGACGTCCACGCCGCGATCAAGTCCGGCGCGCCGCAGCTGCATCCCGAAGCTCCCGGCAACCAGGTTTATGACTGGGTGATCGGCGACGAGGGCGCCACCGATGCCGCCTTCGCCAAGGCCGCCAACGTGGTGAAGCTCGACGTCACCAACAACCGTCTCGCGCCGAACGCGATGGAGCCGCGCGCGGCAATTGCCGATTACGATTCGGCGGAAGAGCATTTCACGCTCTACACGACGTCGCAGAATCCGCACGTCGCCCGCCTCGTGCTGTCGGCGTTCTACAACATCGCACCCGAGCACAAGCTGCGCGTGATCGCACCCGACGTCGGCGGCGGCTTCGGCTCCAAGATCTTCATCTATCCCGAAGAGATGGTGGCGCTGTGGGCCTCGAAGAAGGTCGGCCGTCCCGTGAAATGGACCGGCGACCGCACCGAAGCCTTCCTCACCGATGCGCATGGCCGCGACCACGTCACCCACGCCGAGATGGCGTTCGACGCCAACAACAAGATCACCGGATTGAAGGTGAAGACCTACGCCAATTTCGGCGCCTACATGTCGCTGTTCTCGTCGTCGGTGCCGACCTATCTCTACGCGACGCTGCTGTCGGGCCAGTACAACATCCCGGCGATCCATGCCGAGGTGGTCGGGGTCTACACCAACACCACGCCGGTCGACGCCTATCGCGGCGCCGGCCGCCCCGAGGCGAGCTATCTGATCGAACGTCTGATGGAGACGGCGGCGCGGCAGTTGAAGGTCGATCCGGCCGCGCTGCGCCGGACCAACTTCATCACCCAGTTCCCGCACCAGACGCCGGTGATCATGGCCTATGACACCGGCGATTTTAACGCCTCGCTCGACGCCGCGATGAAAGCGATCGACTATGCCGGCTTTGCCGGGCGCAAGGCCAAGGCGAAGGCCGACGGCAAGCTGCGCGGCATCGGCGTGTCCTGCTACATCGAGGCCTGCGGCATCGCGCCGTCGAAGGCCGTCGGCAGCCTGGGCGCCGGCGTCGGTCTTTGGGAGTCCGCCGAAGTCCGCGTCAACCCGGTCGGCACCATCGAGGTCCTGACGGGATCACACAGCCACGGCCAGGGTCACGAGACCACGTTCTGCCAGCTCGTAGCCGAACGCCTCGGCGTTCCCATCAGTCAGGTCTCGATCGTCCATGGCGACACCGACAAGGTGCAGTTCGGCATGGGCACCTATGGCTCGCGCTCGGCCGCCGTCGGCCTCACCGCGATCCTGAAGGCCATGGAGAAGATGGAATCCAAGGCCAAGAAGATCGCCGCGCATGCGCTGGAAGCCTCGGAAGGCGACATCGTCATCGAGAACGGCGAGTTCAAGGTCGCCGGCACCGACAAGGCGATCGCCTTCCCGATGGTCGCACTCGCGGCCTATACCGCGCACAATCTGCCCGACGGGATGGAGCCGGGCCTGAAGGAGAGCGCCTTCTACGACCCGACCAACTTCACCTTTCCGGCCGGCACATACATCTGCGAGCTCGAGGTCGATCCCGGTACGGGCAAGACCTCCTTCGTCAACTTCGTCGCGGCCGACGATTTCGGCCGTTTGATCAACCCGATGATCGTCGAGGGCCAGGTCCATGGCGGTCTTGTGCAAGGCATCGGACAAGCGTTGCTCGAGCACGCGATCTACGACGCCAACGGGCAGCCGGTCACGGCCTCGTTCATGGACTACGCCATGCCGCGCGCCGACGACGTTCCCTCGTTCAACCTCTCCCACACCACGACGCTGTGCCCGGGCAATCCGCTCGGCATCAAGGGTTGCGGTGAGGCCGGTGCGATCGGGGCGTCAGCGGCCGTGATCAATGCGATCACGGATGCGATCGGCAAGAACAATCTGGAAATGCCCGCAACCCCGGACAGGGTGTGGCGCACGATCCACGCGGCTTAAGGGAGGAACGAAGATGTACCAGACCGTTTATCATCGCGCGTCCTCGGTTGACGAAGCCGTCAGCCTGTTCTCCAAGAGCAGCGAAGCCAAGTTCCTCGCCGGCGGCCAGACGCTGCTGCCGGTGATGAAGCAACGCCTCGCCAGTCCGTCCGACGTCATCGACCTCGGCAAGATCAAGGAGCTGCAGGGCGTCGAGCTCTCGGGCGACGTGCTGACCATCAAGGCCGGCACGACCTATTTCGACATCATGCAGAATGCCGACGTGAAGAAGGCGATTCCCGCAATTGCCTATCTCACTTCGGTGCTCGGCGACCCCGCCGTGCGCTATCGCGGCACGATCGGCGGCTCGATCGCCAACAACGATCCCGCCGCGGATTTTCCCGCCGCACTGCTCGCGCTCGGCGCCACCGTGAAGACCAACAGGCGGTCGATTACGGCGGATGACTTTTTCCAGGGCATGTTCACGACCGCGCTGGAGGAGGGCGAGCTCATCACCGCCGTGTCGTTCCCGGTTCCGGCGAAGGCTGGCTACGAAAAGATGCGCCATCCTGCGTCTCGCTTTGCGCTGACCGGCGTGTTCGTCGCGCAGACGAAGTCGGGCGAGGTTCGGGTGGCCGCCACCGGCGCCTCGCAAAGCGGCGTGATGCGGGTCCCGGCCATCGAAACGGCGCTGAAGGCGAACTGGTCACCGTCGGCGATCGACGGCGTGAGCATTTCGGCGAGCAATCTGCTGGCCGACATCCACGGCACGGCGGAGTACCGCGCCAACCTGATCAAGGTGATGGCGCAGCGCGCGGTGGCTGCCGCTCGCTGACCATCGGGCCTTAGCGCCTCGACGCAATTTTCCACGGCGCGCACTTCGGTGCGCGCCGTTTTATTTTAGCCACGCGACATGAAAACCGCTTGCCTCACTGGCGTGAAGGCGAGAAAAGTTAATCGGCCAATTAACTCGCCCCGAAGAGGAACGCCTTGGCGCTTGCCGACCATCGGCAATATGCGCCTTGGATCCGAGGAAACAAACACGTGCTCGATCAATCAGCCCAAAACTCCTCCGTCCGCACCTCCGGCCCGCTGTCGGGCTTCCGCATCGTTGAATTCGCCGGCATTGGACCGGGCCCGTTTGCCTGCATGATGCTGGCCGACATGGGCGCCGAAATCGTCACGCTCGATCGGGTCGGCGCCAGGAAGAACATGAAGTCGGTCGCAGGCCGCGGCCGCAAGGTGGTCGAGCTCGACCTCAAGGACCAGGCGGCGATCGCGGAGGTACTCGATCTGCTTGCGAATGCCGACGCGCTGGTCGAGGGTTTCCGTCCCGGCGTGATGGAGCGGCTCGGTCTCGGGCCTGACGTGGTGCTCGCGCGCAATCCAAAGCTGGTCTACGGCCGCATGACCGGCTGGGGCCAGCAAGGCCCGCTCGCCAATGCCGCCGGCCACGACATCAACTACATCTCCATCACCGGCGCGCTCGCCGCGATCGGCACGAAGGAAGCGCCGGTGCCGCCGCTCAACCTGGTCGGCGATTTCGGCGGCGGCGCGCTCTATCTCGTGGTCGGCGTGCTCGCGGCGCTGCTGGAGGCCTCGCGGTCAGGCAAGGGCCAGGTCGTCGATGCCGCGATGTGCGACGGCGCGGCATCGCTGATGTCGTTCTTCTTCGACATGACCACGCTCGGCCGCTGGACCGAAGGCCGCAACGAGAACTTTCTCGACGGCGGCGCACATTTCTACGGCGTCTACGAATGCGCCTGCGGCCATTTCGTCTCGATCGGCTCGATCGAGCCACAATTCTACGCGCTGCTGCGCGAGCACGCCGGCCTGACCGACCCCGATTTCGATGCGCAGATGGACCGCAAGGCTTGGCCCGCGCTGAAGGAAAAACTGAAGACGGTGTTCAAGAGCAAGACGCGCGAGGACTGGTGCAAGATTATGGAAGGCACCGACATCTGCTTCGCGCCGGTGCTGACCATGTCGGAAGCGACCGAGCATCCGCACATGGTCGCCCGCAACGTCTTCGTCGAGCGCCACGGCGTGAAGCAGCCGGCGCCGGCGCCGCGCTTTTCGCGGACTCCATCGGCGGTGCGCGAGCCGGAAGTGGCGGAGATCGGCGCGGTGACCAAAGCCTGGAAGGCGGAGCGTTAAGTCCTCCGCTGTCGCATCACACTCCGGGTCGTCCTGGCCTAGTGCGCAATTGCGCACGGGGGCCAAGACCCATAGCCACCAACGCGGTTTGACGAAGACTCGGAGTTACCAGTTCGCCCAATGACCGCTCCCTGGGGTAATTGGTCCTGGCTTTCGCCAGGACGACGGCGGCACTTAATGCCACCGCGTTCCAGACAACGGCCGCCTACGCCGCATCCACCTTCAGCACCCCGCGCCGGATCTGGTCCTCCTCGATCGATTCGAACAGCGCCTTGAAATTGCCTTCGCCGAAACCGTCGTCGCCCTTGCGCTGGATGAACTCGAAGAAGATCGGGCCGATCGCGTTGGCCGAGAAGATCTGCAGCAGCACCTTGGTCTGGCCGCCGTCGACCACGCCTTCGCCGTCGATCAGGATGCCGTTCTTCTGCAGCCGCGCGATGTCCTCGCCATGCTTCGGCAACCGCGCGTCGATCCGCTCGAAATAGGTCGCGGGCGGCGCTGGCATGAAGGGCAGACCGGCCTCGCGCAAGTCCTCGATGGTGCGGTAGATGTCGCGGCAGCCGCAGGCGATGTGCTGGATGCCCTCGCCGCGATAGATATTGAGATATTCCTCGATCTGCCCGGAATCGCCGGCGTCCTCGTTGATCGGAATCCGGATCTTGCCGTCGGGGCTGGTCAGCGCGCGCGAGAACAGGCCCGAGGCGCGGCCCTCGATGTCGAAGAAGCGGATCTGGCGGAAATTGAAGAGCTTCTCGTAGAAGCCCGTCCACACGTCCATGCGGCCGCGGTGGACGTTGTGGGTGAGGTGATCGAGATAGAACAGGCCGGCGCCGGCAGGACGCGGATCGCGCGCACCCAGCCATTCGAACTCGCTGTCATAGGCCGATCCCTTGGCGCCATAGCGATCAGCGAAATAGAGCAGGCTGCCGCCGATGCCCTTGATCGCGGGGACGTCGAGCGTCTTCTGCGCGGAGGACGCATCGGCAGGTTCGGCACCGAGCGAAATCGCGCGGTCATAGGCCTTCTTCGCATCGACGACGCGAAACGCCATCGACGGCGCACAGGGGCCGTGCGCGGCGACGAAATCGTGACCCTGGGTGCCGGGCTCCTCGTTGACGAGGTAATTGATGTCGCCCTGGCGATAAACCGTGATCTTCTTCGTTCTGTGCCGCGCGACGGGCACATAGCCCATCAGCTTGAACAAGGCGTGCAGCTCTTGCGGATTGGGATGCGCATATTCGACGAACTCGAACCCGTCGGTGCCCATCGGATTCTCGGCGCTGATCGTGGCCGGCGGTGCATCGTGCGGAAACGGACCCATGGTGTTCTCCCAAATTGCTGCTGAGAGGAACTATCCTTCATGGGACGCGCAAGGGGCGTGCAAATGAGACGGCTTTTGATTAACATATGCACAGTTTGTGCATGAAGTGGGTGAAACGCGCATGACTTTGGTGGATGCCTTCGACCTCAAGATCCTGGGCGCGCTCCAGGACGACGGCCGTCTCACCAACCAGGAGCTCGCCGACCTCGCCGGGCTCTCGGCCTCGCAATGCTCGCGGCGACGGATGCGGCTGGAAGAGGAGAAGGTCATTGCGGGCTATCATGCCGATCTCTCCAGCGAGGCGCTCGGCTTCGGCGTGGTCGCCTTCATCCAGGTGACGCTGGCGACCCACTCGCCGGACAATTCCAAGCGGTTTCGGACTCTGGTCAACCGCATCGACGAGATCCAGGAGGCCTACTCGCTGACAGGCGACGCCGACTACGTGCTCAAGGCCGTCCTGCACGACCTCAAGGGCCTCTCCAACCTCGTCAACGACGTGCTGATGCCGCACCAGAGCGTCGCGCATGTGCGCTCCTCGATCGTGCTCGACAGGCTGAAGGAAAGCACGCGTCTGCCGCTGAAGGAAATCAAGCCCGGCTGAAATCGAGGGAAATCCGGCATTCGCGCTGCGCACGCGATCTGCGATGATCCCGGCCAATCTGCGGAGATTGAGCCATGGCCCTCCAGCTTCGACCGAACTGCGAATATTGCGACCGCGATCTGCCCCCGAACGCAACCGATGCGCGGATCTGCTCCTATGAATGCACGTTCTGTGCGGACTGCGTGGAGACGAAACTATCCAACGTCTGCCCGAACTGCGGCGGCGGTTTTGCGCCGCGCCCGATCAGGCCAACGCAGGAATGGCGACCGGGCGTGTGCACGACCAACCAGGCGCCGTCGGACAAGCGGGTGCATCTGAAGTACAGCCTGGAGGACGTCGCGGCGCATTGCGCGCGGATACGTGAGGTGCCGCCGGAGAAGCGGTAGACTCTCACCACGTCATGCGAGGAGCCCTTGCGACGAAGCAATCCAGACTGCCGCTCCGGAAAGACTCTGGATTTGCTTCGCTACCTCGCAAGACGAAGAATGTGGATAGAGCGTCGCATCGCTTCCCCAGCAATCACTCCGGCGCCAAAATCGTCCCCTCGACCTCACCAAAACCGACACGATAGCCCTCGCCCTGGCACCAGCCGCGCATGACGAGGCTGTCGCCGTCTTCCAGGAACGACCGCTTGGCGCCGTCGGGCAATTCGATCGGCTCGGTGCCGTTCCAGCTGATCTCCAGCAGGCTGCCGCGCTGGTTCTTCTCCGGACCGGAAATGGTGCCGCTGCCGAGGAGATCGCCGACATTCATGGCGCAGCCGGAGGAGGCGTGGTGCATCAGCTGCTGCACCGACGACCAGTACATGTATTTGAAATTGGTGCGGCTGATGCCGGCGGGCGCGTTGGCTCCGGCGGCGCGCAAGGAGACGTCGAGTTCGAGATCGTAGTTCTGCGGCTTGCCCTGCTTGAGGTAGTCGAGCGGCACCGGCTCCTGCTGCGGCCCGTTGAGGCGGAATGGCTCCAGCGCCTCGCGCGTCACCACCCACGGACTGATCGAGGTCGCGAACGCCTTGGCGAGGAACGGCCCGAGCGGCACATATTCCCATTGCTGGATATCGCGCGCGCTCCAGTCGTTGAGCAGCACGAAGCCGAAGATCATCTCCTCGGCTTGCGGCTCCGTGAGCATGCCGCCCATTGGCGACGGCTGGCCGACCACCACGCCCATCTCCAGCTCGAAATCGAGCCGCTTGCACGGTCCGAAGCTCGGCGCCTCCACATTCGGCGGCTTGAGCTGCCCGCGCGGGCGCTTCACCTTCGTGCCGGAGACCACGACAGTCGAGGCACGGCCGTTGTAAGCGATCGGCATATGCAGCCAATTCGGCTGCAGTGCATTGTCCTTGCCACGGAACATGACGCCGACATTGGTGGCGTGTTCTTTCGACGAATAGAAATCGGTGTAGCCGGAGACCGCAAACGGCAGATGCAATCTTGCGTCGCGTATCGGCACCAAGGCCTGCTTGCGCAACTCCTCGTTGTCGCGCAGCTCGGGATGATCGGCGCGCAGGAGTTCGCTGATCCGCGCCCGCGTCTTCGTCCAGACCTTTGGCCCCAAGGCCATGAAAGCATTGAGCGACGGCGTCGAGAACACGCCGAGCGGCCCCACGTCGAGCCGCGAGTCCTGCTCAAGCTCCCAGAGATCGAGCACATAGTCGCCGATCGCCACGCCGACGCGCGGCGTCGGATTGGCCGCGGTCGAGAACACACCATAAGGCAGGTTCTGGATCGGAAAATCGGAGGCGGGATCGACGCCGATGAAGGAGCGGAGGCTGGGGTCGTTGGGATGGGGCATCACTTGGCTCGGTCTTTCCCTTCTCCCCTTGTGGGAGAAGGTGGCGCGAAGCGCCGGATGAGGGGTATCTGTCCGCGAGTCCGAAGGAGAGGTTCACGCGCGGATAGAACCCCTCACCCGTCTCGCCGCTATGCGGCGAGCCACCCTCTCCCACAAGGGGAGAGGGTAAGAAGCTTACGGCTTGCTCGGATCGAACCGCTTCGCGAGGCCCTTCCAGCAATCCGCGTAGTCATGCTGCAACGTCGCGGAATTCGCGGCGTGCGCGGTGACGCGCTGCGCGTAGCGGGTCTCGAACATGAAGGCCATGGTGCCGGTCAGCTTGACCGGCTTCAGCTCGCCGTTGCTGGCGTGCTCGAAGGCATCGCGATCGGGGCCGTGCGGCAGCATGCAATTGTGCAAACTCATGCCGCCCGGCACAAAACCTTGCGGCTTGGCGTCGTACACGCCGTAGATCAGGCCCATGAACTCGCTCATGATGTTCATGTGATACCACGGCGGGCGGAAGGTGTTGTCGGCGACCATCCAGCGCTCGGGGAAGATCACGAAGTCGATATTCGCCGTGCCCGCGGTCTCCGACGGCGAGGTCAGCACGGTGAAGATCGAGGGATCGGGATGATCGAAGCCGATCGCGCCGACCGGCGAGAAGGTGCGCAGATCATATTTATACGGCGCATAATTGCCGTGCCAGGCGACGACGTCGATCGGCGAGTGGGGCAACTGCGTCCTGAACAACGATCCGCCCCATTTCACGTAAAGCTCGGTCGGTGTGTCCTTGTCCTCGTAGTGCGCGACCGGCGTCAGGAAGTCGCGGGCATTGGCGAGGCAATTGGCGCCGATCGGTCCGCGCTCCGGCAGCGTGAAGGCGCCGCCGTAGTTTTCGCAGAGATAGCCACGCGCCGGTCCGCTCGGAATCTCCACCCGGAACTTGACGCCGCGCGGGATCACCACGATCTCGCCGGGCTCGGCGTCGATGCGGCCGAACTCCGTGACGATGCGAAGATTGCCCTGCTGCAGCACGAACATCAGCTCGCCGTCGGCATTGTAGAAGTGCTGGTCCACCATCGATTTGGTGATGAGATAGACGTGGGCGGCCATGCCGGCCTGGGTGTTGACGTCACCGGCGGTGGTCATGGTCTGCACGCCCTGAAGGAAGGTCATGTCCTCCTTCGGGATCGGCGCCGGATCCCAGCGCAATTGCGCGATCGGCAGGTCGTTTTCGTGGCACGGTGCCGAACGCCACAGGCCGCCGTCGACCATCTCGAAACGACCCGAGTGTTTCACCGACGGGCGAATGCGATAGAGCCATGAGCGCTCGTTGCTGCCGCGCGGCGCCGTGAAGGGCGAGCCGGAGAGCTGCTCGGCATAGAGGCCGTAGGCACAGCGCTGCGGCGAGTTGCGTCCGATCGGCAGCGCGCCCGGCAGCGCTTCGGTCTCGAAACTGTTGCCGAAGCCGGACATGTAGCCCGGCGTGACCTGGGCCGTGCTGCGAATGATCTGATCGGGCGAGGTGTTGATGTTCATGATGATCCTCCTCCTTGCAGGGCGGCCCACATCTCCTGGTCGCGCTTGTCGGTCCAGATCACGGGGTCGTCGATCCCCGACGCCTCGTCATAGGCGCGAGATACGTTGAACGGCAGACAGTGCTCGTAGATGGCGAAGCTCGAAAATTTCGGATCCATGACCTCGCGCGTCGCGGCCATCGATTCCTTCAGCGTGCAGCCCTTGGCGACCGAGATTTCGGCGGCGCCGTAGAGCGAGGTGACGAAGTCGCGCGTCATCGCGATGGCTTCGCGCACCGTGGCGACACCCTTCAACGCATCGCCGCGGCCCGGCGCGATCGCCTTGGGATTGAAGTTGCGGATCTCGTTCAGCGTCAGCGGCCATTCGCGCAGGTGTGCGTCGCCACAATAGCAGGCCGAGTGGTATTCGATCAGGTCACCGGAGAACATCACCTCGGCATCCGGCACCCAGGCGACGATGTCGCCCGAGGTATGGCCGGCGCCAAGCTGCATCAGGCGTACCTCGCGCTTGCCGAGATAGATCGACATCTCGCCTTCGAAGGTCAGCGTCGGCCAGGTCAGGCCGGGTATGCTCGATGCGTCCTGAAACAGGCGCGGGAAGCGGCCGTACTCGGAATCCCAATCCTGCTGGCCACGCTCCTCGATGAGGCGATAGGTCTCCTGCGAGGCGACGATGCCCTGCGCCTTGTAGGCGGAGGCGCCGAGCACGCGCACGGCGTGATAATGCGACAGCACGACATATTTGATCGGTTTGTCGGTGACGGCACGGACGCGCTCGATCACCTTGTTGGCCATCGCCGGCGTCGATTGCGCGTCGAACACCAGGCAGCCGTCGTCGCCGACGATGATCGCGGTGTTCGGATCGCCCTCCGCGGTGAAGGCGTAGAGATCGGTGCCAATCTCGGAGAAGGTGATCTTCTTCTCGGAGAGGTCGCCGGTGGATGCGAAGTTCTTCGCCATCAATTCATCCTTCAAGTCTTTGGGGCTATTGTTGTTGCTGTTGCTGCTGCTGGCCGTCGATCATGCGCCGCTTGGCGAGGAGAATCGCCTCCCGCAGCACGACGATATCGCCGATATGGTTGGCGAGGATCAGCACCAGCGCCGCGTCGAAGTCCGCGCTCTGCTCGTCGGTGAAGCCACGATGCGCCTCCACAATGGCGCGAAAGGCGTCGTCGGGTCGCGCGAAGTTGGAGCTGGTGGAGAGCGGCATGCGAATCCTCAATTCAAGCAAATTCTTGATTCAAGCCCTGCGCCCGTGACAGCGCTGCCGCGACGCCAGCGCGCGTGGGGTGGCGGAAGCGCGCCGCAACGTAACCGTCCGGCCTTAATAGGTAGGCTGAGCCTGGTTCCGCATCATAGCGCTTTGCAGTGAGCCCTGCCGGATCTGCGAGCTCGTCCTCACCGCCGATGCAGATGTCCTTCACACCAACAGGCGCATCGATCGCCGCGCCGTTGCCGAACGACAGCAAGGTGAAGTCTGTTCCACCCTTGCGGAATGCATCCGTCAAATAGGCTTGCTCGCCCGCGCGCGTCGTAACGGGAGCATCGAGCATCGAACAACCCGGGAGCGGGCCACCGCGCCACGCATCCGCATCCGGCGATGACAGCGGCGAGTCATAGCTGCACGGCACCGAGAGCCGCCCGCCATTGACCATGCGCTTGCCGAATTCCGTTTCCTTGGCCAGCGACAGCACCGCCTTGCGCAGCCGCGCTTCCTGATGCGAGTTCGGCGCCATGAAATCGGTCGAGCGGGTGGATTCGCGGATGTTCTCGTCGGCCGCCAGACTGCGCTCGACGTGATAGCTCTCGAGCAGGCTCGCGGGTGAGGCGCCGCGCAGCACGCGGTCGAGCTTCCAGGAGAGATTCTCGGCGTCCTCGAGTCCCGAATTGGCGCCGCGCGCGCCGAAGGGCGAGACCTGGTGCGCGGAATCGCCTGCAAAGATCACGCGGCCATGGACGAAGCGATCCATCCGCCGGCACTGGAATTTGTAAAGCGAGATCCACTCGAACTCGAACTTGTCGTGGCCGAGCATGCGCGCAATCCGCGGCCGCACGTTCTCGGGCTTCTTCTCGACGACGGGGTCGGCATAGCGATTGAGCTGAAGGTCGATGCGCCAGACATCGTCGGGCTGTCGGTGCAGCAGCGCCGAACGTCCCGCGTGAAACGGCGGATCGAACCAGAACCAGCGCTCGGTCGGGAATTCCGCGGTCATCTTGACATCGGCGATCAGGAACTGGTCCTCGAACACCTGTCCGGCGAAGTCGGCGCCCACCATCTGCCGCAGCGACGAGCGCGCGCCGTCGCAGGCGACGACATATTGCGCGTGCAGGCGATAGGCGCCCTCCGGCGTCTCGATCGTCAGCGCGACGGAAGCGTTGCGGCTCTCCAGCGCCGTCACCTTGTTGCGCCAGCGCAGATTGATCTCGGGCAGCTCGCTGATGCGGTCGACCAGATAGGCTTCGGCGTAATATTGCTGGAGATTGATGAAGGCCGGCCGCTTGTGACCGTCCTCCGGCAGTAGATTGAACTGGTAGAGCTGCTGCTCGCCGTGGAAGATGCGGCCGACGCTCCAGACCACGCCCTTGTCGACCATGCGGTCGCCGACGCCGAGCCGGTCCCAATATTCCAGCGAGCGTTTCGAGAAGCAGATCGCGCGGGAGCCCTCTCCGATGCGGTCGGCGTCATCCAGAAGAACGACGCGCTGGCCGCGTTGGGCAAGGTCGATCGCAAGCGACAGCCCGACCGGGCCAGCGCCCACGATCACCACGGGATGCTCGGCCGAGCTCTGGCCGGGACGATCCTGATCGGGGTGGCGGCGATAGCCGAACTGGGTTTTGGCCTGATGCGTATTGGCCTTCGCCATGCGCTAACCTCGGCTCTGGTCAGGAGAGGCCTGATCTGCTAATAGTCTCACGTGCAACTATTTTGGACCGGAGCCGGCCGGCCGTCAACTGGAATTCGGAGCGCTCTCCTTGGCGAGGACATCCAGCGACATCGCGCTGAAGACACGCGAGGCCGATGAGGCTTCACCGCGGCCAAAAACACGGCTCGACCTGTTCAGGTTCGTGCCGTTCCGCCTCAACCGGCTCGCCGCGGAGGTGAGTTCCGCACTCGCCGTCGAATATCAGGAGCGTCACGGCCTCGACATCCCCGCCTGGCGCGTGATCGCGACGCTCGGCTTCCGCAACGATGCCTGCAGCGCGCAGTACGTCGCGCAATGCACCCGCACGCACAAATCCACGATCAGCCGCGCGGTGACCATGTTGCTGCATCAGGGTTTGATCGAGCGCGTCGAGAACGAAGCCGACCGCCGCGAATTCCGTCTGCGACTGACCAGGAAAGGCCGCACGCTCTACGAGGAGCTGTTTCCGCAATTGCTGCGGCGGGAAGACGAGATCCTCGCCTGCCTCACCGCGCAGGAGCGCAAACAGCTATCGACGCTGCTCGGCAAGATCGAACAGAGCCTCGATTTGATCCAGACCAGCGAAGAGGCCGACGCCAAGCAGGCGTATTGATCACTTCGCAAATGATCGCGACGGCGGCAAATGCAGCGCCCAGACATCGACCTTGTCGCTGGCGCGCGGATAGATCTCCGTCACGATCGGATCATGGCCGGGAATGAACCGGTCAGGATGGCCGGCGAGGCGCTCGATGGTCTCCCAGCCAACCGCCATGTCGCCGACATTGTAGACGATCGGGAATGGGCTTCTGCGCTGGAGATTGGCGTAATAATGCGCGGCATCGGACGCCAGCACCACCGGTCCGCGCGCGGTCTCGACTCTGACCACCTGCAAGCCGTCCGAATGGCCGCCGACGCGGTGCAAGGTGACGCCGGGCGCGACCTCGCCGTCGCCGGAATAGAAATTGACGCGCTCGCCATAGACATGGCGGACCATCTGGGTGACGTGCTCGACTGAGAACGGATGTCGCAGCAGTCCGTTGCACATGCAGCGCCCCGTCGCGTAGGCCATCTCGCGCTCCTGGAGATGGAAGCGGGCGTTCGGGAAGCGGTCGAGATTGCCGGCATGGTCGTAATGCAGATGCGTCACGATGATGTCGCGAATGCTCGCTGCCGCGACACCAAAGCGCTCCAGCGCGTCGACCGGATTGAGCGTCAGCTTGCGCGCCCGCGCGGACGCTTCCTCGGCATTGAAGCCGGTATCGACCAGGATGTCGCGGCCGTTGCCGCGGATCAGCCAGACGAAATAGTCGAGATCCTGCGCCGCGCTGTCATGCGGGTCGGGCGCGAGGAAGTTCATGTGGGGCGTGCGCGGCGACATCGTCGCATAGCGCAGTGCGTAGATTTCGTAGGCGTTTCCCATGGTTTTGATCTTGCTCTTTTTGTGGATGCACCTTCAGCGGCGATCGACCGCACCAAGCCATCGTCCACCGCAAAGGTCAAACACCGCAGGTTGAAGGAGGCCCGTCCGCAATGTGAGACCAATCACATTGTTGTCGCCATGGCTGCCCTAATTTGCAGCCGCAATGACAACCAGCATGACAACCAAAATGCATCGCGTGCGATCATGACCGCCCGTTTATTCCCCCGCAACATGCCCATGCGTCGCGGTCAATTGTCGCGATAGCGCCGAATCCGCAAGCGGTTGACGCCCCCCTCCCCCGGTTTGATAATGCACATTGCGTAAGTTAAGGTCGCCGCGGCGCAAGCTGGAAACGGCGCCTTTTTGGCTGGATCGCGCTAATTATGAAAATTCGCCTGCTTTTCGTTCTATCCTTGCTCGTGTCGCTCATCCCGACCGCTCCGTCACTTGCGGCCGGCGATCGCTTTGCGCTGGTCATCGGCAATGCCAAATATCCGGACGCCGACGCTCCCCTGAAGGAACCGCTCAACGACGCGCGCGACGTCGCCGACGAGCTCAAGCGCGACGGCTTTTCCGTCGAGATCGGTGAGAACCTGACCGGCGACGGCATGCGCCGCGCCTTCGACAAGCTCTACGGCAAGATCAAGCCGGGGTCGGTGGCACTGGTGTTCTTCAGCGGCTTCGGCATCCAGTCCGCGCGGCAGAGCTATTTGCTGCCGATCGATGCGCAGATCTGGACCGAATCCGACGTGCGGCGCGACGGCATCAGCCTCGAAACCGTGCTCGGCGAGCTCAACACCCGCGGCGCCGGCGTCAAGATCGCGCTGGTCGATGCCTCCAGGCGCAACCCGTTCGAGCGCCGGTTCCGCAGCTTCTCGGCCGGCCTCACGCCCGTCATCGCGCCGAACGGCACGCTGGTGATGTATTCGGCGGCACTGGCCTCGGTGGTCTCGGACGCCGGCGGCGAGCACAGCCTGTTCGTCCAGGAACTCCTCAAGGAAATCCGCGTCCCCGACCTGATGGCCGAGGAGACGCTGAACCGCACCAAGATGGGCGTCACCCGCGCCTCCCGGGGCGAGCAGGTGCCGTGGATATCCTCGTCGCTGGCCGAGGATTTCTCCTTCATTCCAGGGGCCGGCGGGTCGCGCCCGACCACCACGCCGCCACCTGCGCCTCCCCCGCCGCCGGTCGTCGCCAACAACCCGCCGCCGACTCCACCCGCACCTTCACCGCCTCCGCCGCCGAAACCGGCCGAGACGGTGGCTGCGCCCGCTCCGTCACCGAAGCCGCAGGTCGAGGCTGCCTTGCCGCCGGCACCGCCGCCGCCTCCGCCTGTGATTCCGGCCGATCCCGCCACCGCTCCGACCATGGAGAGCGGGCCGAGTGCGGCCGCCCTGGCCGAGGACCCCACCATCAAGGGGCTGACCGCCAAGATCGCGGCCAATCCGGATGACGTGAACGCGCTTTACCGGCGCGGTCAGGTCTATGCCAGCAAGGGCGCCTACAGCCTGGCCATCAAGGATTTTGACGAGACGCTCCGGATCAACCCGAAGGACGTCGAGGCGCTGAACAATCGCTGCTGGACCCGCACCGTGGTCGGCGACCTCCAGGGCGCGCTGAAGGATTGCAACGAGGCCCTGCGGCTGCGACCGAACTTCGTCGACGCGCTGGACAGCCGGGGGCTCGTCAATCTGAAATCGGGGGCGGTCAAGAACGCCATCGCCGATTTCGAGGCCGCCCTGAGGATCAATCCGCGCTTGACCTCCTCGCTGTTCGGACGCGGGATCGCCAAGCAGCGCAACGGCTCGGCCCAAGAGGGCGCGCTCGACATCGCCAATGCCAAGGCGATGGACCCGAACATTGTTCAGGAATTCGCAAGCTACGGAGTGCGTTGATATTTTTTTGAATCGGGGCCGATGTGCCTCGAACCCGCGACGGCCCGGCGAAGACTAATCGAACGGATGCCGCAGGCCGTCCTTTCGGGGGCTTATTGCAGGATTTTCGAACCGCACCAGCTGGCTGCGCAGGAGGGACTGGCTATGAGATTGGCTGCAAAGGGACTTACCGCAATCCTGTCCATCATCACCGTCGGCGCCGCGCTGTCGCTGACGATCCCGCTGGCATTCGCAGCCGACGACGGCAACAGCAAGAACGTCACCGAGGACGAGATCGTCCGCGCGCTGGCGCCGCCGCCGAAGAAGCCGCTGACCCGCGGCCTCTCGATCGCTCCGCAGGCCGATCCCGCACCGAGTGCCACGGAGACCAAGCTGATCCAGTCCGTGCGCGGCCGCTCGACACGGTCGCTGTCGTCGACCGAGCGTGAAGAAATCGCGTCGGCGGCCAAGGACAAGCCGAACATCGATCTGGAAATCACGTTCGACTACAACTCGGCCAATATCAGCGCCAAATCGCTTGCCTCGGTCCAGGCGCTCGGCCGCGCGCTGACCAGCCCCGACCTGAAAGGCTCGACCTTCGTGGTCGCCGGCCATACTGACGCCGCCGGAAGCGAGAGCTATAATCAGGATCTGTCGGAGCGCCGCGCGGATTCGATCAAGCGCTATTTGGTCGACAAATACAGCATCTCCGCGACCGACCTCGTCACGGTCGGCTACGGCAAGAGCAAGCTGAAGGACCCGGCCCAGCCGATGGCGGAAGTCAATCGTCGCGTGCAGGTCGTCAACATGGAAAACAAGACTACCGCATCGAAGTGACCACGACGTAATCCTTTGAAGTGACAAGTCGTGATGTGGTGTAAAGTCTCGCTTCCAGTGCGCGTCCCGCAGCCTTGCGGGACGCTGCTTTATTTCAGGGAAACGCTCTCCATGGGCCGCGCGCGGATGGCCGTGAGCCAGGCCAGGACGATCCGGCAATGAACCTCTCCCAATATCTCAAGCCAGCCGGAACGGTGATCTTCGTCGTCGCGCTCGGCGTCGGCTATTATCTGTTCGAGCACCGGCACCGCGCCGAGCCCAAGGAAACGCCGAGCGAGGCGCTGGTCATCGTGACCAAGTCGACCAATGCCTGCTTCTCCGACCTGGTCCGGGTGACCGGCTTCTTCGTGCCGCGCCGCGAAGCCGTGGTCGTCGCCGACCAGGAGGGATCCAGGGTCACCGACCTCTTCGTCACCGAAGGCACCCTCGTCACCGACAATCAGGAGCTGGCGCGCCTGACCGCACCGCCCCAGATTCCGGGCCAGCCGCCGCGGCCCGGCCCGCAAGGTCCGGTCTCGCTGAAGGCCTCTGCGCCGGGCCTCGTCACCGAGGTCCGCACCATCGTCGGCGCGCCGGCCTCGCCGCAGGCCGGCCCGATGTTCCGTATCGCCGTCAACAACGAGATCGAGCTGGACGCGCAGGTGCCTGCGGTGCACATGGCAAAGCTCAGCTCCGGCGCGACCGTGCGCATCAGCCGCGACGACGCGCCCGATTTGATCGGGCGGGTCAGGCTGGTCGCGCCCGAAATCGATCGCGCCACCCAGCTCGGCCGCGTGCGCATCAGCGTCACCAACAATCCCTCGCTGAAAGTCGGCGTGTTCGCCCGCGCCTCGATCGACGCCAAGCGAAGCTGCGGCGTCGCGGTTCCCAAGACCGCGATCGACCATCTCACCGTGCAGGTCGTCAAGAGCAACATTGTCGAGACGCGCAAGGTACGGGTCGGGCTGTCTTCGGACAGCGCGACGGAAATCCTGGAAGGCCTCAATGTCGGCGAGATCGTCGTCGCCGACGCCGGCTCTTCGCTGCATGACGGCGACCAGATCAAGACCATGTTCGCTGATGAACTCGATCGCACGCGGGTACGCTGATGGCTCTCAATATCTCGGCATGGTCGATCCGCAATCCGCTGCCGTCGGTCGTATTTTCCATCATCCTCCTGATCCTCGGCTGGGTGTCCTTCACCAAGCTCGCGGTGACGCGGCTACCCTCGGCCGACATTCCCGTGATCTCGGTCGCGGTATCGCAGTTCGGCGCGGCACCCGCCGAGCTCGAATCCCAGGTCACCAAGACGGTTGAAGACGCCGTCTCCGGTGTCGAAGGGGTCAGGCACATCACCTCGCAGATCACCGACGGCCTGTCGGTGACGACAATCCAGTTCGCGCTGGAAACCAACACCGACCGCGCGCTCAACGACGTCAAGGACGCGGTGACGCGCGTGCGCTCGAACCTGCCGCAGAACGTCACCGAGCCGCTGATCCAGCGCGTCGATGTCATCGGCCTGCCGATCGTCACCTACGCCGCGATCTCGCCCGGCAAGACGCCGGAGCAGCTCTCCTATTTCGTCGACGACGTGGTCAAGCGCGCGCTGCAAGGCGTGCGCGGCGTCGCCCAGGTCGAGCGCATCGGCGGTGTCGAGCGCGAGATCCTGGTCTCGCTCGATCCCGACCGCCTGCAGTCGATGGGGCTGACGGCCGTCAACGTCAGCCAGAGCCTGCGCGGCACCAATGTCGACGTCGCCGGCGGCCGCGCCGAGATCGGCAAGAACGACCAGGCGATCCGCACCCTCGCCGGCGCCAAGACACTGAGCGATCTCGCCGGCACCATGATTCCGCTGTTCGGCGGCGGCGAGGTCCGGCTCGACGATCTCGGCACCGTGACCGACACCATCGCAGACCGCCGCACCTTCGCCCGCTTCAACGGCGAGCCGATCGTCGCGCTCGGCATCAAGCGCTCCAAGGGTGCCAGCGACGTGAAGGTCGCCGAGGCCGTGCAGAAGCGCATCGACACGCTCAAGGCCACCTATCCCGACGTCGACCTGAAGGTGATCGACACCTCGGTCGAATATACCAATGGCAATTACCACGCGGCGATCTCGACCCTGTTCGAAGGCGCCATCCTCGCCGTCGTCATCGTGCTGTTGTTCCTGCGCGACCTGCGCGCCACCATCATCGCCGCGATCTCGCTGCCGTTGTCGATCTTCCCGGCATTCTGGGCGATGGACCTGCTCGGCTTCTCGCTCAACCTCGTCAGCTTCCTCGCCATCACGCTGTCGACGGGTATTCTGGTCGACGACGCCATCGTCGAGATCGAGAACATCGTCAGGCACATGAACATGGGCAAGTCGCCCTATCGTGCCGCCCTGGAAGCCGCCGACGAGATCGGCCTCGCGGTGATCGCGATCTCGCTGACGATCATCGCAATCTTCGCGCCCGCGAGCTTCATGTCGGGCATCGCCGGACAGTTCTTCAAGCAGTTCGGCATCACCGTCTCGGTACAGGTGTTCTTCTCGCTGCTCGCGGCGCGCTTCGTCACGCCGGTGCTCGCCGCCTACTTCCTCAAACATAGCAATCACCAAGAGCCGCCGCCCGGCCGCGTGCTGCGGTCCTATCACAGGCTCGTGGCCTGGTCGGTGAAGCACTATTTCATTACGGTGCTGGTCGGCTTCGGCGTCTTCGCCGCCTCGATCTGGAGCATTACGCTGCTGCCGCAGGGTTTCCTGCCGGCGCAGGACAGCTCGCGCTCGTTGGTTGCGCTCGAGCTGCCGCCGGGCACGCAGCTCGCCTACACCGAAAAAGTCACCGAAGACATCGTGGCGCGCCTGCGCAAGCGGCCCGAGGTGAAGAGCATCTTCGTCGACGGCGGCCGCGTTCCACCGGGGACCCAGGAAGTCCGGCGCGCCGCATTGATCATCAATTACACGCCCAAGGACAGCCGCGACATCACCCAGCGCGAGCTCGAATTCTCGATCAGCCAGGAGCTGGAGAACATTCCAGACATCCGCTTCTGGTTCCTCGACGAGAACGGCCTGCGCGCCATCTCGCTGGTCGTGACCGGCGCAGACGCCAACATCGTCAACAACGTCGCCAGCGAACTCGCGACGCAGATGAAGCGGATTCCCACCATCTCCAACGTGATCTCGGAAACCACGCTGGAGCGGCCCGAGCTGCGCGTCGAACCGCGCGCCGATCTCGCCGCACGGCTCGGCGTCTCAACCGAAAGCCTATCGCAGACCATCCGCGTCGCCACCATCGGCGACGTCGGCCCCGCGCTTGCCAAGTTCGACGTTGGCGACCGTCTGGTGCCGATCCGAGTGCAGCTCGAGGATGCCGCGCGCGGCAATCTGAAGACGCTCGAACAGTTGCGCGTGCCGCTCGGCGAGCACGGCGAGAAGGGCGGCGTGCCGCTGTCCGTCATCGCCGACGTCAAGCTCGACCAGGGTCCGACCAGCATCAACCGTTACGATCGCGAGCGACAGGCGACCGTCGCGGCCGATCTCGTCGGCTCCGCCGCGCTCGGCGACGCCACCAAGAAGATCTACGATCTGCCGGTCATGAAGAGCCGACCGAAGGGCGTGAAGGTCTCCCCCTCCGGCGACGCCGAAAGCCTGAACGAACTGTCCGAAGGCTTTGCCACCGCGATCACGGCGGGCCTGATGATGGTCTACGCCGTGCTGGTGCTGCTGTTCGGCACTTTCCTGCAGCCGATCACCATCCTGTTCTCGCTTCCGCTCTCGATCGGCGGCGCGATCGCGGCCCTGCTGATCACCGGCAAGCAGCTCACGACTCCAGTGTGGATCGGCATCCTGATGCTGATGGGCATCGTCACCAAGAACGCGATCATGCTGGTGGAATTCGCCATCGAATCCATTCACGCCGGCACACCGCGCGAAGAAGCCATGATCGACGCAGGCATGAAACGCGCTCGCCCGATCGTGATGACCACGATCGCGATGGCCGCGGGCATGATGCCCAGCGCGCTCGCGGTCGGCGCGGGCGGCGAGTTCCGCTCGCCGATGGCGCTCGCGGTGATCGGTGGCCTAATCTTCTCGACCATCCTGTCGCTGGTGTTCGTGCCCGCGATGTTCATGGTGATGGACGATCTCGGCGCCCTGATCTGGCGCTTCGCCAAGCGGCTGGTCGTGCACAGCGAAGATGCGGAGGGCGCAAGTCATCACGGAGCTGCGCCGGCCGAAGCGATGCCGCGGCCGAAGAATATCGTGCACCCTGCGGCGGAGTAGATGTGGCACCAGCGTCAAGCACACGAGGCAGTTCAGCGAGCGCCATCCGAGAACCCGACATAGCGGAGGATCGTCTTCGCTACCAGGCATTCAGACGTACCGGTCGTGCTGTGCCGATCAAGGTCGTTAAAGCGTGGGTCGCGAGTTGGGACTCTTCTGACGAACTCCTTCGCCCCGATTGTAGCGACCCAGCCTAACGGCCCCCCTACTCGTTGCGCGCGATCGCCGTCAGCTTGGTCATGTTCCGCAGCAGGATGCGGCCGCGCTGGAGATCGAGGATCGCTTCCTTGCGCCAGGCCTGAAGCTGGCGGTTGACGCTCTCGCGGGCGGCGCCGACGAAGACGCCGAGTTGCTCCTGCGAGATGTGCACCTCCGAGCCGAAATCGGCGGCGAGCGCGCAGAGGCGCCGCGCGAGGCGAACCGGCAGCGGCTGGAGCATGGACTCTTCCATGCGCTCGCTCTGCCAGCGGATGCGCTGGCAGAGCAGCGCGATGATCTTGATCCCGACTTTCGGCTCGCGTTCGAGGAAGGCGAGAAAGTCTTCGCGCCGCAGCACGAACAGCTCGCTGGCTTCGCCCGCGGTGGCGTCCGCAGTGCGGCTCTGGCCATCCAGCACCGCAACCTCGCCGAACAGGTCGCCGGGCCCCATGAAGTTCAGCGTCAGGCGGCTGCCGTCGGAGGCGCCGGTCTCGATACGGACCTGGCCTCGGCGCACGCCGAACAGCGCATCGCCTGGATCGCCCTTCTGGAACAGCACCTCGCCATTCCCCAGATGCTGGGTGTGGCAGAGATTCGCCAGCCGCTGGAGTTCGTCTGCGCCGAGATCGGCGAACATCGCATTCATCTTGAGGATGACCGCAAATTCGGCCTGCTTGCTCATTTCAATATCCTTGTGAATTTCGTTGGCAAATCGCTTGGAACCATCAACATCAAGATCGCGTAAAACCGCGCCCGGGAAGTGTGCCATAAGTCACATAACTTTGCAGCACCCCCAGACTATTTTTACGTGCTTGGAGCCGCTTCCCGTCCCGGGATAAACTCAGGAGCCAAGGACGGGTGCAAATGACGGTCATGTGCCGGATTCGACGCCGATCGTCCGCCGCTGGAAAGTCGATATGAGAGCCGTGAAATTCGCCGGCGCGGCGGTGGCCGCAATCGTCATCGTGATCGCACTCCTGCTGGTGGTCGGGATCCCCTCGGGCTTCCTGAGTTCGACGATTGCCTCGCGTGTCGAGAGCGCGACCGGCTATCGCCTGTCGGTCGACGGCACCACCAGAATCAGTTTGTGGCCGACGCTGAACGTGACGCTGAACGACCTCACGCTTGCCGACCCCAAGGACCGCAGCGGCATCACGCGCCTGTCCATCGACAGCGTGCAGGCCGACATGTCGCTCTCAAGCGTCTGGTCGGGCCGCCCGAAGATCAGCGAGCTCGTCGTCACCCATCCCGTGCTCTACCAGCCGCTGCTGCGTGAGCGCCTGCCGAATGCCGGCGGCACGTCGAAGCCGGTCGCGCTCGATCTCGACGGCGCCGCCATCGATCGCATCAAGGTCACCGATGGCGAGATCGCATTCGCGCGCGTGCGCGATCGCGTCGAGAGCCGCATCAGCGCCGTCAATGCCGATGCGATCGTCGGCCGCGACCGCAAGATCAACATCACCGGCACCGCACGGGTCGGCGAGCATCCGACCAAATTCGACATCAAGGCGACCACGCCAGCGCCGCCGGCCGACCGACCGACCATTCCGGTGGATTTCGCCATCGACATGCCGGACGTGCTGAAGTCCCGGCTCGCGGGCCATGCCGAGATGCGGCTGAGCGGCGATGTCGTGATGATCAACGGCCTGAATGGCACGCTCGGCGATGGCGCGTTCAATGGCTGGGCCTCGGTCGATATCGCGAGCAAGCCTTTGGTCAAGCTCGATCTCGACTTCCAGCGGCTCGCGATCCCGCTGGCGAAATCGCCGGAAGGCGCCTCCGGGCAGCCCTGGAGCGATGCGCCGATCGACGTCTCCGGGCTCAACTATGTCGATGCGCAGATCAGGATCTCCGCGCATGAGGCGGTGATCGGCGAGGCACGCCTCGCGCCGCTGGCGGTCGATGCAAAACTCGCCGGCGGCGTGCTGAAGGCCGGCACCGCCAATCTCGGCGCCTATGGCGGCCAGGTTACGGGCGAATTGATCCTGGATGCGACCAGCGGCGCGCCGAGCTTTGCCATGCATTCCGACCTCGCCGGCGTGCGCGCGCTGCCGCTGCTGCAGGGCCTCGCCGAATTCGACCGGATCGACGGCAAGCTGCAGGCCAAGCTCGCGCTGCGCAGCGCCGGCAGCAGCCAGCGCGCGCTGATGGCGAACATGCAGGGCACGGCCTTCGTCAATTTCCAGGACGGCGCCATTCGCGGCATCAACGTCGCACAGATGATCCGCTCGCTGACATCGGGCACGCTGTCCGGCTGGCAGGAAAACGGAGACAGCAGTCGGGAGCAGAGCACGGATTTGTCGCAGCTCTCGGCGTCGTTCCGGATCGACAAGGGCCAGGCGGTGACCACCGATCTCAACTTGACCGGACCGCTCGTCCGCGTGACCGGTGCCGGCACGATCGCACTCGACACCAAGATGATGGGCTTTCGCGTCGAGCCGAAACTGGTGATGACGACCGAAGGCCAGGGCCGCGCCGCCGAGCCGGTCGGCTTCGGCATTCCCGTGATGATCCAGGGCACCTGGTCGCAGCCGCGAATCTATCCCGACATGGCCGGCATGCTGGACAATCCGGACGCCGCCTATGCCAAGCTGCGCGAGATGGGCAGGGGGCTGTTCGGCGCTGATGGGGCCGGGCTCGGCAATATTTTGGGCAGCCTTGGTCTCGGGGGAGCCACCGCGCCGGGTGGCGGTAATGCCGCCGGCACTGCCAATCCGCAAAGCCAGCAGCCCGCCGGACAGAACAATTTGCTCGGCGGCCCCCTGGGGGAGGCGCTCGGCAATCTGATCCAGCAGGGACTTTCCGGTGGCGCGGGAAACGGCACCGGGACCGGGACTGCCACCGGCCGCAGCCGCAGCCTGCCTGCAGCGCCATCCGCACTGATGCCGCAAGCCTCGCCGGCGTCCCCCGCCCTGGAGGACCCGCCGGCGGCGCAGCAGGACAGCCAGCCGATGAACGACGTGCTGCGGCAGCTCTTTAATCGATGATTGCAGGACCAAAGCGCTGGACTCCAGCCCTCCTTTGCCAAGGCGATCCCCTTACATCGGCGTCCCCGGCCGCGGCTTCCTCCAAACGGATGAGACTGCGACAATTCACCATGCTTCCGCCTGCCAGCATCCAAGGGAGTAACCGAGGCCGGTAACCACGCCGGGTGCTCGGCCGTCCGTTGACCAGTCCCTTCACAGTCCCCTGGGACCAAATTGTGCTAGAAGGCTCGCAGGGTCCGTGCGGCCCGTAGCGCCGGCGCCGATGGCGGCGCGAGAGGATCGGGATGGCAGGAGCGAACGACAAGACACGGTTTCTGCGCGAGGGTCTGTTCGCCAAATACGTCGTCTCTCTCGTCGGCCTCGTCGTGTTCGTGCTCGCCGTCAACGGCGCGATGGAGAGCTGGATCTCCTACCGCGCCACCAAGACACAGCTGACCGACGGTCTCGAGGACAAGGCGCAGGCTGCCGCGCGGCGGATCGAGCAGTCGATCTCGGAGCTCGAGCGCCAGATCAGCTGGGTAACCCGGGCGAGCCAGGACACACTCGAGAAGCGCCGCGCCGACTACGCCCAACTGCTGCACCAGGTCTCGGTCGTCACTCAGCTGTTCCAGCTCAACGGCGACGGCCGCGAGGTGCTGCGCGTCTCGCGCCAGTCGACCACGACCGGCAGCAATGCCGACCTCTCCCGCGACATGCGCTTCACCGACACCGTCGCCCGCGGCGTCAGCTACGCGCCGGCCTGGTTCTCCGACCGGACGCCGTTCATGTCGATCTCGGTGGCGCATTCCGGTTTCAACGCCGGCGTCACCGTGGCCGAGCTCGACCTCAGCTTTCTCTCCGAGTACCTCACCGACGCCCAGGTCGGCAAAGCCGCCTTCGCCTATGTGGTTGATCCGCGCGGCCGCGTGCTGGCGACGTCCTCGAAAGGCCCCGAGATCGGTAAGGATTTGTCGAAGCTGCCGCAGGTTGCGGCCGCGGTCGCACCGGGCCACGAGCCCGACAATTCGGGCACCGACTTCAACGGCCATGCGGTGATGAGCGCCGCGAGCACCGTGCCGAAGCTCGGCTGGAGCGTGATGTTCGAGCAGCCGGCCACGCAGGCCTTGATGCCGATCCGCGACCAGCTGGTGCGCATTGCGCTTTTGATCGGCATGGGCCTGCTGGTCGCAATCCTTGCCGGCACGCTTCTGGCGCGCCGCATGATCATCCCGATCACGGCGCTACGCGACGGCGCGCACAAGCTCGGCGAGGGCGATTTCAGCCATCGCATCGAGGTGCACACCGCGGACGAGCTGGAAGATCTCGCCGGCCAGTTCAACCGCATGGCCGACCAGATCCAGGAGACCTATTCGGACTTGGAGACCAAGGTCGAGGAGCGCACCCGCGATCTCGCGCAGTCGATCAACGAGCTCAAGGTGCTGGAAGAGGTCGGCCGCGCGGTCGCAGCCTCGCTCGATCTCAACGCCGTGCTGCCGACAATCGCCGCGCGCGCGATCGAGATCACCCATGCCGACGCGGTGCTGATCTACGGCTATGACGCGCAGGCGCGCCGCTTCAATCTGGTCGAGGCCAACGGCATCGACAAATCCGCCGACGGCGCCCATGTCACGATCGACGAAGGCCAGGATATCCTGAGCGATGCGGCCGGGAGCGGCGAACCGATCGCGCTACCCGATCTCGACCAGGCCTCCGAGCAGCCGCTGCGCGACGTCGCGATCGAAGCCGGCTTCCATTCGGTGCTGGTGGTGCCGCTGGTCGACCAGCAGGGCACGCTCGGCTCGCTGGTGGTGCTGCGCCGCGCCAGCGGCGAGTTCGCCGCCAGCATCATCGGCCTGATGCGCACGTTCGCCAACCAGGCCGTGCTGGCGATGCGCAATGCGCGGCTGTTCACCGAGGTCGACCACAAGGGCCGCGAACTCGCGGCTGCGCACGAAACCGTGCAGCAGCAGGCCGCAAAGCTCCAGGAGCAGACCGAGCAGCTGCGCAACTGGAATCGCTCCCTGGAAGAGCGGGTCGAGAAGCAGTTGGGGGAGATCGGCCGCATCAAGCGGCTCGAACGTTTCCTCGCGCCGCAAGTCGCGCAACTGATCGCCTCGTCCGACGGCCACGATGCGCTGCTCGACAGCCATCGCCGCGAGGTCACCGTCGTGTTCTGCGATTTGCGCGGCTTCACCTCGTTCACCGAGGCGACCGAGCCGGAAGAGGCGATGAACGTGCTGCGCGAATATCACGCCGCGCTCGGCGAGCTGATCCACCGCTATGAAGGCACGCTCGACCGCTTTGCCGGCGACGGCGTGATGATCCTGTTCAATGCGCCGATTCAGTTCGCCGACCATACCAAGCGCGCCGTGAAGATGGCGGTCGAGATGCGCGACACGATCGGCAAGCTGACCGAGAAATGGAAGAACCGCGGCCACTCGCTCGGCTTCGGCGTCGGCGTCGCCATGGGCTACGCCACGCTCGGCCAGATCGGCTTCGAGCAGCGGCTCGAATATGCCGCGATCGGCAGCGTCACCAATCTCTCCTCCCGCCTCTGCGACGAAGCCAAGGCCGGCCAGGTCGTCGTCAGCCGCCGCGTCTACGGCATGGTCGAGCCCTGGGTCGAAGCCCGCGCGCTCGACGATCTCGTGCTCAAGGGCTTCAACCACCCCGTGCTCGCGATGGAGATTCTGTCGTGGCGCGAGGAGGTGGAGAACGTGTTGGATGCCGCCGCGGCAAGGCGAAGAGGGTAGCCCAAACAAAAAACTGCGAAAACAACCCCATGCACAGTAGCCGGGGCCTGCAAGATCAATGGGTTACGCGGGCACGGAATTGGCTAGAAGCGGTGCGGTTGATCACACCCCGCGCTTCGGCCCGATCGCCTCGAAGCCGGCCTTCTGCTCGTCGCTTAAGTCAGCTTCGAAATCGTCGAGCGCGTCACTGACCCCGTTCACCGCTTGCAGCATCGTCTGCAGCCGCGCCTTCACGGCCGTGAGGCGTGCCTGCGGTGTCGCTGCTGCCTGTGACGGACAGGCGCTGAGCGTTTCCATGGTGCGCAGCGTGGTGTCCTGGAGCACGTCGAGGCGGGCGCGGCCGGTGTCGTCGAGCTTGAGCGTGGAGGCGATCTCGGCCGCGGGCCATTGCTGCTGCACGAGCTGCTCGTATTGGCGCTGCAGCTTCTCGTCGTAGCGGGGATCGCTGTCCGCCTGGCAGGCCGACGCCGCCTCGGGATTCTTTTGCTGGATCGACGCGAGCGCGGCGCGGCGCTCCTTGGCCAGGCCATCGAGCTTGGCCTTCTGGTCGTCGTCGAGGAGGTCGAGGAATTTTGCGAGCGAAGGTGCGACGGCGTCCGTTGCCTTGATCATGGCCTCGATGCGCTCGCGCATCAGGCCGAGGCGCTCGATGGCCGTCGCGGGGACCTGCGTCGGACAGGCGGCGCGGATAGTGTCGCGCGCGGATGCCCACGCGGTGGCGAGTTCGTCGAGCGCTGTGCGCTGCAATTCATTCGGCTGCACGATAGCGGCGATACGATCGACCGGCAGGCCGCCGGTGTCGCTGGCATCGCAGACCGTCTCCGCGGTCGGGACTCGCCGTCCGCGCCGGCCGTGCGGCGTGGTGTAGGCGGCAAGCTCGGTGGCCGCATAGGGCGCGAAGATCGCGGCATAGATGTCGCCATAGCCATAGAGCGAGAGGCTGGTCGTATCGCCGAGGATGATCGCGGTGGTGAGATCGTCATGCGCGAACGGCCAGAACACCGGACCAACCCAGCCGTAGCTGCCGTCAGGGTGGCGCCACCAGCCCTGCGGACGGCGGCCGCCGCGCCAGCCCGACAGCGCAGCTTGCGCCGTCATTGCGGCACGGAGGACGTAAGGATTCGCAGGCTGGCCGCGCTCTGCGCCGCGAGGATCTTGCGACCTCAACGCTGCGGAGCGGTATCGGCTGCCCCGCACCGCCATGCGGGCATGGCGCAAGCGAGACATGCCGATCATGTGGCCGACGGCAAAGCGCGCAACACCGAGCGGGCCGCCGCGGAAGCCGAACTGCGCCTCGGCGCGATTTGGCAACAGCACCGCCAGAATCACGAGGGTTACGCCTGATAGCG
This sequence comes from Bradyrhizobium sp. Kon56, assembly GCF_055807635.1. NCBI lineage: Bacteria > Pseudomonadati > Pseudomonadota > Alphaproteobacteria > Hyphomicrobiales > Nitrobacteraceae > Bradyrhizobium > Bradyrhizobium sp. Kon56. Next base: position 40,810 of record NZ_JBVVOU010000030.1, on the reverse strand, counting down.
CCAGCCCCAGCCTGGGTCGCAATTTTGGCCCCAAGCGTGATCTCGACATGACCACTGACCTGTCCACCTTGGCCCTCCTCCGGTGCCAAACGCACATTGCGTCGCATCACCATGACGCGCGAGGGAACCAAATGTTCCGGAAGCGCACAGGGCAAAGCGCCGCAACGCGCGGCAGCGCGATGCGGTGTCACTCCGCCTTTTGCGGCAGCACGAAGGTTTGGCCGGGATAGATCAGATTGGGATTGTGGATCTTGGCGCGGTTGGCGTTGTAGATCACGGCAAAGCGGGCGCCGTTGCCGTAAGCGAGCCGGCTGAGCGCCCACAGGCTGTCGCCGCGGGAGATCACCCGGCTGCCGCCTGTTTCCGCCGCTGCTCCGCTGACGGCGTCCGCCGGCGAGGCCGATGCAACGGTCGTGGCCGCGGGCGCCCGCGCCATGACCCCCGATCCGCCCTTCGGTTTCGGTGCGCCCATCAATCTCGGCCGGGCCGCGGGCCTGTCCGACACCGATGCCACGACATCCGACTTGTCGTCGGGCTTCTCGGCCTTCGCCTCTTGTTTCGCCTCTTGCCGCGCGACCGGTGCAGGGCGAGCGGGCGGCGGTGCGGCTTCGGCGATCACGACCGGCATGCTGCGGCCGGATTGGGTGACGGTGCCGTCAGGCGATTTCGCCCGCAAGGTCAGCTCGTAGGAACCGGCGGGAAGCTGCGGCGGCGTCATCACGAATTGGCCCGACGCATCCGCCACGACTGTGTCGATCGGCTTGCCGTCGCGCAGCAGCTCGACCTTGGCACCCGGCGTCGCCCGGCCCGCGATCACCGCCGCCTCGCCGTGATCGTCGACGCGTGCAACGTCGAAGCGGGGGCCGGTATCCGCAATCGCCGGCGGCGGCTTGACCGGTGCAAGATCGGCAAGCGCGGCCGTGACCTGCTTTTGCGTCTCGGCCAGCGCACCCGCCTTCGTTTCAGCGGGGGACGCGGCCGGCACCGGCGGCGCGCTTGCGGCCAGCTTGGGCTCTTCCGGCTTGAGTTCCGGCTTGAGTTCGACCTTCTGTTCGACCTTGGCCTCCGGCTTGGCGGCGACCACGGAATCGGTCTTGGCCCCGATCGGCAGCATGCGACGCAGCTCGGTGGGGCCGATCACCAGCACGGTGCCGCCCACCGCGAGCAGACAGAATGCAATGAAGGCCTTGGTCGCGGTCACCATCGGAAACGAACCTTGATCAGGAAGAACCTAGCAAATCAATCGAGCCGGCAAGGTGCGCCGTTTTGGCCACGGCAGCAAGACGGTCGATGGGATGATGCGCCGGCACGCCGGGATGAACCGGCGCACCCCCGCCGGCGTCAAATGATCGAGGCCGCATCGCGGCATTTTTCTTGAGGAATTTTTTCCGTGACCGCATTTTGCCGTCCCGCACAATGGCTGGTGGTTGCCCTCATCCTGGCCGCAACTCCGGCGCTCGCCGCTTCCGGCCCGCCGTCTGGCTTCGCTCTCACTGACGATGCCGATCTAGCCTTCACCTCGCCCGACAAAGCCACCAAGATCGAGCAGTACATGAAGGACAGCGGAGATTTCGACGTCAAATGGCAGGCCTGGGCGAGGCGTGGCGACCAGATGACGGAGCTGAAGCCCGAGCAGGGCTACGGCGCCGGCTTCCGCTTCACCCCCGACTCGCAATGGCTGGTGCGGATGCAGAAGACCGGCTCCGGCGAGCAGGACCTCTATCTCTACCATGTCGACAAAGGCGCCTTCGTCAGCGCGACGAAGACCTCGTTCAGCGACCTGGCCTGGGCCTATTTCCACAGCCGGCCGGACACGGGGAAGATGAAGCTCGACTACCACATCTCGGCCAATCTCGTGAAAGGCACCGAAGAGGCCTATCGCGGGCTTGGCGTGCACTGGCCGGACAACCGTTACCTCGTGATCTCGCTGTCGGGCGAAATGGACAAGCACCCGAAGAACGTCGCCGTGAAGGGATTGGCCGACTGGCGCTGCCGCTATGATCTCAAGACCGGGACCTTCGACGTGCCGGCGATGTTCGCCAAGACCAATGCGGAAGCGTTGCGATGGGAAATCCGACGCTGAGGGAACCATGGCCCCGCACCTTCAGACAAGCGATGGAACCAACCCTCTGATTCCATTCCGATTCATGTTTTCCTAACCCTCACTGGTAACGTGGTCTTGTCGGTTTTGCCGCATCTTGCATCCCACGGGAGGGCTGGATGGGCACATCGATCCGATGGAGCGCGCGCATGCGCGCGTTGCTGCGCCGTTGGCGCGGCGCGCCGCTGACATGGCTGATCGCAGGGGGCTTCGTGCTGATGGCCGCAATGGCGATCGGCACCGCGCTCACCGTCGACCGCTTCCGGCAGAATGCGATCGAAAGCGGCCGCGACAGCGTGGAGAGCGCGGTCCGGTTGCTCGCGCGCCATTTCGACCGCGAGTTCGAGGACTTCGCGGTGCTGCAGAAGAGCATCATCGCCGAGCTCGAAAGCCATGGTATCGACTCCGCCGACGTCTTCCGCAGCGAGATGGGCACGCTCGCTGTGCACGAGGCGCTGCGCGCCAAAGCCAGCGGCTGGTCGGACGTCGCCGGCGCCAACGTGTTCGACGCCAAGGGCGTGCTGATCAACTCGTCGCGGCGCTGGCCGGTCGCCGATGTTTCGGTTGCCGACCGCGGCTATTTCAATCGCCTCAAGAACGATCCGGCGTCGCAGGAAGAGATCGAGGTCGTGCCGGGACGGTTGGGCAGCGGACCGGCGATCGTGTTCGCGCGCCGCGTCTCCGGTCCCCACGGCGAATTCCTTGGGCTGGTCTCGCGCGCGATCACGCCCGACCAGCTCGAATCCTTCTTCGCCTCGAGCGGGCTCGGCGAGGATTCCTCGATCGCGATGCACCACCAGAACGGCCAGCTGCTGGCGCGCATTCCGCATGTGGAGGCGATGATCGGGCAGAATTTCCGCAACGGCACGCGCGAGCAGATGGCGGTGTTCGAGCGCACCTTCGTCACGACCCAGCTCGCAAGCCCGATCGACGGCAAGGATCGCATCGTCGCCGCACGCCTCCTGACCGGCGAGCCGCTGGTGGTGGTTGCGACCAAGTCGCTGGATGCGACGCTGGCAACATGGCACACGCAGACCAAATTCTTCGTGACCGTCGCCGTGCTGTCGATCGGCCTGCTCGTGCTGACGCTTTATTCCATCTTCCGCCAGATGACGCGCCGGCTCGCCGTGGAGAAGCAGCAGCTCGATACCGCGATGAACACGATGACGCAGGGCTTGCTGATGTTCGACCAGGACCAGCGGCTGATCGTCTGCAACCGCCGCTACATCGAGATGTACGGGCTGTCGGCCGAATTGGTGAAGCCCGGCGCGTATTTCCGCGACGTGATTCAGCATCGCCATGACACCGGCTCGTTCGACGGCGACGTCGATTCCTATTGCGACGGCATTCTGGGCAGCGTCGGCCAGACCCACAGCGCGATAGTCGAGACCTCCGATGGCCGCCTGATCGAGATCAAGAACCAGCCCGGCGCCGGCGGCGGCTGGCTCGCGACCCATGACGACGTCACCGAGCGCATCCGGGCCGACGAGCGCATCGCGCATATGGCGCATTACGACGCCCTCACCGACCTGCCCAACCGCGTGCTGATGCGCGGCCATCTGGAGCGGCGCGTCGCCGAGCTTGCCCAGGGCAAGCCGTTCGCGATCCTCTATATCGACGTCGACGAGTTCAAGGGCGTCAACGATTCGCTGGGCCACGAGGTCGGCGACGAGCTGCTGCGCCAGGTCGCGAACCGCCTGCGCGCCTGCGTCAGCGGCAGCGACATGGTCGCACGGCTGGGCGGCGACGAATTCGCCATCGTCAAGGCCGGCAGCCGCGACGAGGCCGAACTGACGGCGCTGGCCGAGCAGATCCTGAAGGCGCTGCGCGCCCCCGTGGACTGCAACGGCCAGGAAATCCCGACCGATGCCAGCATCGGCATCGCGATCGCCCCCGACCACGGCGACAATCTCGACGATCTGCTCAAGCGCGCCGATCTCGCGATGTATGCGGCGAAATCCGAGGGCCGCCGCACGTTCCGTATCTTCGCGCCCGAATACGACGCCAAGGCGCGGCTGCGCCGCCAGCTCGAGTTCGATCTGCGGCAGGCGCTGGCCCGCGGCGAGTTCGAGGTGCACTACCAGCCGCTGGTCGATCTCGCGGCCAATGTCGTCACCGGCTGCGAAGCGCTGCTGCGCTGGCACCATCCGGAACGCGGCATGGTCTCGCCCGCCGACTTCATCCCGGTTGCGGAAGAGACCGGATTGATCGGCGAGATCGGCGAATGGGTGCTGAGGCAGGCCTGCCTCGAGGCGGCCTCCTGGCCCGGCGACATCCACATCGCGGTCAACGTCTCACCGGTGCAGTTCCGCTCGCGGACGCTGGCGCTGAAGGTCGCAGCCGCACTCGCCGAGTCGGGTCTCGCGCCCGGACGGCTCGAGCTCGAGATCACCGAGACGGTCCTGATCCGCGACGACCAGGAGGCGCTGACGATCCTGCAGCAGCTGCGCGAGCTCGGCGTGCGCATCGCGCTCGACGATTTCGGCACTGGTTATTCGTCGCTGAGCTATTTGCATCGTTTCCCGTTCGACAAGATCAAGATCGACCGCAGCTTCATCAGCGACATCGGTCAGTCGGAAGATTCCTCGCCGATCGTGCAGGCGGTGGTGCACATGGCCGCCGCCCGTCACATGGCGACGACCGCGGAAGGCGTCGAGACCGAAGCGCAGCGCGCGGTGCTGCTCCAGCTCGGATGCAGCCAGATGCAGGGCTGGCTGTTCAGCCCGGCCGTGCCGGCCGCGAAACTGAAGCAGCTGTTGTCGGCGCAGGCGGCCGCGGCCTAGCGGCGCACTGCCGCACGCTTTGTCATCAACATCTCTGTCCACTCCCGCCCGCCGTGCGTTCGCGAAAGCGCCGGCCGGCTTGGAGCAGGATCGGACAAAACATGGCGGGTTCAGGAAATACGCCCGGCAGCCACGGCGCCTAGAACACGCGCCGTTCCGTACAAATACGGACGACTGATCGAAAGCCCGAGCTGATCAGCAGGAGCCACATCATGACCGGGAACACTGCACTTATGCGCAATCCCTCGCACAAGGGCTTGCCGCCCGCACCCGACGTACAGCCTGACGATCGCTCGACGTCCGAGCGGCGCGCCGCCGACGCGGAGATGGCGCGCGTGCTCAGAACCGAGCCGTTTCGCACGGCCTTGGACTCCTCCGGCGCGGGGATCGCGCATTGGAAACATGATGCGCTGCACGACGTCGTCGAGCCCATGCGCCACCACGTGATCATGGCGCATAAAGGCGTGATGCAGCGCATGGAGCGGCGCTCGGGAAAATCGATCGCGATCGGCACGTTTCGTCCGGGGGTCGTGAACATCGTTCCGGAAGGGTCGAGCTCCCGATGGGACATTCCGAAGCCCGTCGACGTCGTGCAGCTTTACCTTCCCGACGCAACGCTGCAGCGCGTCGCTGGCGAGGCCGGGACCGCCGGGACCGCCGAATTGATTGAGCGAACGGCGCATCCCGACACCATCACGTCCCGACTGCTCCTGAGCGCCGCGGATTCGCTGGGGGGCCATGGCGTCCTTGATGCGCTGTTCCGGCATCAGCTCACGGATCTTCTGGCCACGCGCCTTTTGGCTGCGCATGCAGGCTCGCCAACCACGTTCCAGCCGACCATGGGCGGGCTGGCGCCGAAGGTCCTGCTCCGTGCGATCGAACGATTGCGCTGCGACAGCGAAGCGGACGTCTCGCTCGATGCGCTGGCGTCCGATGCCGGACTGTCGCGCTTCCATTTCTGCCGGTCCTTCAAGGAGAGCACCGGGCTATCGCCGCATGCCTGGCTGCGTCAGCACCGGCTCGAGCAGGCCATGAACATGTTGCGGGAGAGCGACGAATCGATCGTCTCGGTCGCCGCGGCGCTTGGTTACTCCTCGCAAACGGCCTTCGCCGCAGCATTCAAGAAGCTGACGGGCGAGACGCCGAGCGATTGGCGCAGGCGTATGCGTTAGCAGCAATCTCTCGACAGCGACGGCAATCGCGCTGGGGCAACGGCAAATCGGGTCAGCTACATCATCTCCATGTCCAGACCAATCGAGGGAGACCAAAGATGACCTGGAAAAACTTCGTCAGCCGACGGCTGATTGCCTCACGCCGCCGAAGCCTCGCGACCGCAACCCTGTACGGACTCTCGCTGGCCGTTCGCTTCACGTCGGCGACGGGCGAGGAAGTGGAAATTCCGGCTTACACCATGCACCCGGCACAACCGCCCGTTTCCATCATGATCCGAAATGGCGCCGGCCTTCCCTATCAGGACTGGAGTCGAAGTGAGCTTCAGCCCGTCGTCTTAGGTTACGGCCGGCCGCCGAATCTGCAGGCACGCTGCATCGCGCCCTGAGGCCAGCGATCCAACCCACCCCACGCGCCGACGCCGGACGCTGTTCTCAACGCAGCAGCGCGGTCGCGCGCGGTCTTTCGAACAGCAACCAAGGAGAAAACCCATGCGACTCGTCATCATCGGGGCCGGCTTCGCCGGCATGTACGCCGCGCTTTCCGCAGCCCGGCTGCGCGACATCCGGGGCGCCTCGCCGCAAGATCTGCAGATCGCGCTCGTTTCACCGGAGCCGACGCTGGTGGTCCGTCCGCGGCTCTACGAGTCGAAGCCGGAAACCGTGACGGCCCCGCTGCTCGACGTCCTCGAGGCGATCGACGTCGACTACATCCAGGGCAGCGCCGAGACGATCAACACCGAGGCCAGAACGGTGCAGATCACGCCCGCGAAGGGCCCGCGAAAGACGCTGTCCTACGACCGCCTCGTCGTGACCACCGGCAGCCGGCTATTCCGTCCGAACATTCCGGGCCTCGCCGAGCACGGCTTCAGCGTCGATTCGCTCGACGATGCCGTAGCGCTCGACAAGCATCTGCATGGCCTCGCGGAGCGGCCCGCCGCGAACGGACGCGACACGGTCGTCGTCGCTGGCGGCGGCTTCACCGGGATCGAGGCGGCCACCGAAATGCCGACGCGGCTGCGCGAAATCCTGGGCCCCGATGCCAAGACTCGCGTCGTCATCGTCGATCGCAACACTGCGATCGCACCCGACATGGGTGCAGGCGCACGCTCCGTCATCGAGGAAGCCTTGCGCAAGGTTGGCGTAGAGACACGGCTCGGCGCCGGCGTCGCCGCGCTTGACGACACCGGCGTCACCTTGTCCAGCGGTGAGCACATTGAAACCGAGACAGTGATTTGGGCAGCGGGCATTCGTGCAGCGCCGCTGACCGGGCAGATTCCCGCCGAGCGCGACAATTTCGGACGGTTGCTGGTCGATCGCTGCTTGCAGGTGCCAGGCGTTCAAGGTGTCTTCGCGGCCGGCGACGCGGCACGCGCCGCCTGCGACGACGAGGGCAATTACGCACTGATGTCGTGCCAGCACGCCACGCGGATGGGCGCCTTTGCCGGCAACAATGCCGCGGCCGAATTGCTCGGCGTTCCGACCAGACCCTACCACCAGAAGGCCTACGTCACCTGCCTCGACCTCGGCGAAGCCGGCGCGCTGTTCACACGCGGCTGGGAGCGCAAGGTCGAGATGGTCGGCGATGTCGCCAAGAAGACCAAGCGTGAGATCAACACCGTCTGGATCTATCCGCCGAAGGCGGAGCGCGCCCTGGCGCTCGCTTCGGCCGATCCGGAACGCGTGACCGAAGTCTAGCCGCCTCACGTGATGATGGCCGCGCTCCCGCGGGGCGCGCGGCCCGCCACTGCAGACCGACCATTCAGGAGCCCACAGCATGAACCAGCAGATCCGCAACGTCGCGTTCGCGATGCCGCTGACGAACCCGGCTTTCCCGCCCGGCCCGTATCGCTTCATCAACCGCGAATATTTCATCATCCAGTACCGGACCGACCCGGAGGCGTTGCGCCGGATCGTGCCGGAGCCGCTGGAGCTGACCGAGCCTGTGGTGAATTACGAATTCATTCGCATGCCTGATTCCACCGGCTTCGGCGACTACACGGAAAGCGGCCAGATCATCCCGGTGTCCTTCCGCGGCCAGACCGGCAGCTTCGTCCACCAGATGTTCCTCAACGATCATCCGCCGATCGCCGGCGGCCGCGAGCTGTGGGGCTTTCCCAAGAAGCTGGCTCAGCCGAAGCTGGCCGTCGAGACCGATACGCTGGTCGGCACGCTGGACTACGGCTCGGTGCGCATCGCCACCGGCACCATGGGCTACAAGCATCGCGCCCTCGATCTTTCCACCGAAGCACGAAAGCTCATCGCGCCCAATTTCCTGCTGAAGATCATTCCGCATGTCGACGGCACCGCGCGCATTTGCGAACTGGTGCGCTTCCATCTCGAGGACGTGACGGTGAAGGGCGCATGGACGGGGCCCGCCGCGCTCGATCTCTTCTCCCACGCGCTCGCACCGGTCGCCGAGCTGCCGGTTCTTCAGGTGCTCTCGGCCAAGCATATCGTTGCCGATCTGACGCTCGGATTGGGCACCGTGGTGCACGACTATCTGGAGCGGTCCGCGGCGGCGCGATCCCCTGGAGCCGGAGCTGAAATCCTGACCGAAACACACGCGGGCTGACCGAACAGGTCGCATTGCAAGGAGTAGTCACCATGTTCAACGTGACACGCGAACAAATCGATTCCGCACGACCGATCAATCCGCTGCCCTACGATGTCGTTGCGCTGGTGCTGCAGGGCGGCGGCGCGCTCGGGGCCTACCAGGCCGGCGTCTACGAAGGCTTGCACGAGGCCGGGATCCGGCCGAACTGGCTGGCGGGCATCTCGATCGGCGCGCTCAACGCCGCGATCATCGCGGGCTCCCCGGAAGACGAGCGCGTGGCACGGCTGCGCGAGTTCTGGGAGACGATCTGCGCAACCCCGGTGGAATGGCCTGCCGGCGAGGGACTGGCCGGTGCGCTACCGTTCGCGTTCGACTTCAACTCACTGCACAACACGCTTGCCGCGATGCGCGCGCTGTTCCAGGGCCAGCCCGGCTTCTTCAGGCCGCGCTTCCCCTCGCCCCTGTGGTCGCCCTTCTCCGGCGACGCGTCGACCAGCTTCTATGACACGGCGCCGTTGCAACGGACGCTGGAACAGCTCGTCGATTTCGACCGGCTGAACTCGGGCGAAGTGCGTGTCAGCGTCGGCGCGGTCAACGTCCGCACCGGCAATCTCACCTATTTCGACACAGCCGAGCGGCGGCTCGGTCCGAAACACTTCATGGCTTCGGGCGCGCTGCCGCCCGGATTTCCCGCCGTCGAAATCGACTCCGAGCACTACTGGGATGGTGGCGTGGTCTCCAACACGCCTCTCTCTCGCGTCCTGTCGGGCGATGCGAAAGACACGCTGACGTTCCAGATCGATCTCTGGTCGGCGCGGGGCCGCGTGCCGCACGACATGATGGAGGTGTCGAGCCGGCAGAAGGACATTCAGTATTCCAGTCGTACCCGCGCCGTCACCGACCAGGCGCTACGGATGCAGGAGATGCGGCAGGCGCTGCAGCGGACGATCGACAGATTGCCGGACGCCGCAAGAAACGATCCCGAAATGCGCGCCATCGCCGAGCTCGCCCGTCACCGCTCCCACAACATCATCCACCTGATCTACCAGTCCAAGCTCCACGAAGGTCACTCCAAGGATTACGAGTTCGGACCGAAAGCGATGCGCGCGCACTGGCAAAGTGGACGGGACGACATCCGCCGCACGTTGGCCGACGGACGGCGCCTCGAGCCGCCGCCTTCCGAACTCGGCATCGTCACCCACGACATTCACCGCCGCGATTGACCTCGCCGGCAACCATCATCGAAAGGAGTTTTTCATGTTGAAAGGCAAAGTAGCGATCGTCACCGGATCGACCAGCGGCATTGGCCTCGGGATCGCAAGAGAGCTGGCCAGGCTCGGCGCCGATATCGTCCTGAACGGTTTTGGAGATCCGGCGGAGATCGAGAAGATCCGCAGCGGCATCGAACGCGAGGACGGCGTCCGCGTCGCGTATGACGGCGCCGACATGTCTGATGGTGAGGCCGTGCGCGGAATGATCGCGGCAACCATCGAGAACTTTGGACGGCTCGACATCCTCGTCAACAATGCCGGCATCCAGTTCACCGCACCGGTCGAGGCGTTTCCGCCCGCCAAGTGGAAGGCCATTCTCGACATCAACCTGTCGGCCGCATTTCACGGCATCGCTTCGGCCGTGCCCCAGATGAAAAAGCAGCGATGGGGTCGCATCGTCAACATCGCTTCCACGCATGGTCTCGTCGCATCCACCCACAAGGCAGCCTATGTCGCGGCCAAGCATGGCCTCGTCGGCCTCACCAAGGTGGTAGGCCTCGAAACCGCCGGCAGCGGCGTCACTTGCAACGCGGTCTGTCCCGGCTGGGTGCGCACGCCGCTCGTGGAGAAACAGATTAGCGACATCGCGGCGGAGAAAGGCATCAGCCAGAAGCAAGCGGCCGAAGAGCTTCTCTCCGAAAAACAGCCATCGCTGGACTTCGCCTCCCCTAAGCAGATCGGTGGCACCGTCGCCTTCTTGTGCTCGGCCGCGGCCGACCAGATCACGGGGACGACGATCTCCGTCGATGGCGGCTGGACCGCGCAATGAGCGCGTGACGAACCTCTAACTCACCAAGCGATGACGGCCGCGCTCTCGCTGGCGGCGCGGCCTGCTCAACCAGGACCAGCCAGAGTCAACACCAACCAAGTGCCTCAACCTTGAAACAGGAGACCAACATGAATCTGCACAACACCTCATATCCCGTGTCATCGGGACCTGAAGAGCTCGTTCCGTCGCGCTACGCACTGAAGATCGGCGAGATCGACGTGCTGGTGGTCAGCGACGGCGTGCTGCCGCTGCCGACCAAGATGCTCGCACACAACGCCGACCCGGCGGTGCGGGCGACCTGGCTGCACGACATGTTCCTGCCGCAGGACGCTTTCGACTGGGCGCTGAACGCCGTCATGGTTCGCAGCGGCGGCAAGACCATCCTCATCGACGCCGGACTGGGTTCGGATCCGAACCTGAACTTGCCGCGCGCCGGGCAGTTGATCAGGCGACTGGCGGCCGCCGGCATCGATCTTTCGGCGGTGACCGATCTGGTGCTGACTCATCTGCACATGGACCACATTGGCGGCCTGCTGGTCGACGGCGTGAAGCAGCAGCTGCGCAAGGACCTGCGGATCCACGTCGCGGCCGCCGAGGTCAAGTTCTGGGAAAAGCCGGATTTCTCCCGCACTGCCATGCCGGAAGGCTTTCCGGACGCGCTTCGATCGACCGCCAAGCAGTTCCTGAAGGAGTACGGCAGTCAGCTGAGGCTGTTCGATGACGAGCACGAGATTGCACCTGGCGTCATCGCCCGTCGCACCGGCGGTCACACCCCCGGACATAGCGTGGTTCGCATGGCGTCCGGCGATGATGCGCTGACATTCGCCGGCGACGCCGTGTTTGCCGTCGGGTTCGAGCAACCCGACTGGTTTAATGGGTTCGAACACGACCCCGAGGAGGCCGCGCGCGTTCGCATCCGTCTGTTGCGACAGCTTGCCGAGACCGGGGAAATGCTGGTGGCCACGCACCTGCCGTTCCCGTCCGTGGGCCGGGTGGCAGCCGACGGCGACGCCTTCCGTTGGGTGCCGGTGTTCTGGGACTACTGACCGCTTGCCGGGTTGGAGCTGAAGCAGGGCGCGGACTCGATAAGTCCGCGCCCTTGAAAATAGGATCAAACATCGACCCTCGCGGTTATCGCCCCGCTGAGACGGCTGGAACCGGTCGGCGGCGCCAGCCAGCATTGCGTCCGTGCAGCGCAGGCGGCTCCTCGTCTGCGTTCGTGCGCGCGCGAGATCGAGCGAGGCGACATGGCGATCGCGGCATTCAGGATGATCACTCTCGTGGCGGTTGCCGCCATGATCGGCCCATCCGTGCAGGCCCGCGACGACGGTCGCTACGCGAACTCGCCCCTCAAGGGCTGGTTCGAGAGCCTGCGCAGCAAGGGCGGCGGTCCCTGCTGTGCCGATGCCGATGGCACGGCGCTGGACGATGTCGACTGGGACACCAGCAACGGACATTATCGCGTGAGACTCCTGGGCGACTGGATCGAGGTGCCCGACGACGCCGTGATCACCGAGCCAAACCGCGTCGGCCGCACCATGGTCTGGCCGTATTACGTCAACGGCCGCGCCATGATCCGCTGCTTCATGCCCGGCAGCATGATTTGAGGTCTCAACCTTCGTCCCGGCTCGGCGCAGCATGCGATCATGCGCCGTCAAACCGGCCGGTGCGGGCTCACTTGACCTGCTTGGCCGTGTGGATCTCGACGAACTCGGCATCGGGATGCGCGACGATGGTGGCGAACATGATGCCGCTGATAATGAGCGACCAGGCGGTGTCCCAATAAATCCAAAACACGTGCCAGCCTCCGTTTCGATCTGCTCCGCCGCGGGATCAGGGTAACGGCAAGACGAGGCTGCCGTTCCCGGTGCGAGTGCGGCGCGGGCGAGATGCTATTTTGGTTTGGTCGGCGCGGAGTTGGGATCGGTTTGGCCGGTGTGGCGCTTTGCCACGACGTCCTCATCGCGCTCGCCCTGACGCGGGCGCGGCGGCGACTTGGGCTGGCCGGCCTGACCGCCATGCTTGCCGCCCATGTCGGGCTTACCTTCGAGATCGTTTTCACGGGGCATGCCGGTTCAATGCGCTCGCGCGGCATTGGTTCGGTTCGCCTGTGAACGAGTTCATAGGATCGCCGCGATTTGCAGTGCACGATCGCCAGGCCCGCTCCCCGGGAGCATTCTCTTCATATGACTGACGGATTCGGCCTGATGCGGAAACGACTCGTCGCCTGGACGATCCTGACCTGCGCGCTGCTCGCGGTCACCGTGTGGACCGTGCTCGGGCCGCCCCCCACCCCGCCCGGGCCCCATCTGCCCTCGCGCACAGCGGCCATATGGTAGACCTCCACCGATACCATTTCGGCATCGATCGATCCCCATTGGAGTTTGGCGCGGCGGGGCGGCTGCCGCTATCCTCGCCGGCAAAACGACAAATGCCGCACCGACATCCAGGAGGACCCCATGTTGAGATCGACCCGACGCATCAGATCCGGCGTACCCCGCGCCGCGATCGCCACCACGCTTGCTTTCCTCACTCTCATTTCTGGAGTCCGCGCCGGCATGGCCGAGACGTTCGCCTATGTCGGCAATGCCGACAGTAACGACATCAGCGTGTTCAAGATGGCCGAGAGCGGCGAGATGACGCCCGTGCAGACGGCCGGCTTCACCGGCGTCGAAAAGCCCGGCTCCTCGACGCCGCTCGCGATCACGCCCGACCATCGCGTGCTGATCGCCGGTGTCCGCTCGCAGCCGTTTCTCGCGGTGAGCTTTGCGATCGATCCGAAGACCGGCCAGCTCAGCCATATCGGCAACGGCCCCCTCGCCGACAGCATGGCCTACATCGCCATCGACCGCGGCGGCAAATTCCTGTTCAGCGCCTCCTATGGCGGCAACAAGGTCGCGCTGAATCCGCTGCTCGCCAACGGCGTCGCAGGCGAACCGAAGCAGGTGATCCCGACCGGGCTGAACGCGCACGCCTTCCTGCCCTCGCCCGACAACCGCTTCGCGTTCGCGACCAATCTCGGCTCCGACCAGATCCTGGCCTTCACGTTCGATGCCACGACCGGCACGCTCACGCCGAGCGATCCGCCGGCCCACAAGGTGCCGGAGAAATCGGGACCCCGGCATTTCGTGTTCCACCCCAACGGCAAGTTCGTCTATCTCCTGCACGAGCTAAACGGCGACGTCGCGGCGTTCGCCTATGAGGCCAAGGGCGGCGCATGGGACGAGATCCAGCGCACCAGCGCGCTGCCCGAAGGATTTACCGGAAAGCCCTGGGCAGCCGACATCCAAATCACCCCCGACGGCCGTTTCCTCTACGCCTCCGAGCGCACCACCAGCACGCTCACCGCCTACAAGGTCGATGCGACCACCGGCAAGCTGACCACCATCGGCAGCGTGCCGACCGAGAAGCAGCCACGCGGCTTCCATATCGATCCCGGCGGGCGCTACCTTGCCGCCGTGGGCGAGCTCTCCGACAGCATGACGGTCTATGCCATCGACCAGAGCAGCGGGGTGCTGACCAAGCTGAAATCCTACGCCACCGGCAAGAAGCCGAACTGGGTGGAGTTTTTGAGCCTGCCGTGAGCGGGCGCTGGTACCTCCTCGTCGTCATGGCCGGGCTTGTCCCGGCCATCCACGCCTAGCTACGCGGCACAAAGAACGTGGATGCCCGGACAAGCCCGGGCATGACGCGTTTGTTGGGCGGCCGACGAACCTCTTTGCTTGTGCGGCGACTAATTCAACGGGCGGCATCGCGCCGCCCGTGCTGCTGCGGCATTCTCATCCGGCCGGCCCTGACGTGCCCTTGGCTCGCAGCGATCGCTTCTGCTAACGATGAGGCCGTCAAGGCCCCAACCGGAATGACCCATGCGATCATTGCCTGCGCGTTCTGTTTCCAGACATCTCGTTGCGCTCGCCGGACTGCTGTTGCTGTCGGCCCAGCCCGCTGCCGCCGCCGATGACGACGCGCCCAAGGGGCCGGCGGTCACGGTGCTGAAGGTCGCGAAATCCTGTTTCTCCGACATCGTCGAGGGCACCGGCACCATCATCGCGCGCGAGGCAAGCTCGGTGCGGCCGGAGCGGCCCGGTTTGAAGGTGACAGAGGTGCTGGCGGAAGCCGGCGACACCACCACCGCAGGCCAGGTGCTGGCGCGGCTCGCACTGCCCGAGGGCGGCACACTTCAGGTTACCGCCCCCGTGGCAGGCGTGATCGCGACGTCGACCGCGCAGATCGGCAACCTCGCCTCCGCCAAGGGCGAGGCGCTGTTCACGATCGTGGCGCGCAGCGAGTACGATCTCGTCGCCCTCGTCGCGACCAGCGATATGCGCAAGCTCGCGGTCAACCAGGTGGCGACCGTGCGCATCGCCGGCGCCGGCGATATCGACGGCAAGGTGCGCCGCATCGGCCCGACGGTCGAGCCGAACATCCAGCAGGGCATGGTCTATATCGGCATCTCCTCGCAGAAGCGGCTGTTGCTGAATGCGAGCGGGCGCGCACTGATCAAGTCGGGCCAGAGCTGCAACGTCGCGGTGCCGCTGACCTCGGTGCAGTATTCCTCCGCCGGCACCGTCGTGCAGGTGATCCGCCGCAACCGCGTCGAGACCAAGCGCGTCGAGGTCGGACTGATGTCGGGCGGCAATATCGAGATTCGCGACGGCCTCAACGAGGGCGATATCGTCGTCGCCCGCGCCGGCGCGCTGCTGCGCGAAGGAGATCCGGTGCGCACGGTGATGGCCACGGAAGCGGCGAAGTAGGATTGCTCGTGTCCCGGACGCGCTGCAGCGTGTGACGCTGCCGCGCAGAGCCGGACCCATCTCTCGTCCAAGCGATAAGCTTAAAAACTAGGCCCCGGCTCTGCGTCGCATCATTGCATGATGCGCCGCGTCCGGGGCACGAGACTTCGCAGAACCTAAGAAAAACTAGCCGCCGGCTTCGCCGAAATGGACGTCCTCGAGCAGCGAGGAGGAGACGGTCGGGACCTGGTCGCCTTCGCTGGCGCGGGAGATGGCAAGGCGGGTCTTGTTGAAGACGCTCTCGGCGCTGCCCTGCGTATTGAGGTTGTTGAGGAACTCGCTGACCAGCACGCTGTGCTCGCCCTTGCCGTCGTCGACGACCTTGCCCGGCGAAGCCGAGGAGAGGATCAGCGCATTGTCCGTCGCGCTGATCGGCGCGAGGCCGTGGCTGTAGGAGCGGAAGCGGCGCTCATAGGGATTGCGGCGGGAGGCGTCGACCACGACGAGCTTGGCCTTGGCGCCCTGCTCCTTCATCATGTCGAGCACGCCCTCGATGGAGACGCCGTGACGGCGGACGTCGCTTTCCTTCCAGATCACGGCATCGACCGGCAGCATGTAGCTCTCGCGGCCGGCCTGCACGCCGTAGCCGCCGAAGAACAGCATGACGACGGTGTCGGGCTTGATCCGGGACTTCAGGCGATTGACGGCGCGGACCATGTCGTCCTTGGTCGCGTCTTCCACCATGTCGACGTCAAAACCGTTCTTGCGCAGCGACGAGGACAGCGCGCGGGCGTCGTTGATCGACTGCGTCAGCGGCGCGCTGGCGTCGGGGTAATGTCCATTGCCGATGACGAGGGCGAGACGCGAGGCTTGGCCGATCGAGCCGGTGACCTGGTCGGTCGAGACGGCCTTGGCGGCATCGAGCGCCCGCATGTTGAGGGCAGCATGGGCGCCGATCACGAGCGAGACCGTGCCGATGAGGGCTGCGGCCACCGCGATCGTGCGTCGGGAAATGTCGAGCTGCGTTACATTCATCTCGCGTCATTCCTGTCAGTGCCAAAGACCAGCC
The DNA here is from genome assembly GCF_055807635.1 of Bradyrhizobium sp. Kon56. Lineage (NCBI taxonomy): Bacteria > Pseudomonadati > Pseudomonadota > Alphaproteobacteria > Hyphomicrobiales > Nitrobacteraceae > Bradyrhizobium > Bradyrhizobium sp. Kon56. Next base: position 24,358 of record NZ_JBVVOU010000030.1, on the reverse strand, counting down.
AAACACGCGCACACTGTTTGAGTAGCGCGATAGCGTCTTTGGGTTTGAGGGATTGGCCGGGGGTGTGCCCCCGAATTGCGCGCAATTTGCGGCGCCGCACCAAACAAAGCCTTAACCGGATATCGCCTCCCCCGCAATAGATCGCCGAAAATTTGAGCTAAGTCTCTGGAAACATGAGCTAATTTTTACTGCCCAATGTGTGATTTTTTTGCGTCCCCGTAGCCTTCCGGAGCCTGATTATGCAGGCTTCGTGCCGGCTTTTTCTGTGACCCTCATCACATTTGTATTTCCTGCGAATCCGGGTAGCTTTTCAACGACTTGCAGGGGGTGGCGCGCGGCTGGGAGCGCGCCGGCCGGCCCCCCGGCCAATTCCCGCGACCAGGTTATTTCATGAGCTTTCAATATTTTGCCGGCGCCGCCTGCCGGGCGCTGACGGCGCGGAAGGACGGCCCCTCGCTTTACGACGTCTGCGATCCCGTACTGTCTGTTGCGGCCAGCGGCGATCCGCATCTGCCTAAGTTCTACAAGACCGCGCTCGGCAATCCCGCATTGCGGGTGCTGCTCCGCCGGGCCGGGCTGCCCGAGCTGCGCGACGAAGGCAAACTGGCCCGGCTGCGCCAGGCCCTAGTGCGCGCCCGCGACGAGGCCGAGCCCAATTGGGCGGCGGTCGGCCAGCCCGTCGCCGATCTCGTCGACAGCATCGCGCTGGATCATCCCAAGCCGCCGCCGGCCATGTTCACCGGCGCCATGCCGCAACAATCGCAGATCGACGGCGTGATCCGCGACTGCGCGCAGCATCTGCTGGGCTCGTACCGCAAAAATGGCTTTCTGCCGACCTACGCCGCGTTCAACCTGATCGGCGATCCCGATTTCCGCGGCCGAGAGCTGACCATGGCGCTCACGGGTCTCAACGCGCGCGGCTACAAGAACTCCTCGCTGCTGTTCAACCTCGCCCGTGTCTTCATCGCGCGATCTCCGGCGCGCGCAGTCGTCAATCCGCCCTGGCGAGGGGTTGCCGAACCGATGTGGGAGCCGGTGCAGATCCGCCACCGCTCGGCCTATTACGACGCGTTCTTCATCGAGGCGCTGTTGAGCTACGTTGAGACCGGTCTCGCCTCGCTCTCCGACAAGATGGCGGCGGAGCGCGCGGTTGCCGATATGGTCGATTTCTGCGTCAACATCAGCCGCGAAGAGGTCGAGGGCATCGACGGGGCGCGGTTCAACGTCATCACCGCGCTCGCGCCGGCACCGCATCCGCGCTTCTCACGCTACTTCGCCCAGATCAAGCAGGACCTCGGCTTCGGCGTCTACGTGCCGGATTGCGACACCACGGCGTGCTCGATCTCCGCGGCGACGCAGGCCGGCTGCACCGATCCGATCCTCGACCAGCCGCTGCTGGATTTCTATGCCGGCTATCAGGTGCGCGCCGGCGTCAACGAGCCGCGCGTGACCGTGCCGATCAACGACAATATCGATTACGAGGGCGGGGTTGCGACCTGGATCGACAATCTCAAGGGCGAGCGGCCCTATGGCAATGATCTCGATCCGACGCTCAATCTCGACATTCTCGAGGTCAGCTTTCGCAACCTCGCGCGCTGGAAAGTATTGGAGACGCCGGCGCGGCTCGCCACCGTGCATCGCATCCTCGGCTTCCAGAAGCGGCTGGCGGCGAGCGGCGCCTTCGCCAATCCGCGCTCGCATATCTACTATTTGCCTGAGCTTTACAGCGCCTATTTCGGTCGCTGCTATGCTGCCTTCCTGGCGCTGCCGCTGGCGGCGCAGGCGATCATCGATCCCGACGGCGATTTCGATTTCATCCGCCACCGCGTGCTCTCCTACGTCAAGGGCGAGTTGATGGCCGCCGAAATGAACGTGTTCGACGCAGCGCTCGCCCTGATCGCGCTCGGCCATCTCGGCGCCGACCCGCGCGCCTTTGCGCCGGCGCTGAACGTGATCGTCGCGAGCGTCGGCGAAGGCGGCCGCCGCGGCCCGTTCCGCGCCTATGAGTGGAACAAGATGAAGACGCCGACGCGGATCCTGGTGGGCGGTCCGGAGGTCACGTCGGCGTTCGTGCTGATGGCGCTGGCGGTGGCCAAGCGGGCGATGGCGCGGGGATGAGGTCGCGCAGGGTGGGTTAGCGAAGCGTAACCCACCACTTCTGCCGCCGTGGAGACGAAAGAGGTGGGTTACGCCTTCGGCTAACCCACCCCTACTAAACTTCGCCCGATGACAGGAAGTTGAAAGCCCAATTGCCAGGCATATGCTGGCCGAGCGGACAAAAGCCGACCACAATTGCGAGGTCTATCGCAGTTTTCATCACACGCGGGCCGGCATGTTGCGAAAACCCCTGATTGCGCTGTCATTGCTTGGCTTCTCCTTGTCCGGCTTGCCATCGCCGGCGCGGGCCGCCGACATCACCGGCACAGCGAAGGTCCGCGCCGGCGACGCGGTGGTGATCGGCAACACGCGGATCAGGCTCGGCGGCATCGACGCCCCCGCGGTCGACCAGCTCTGCCTCAACAACAAGGGCGAGCGCTGGACCTGCGGCATCGCGGCCCGCGACGAGCTCGCCAAATACGCCGACGGCAAGACCTGGGTCTGCCATGCGCGGTCGATCGACCGGCGCGGCCGCACCGTGGCGCGCTGCGACGTCGGCGGCGAGGATATCCAGAAATGGCTGGTGCGCGCAGGCTGGGCGCTGGCCTACACCCGCGTCTCGCGCGACTACGAAGCCGATGATGCCGCCGCGCGGGAGGCAAAAGCCGGCATGTGGCAAGGCGCCTTCATCGCGCCCTGGGACTGGCGCGAGCGCAACAAGAAGACCACCATCCTCGGCGCCACCAAGCCGCCCGATGGCGCACATGCGATCCTGCTCGCTTCGGCTTCGGGCCCGGTCGCGCCCTCGCCGGACTGCACCATCAAGGGCAACGTCAACAGCGCCGGCGAGTGCATCTATCACCGGCCGACCAGCCGCTGGTATGCGCAGATCAAGATGAAGATCAGCAAGGGCACGCGCTGGTTCTGCTCGGTGGAGGAAGCCGAGGATGCGGGCTGCCGCGAGACTAAGAGATAACCCACGTCAGACCTGCGTTTTCCGGCCTTTTCTTGCACCGCGGCGCCGCGTAAAAGTGTGAATCAGCGACCCACCATCCTATTCTCAGGCAACAAGGACCAACAGCAATGACCGTTCGCGCGGGCCGGGAATTTCTGGCCATCCCCGGGCCCACCAATATGCCCGACGAGGTGCTGCGGGCGATGCATCGTCCGGCGATCGACATCTACTCCAAACAGATGACCGATCTGACCGAGAGCCTGCTCAGCGACATCTCGAAACTGTTTGCCACCAAGGGCAAGTCCTACATCTACATCGCCAACGGTCACGGCGCCTGGGAAGCAGCATTGAGCAACGTGCTGTCGCGCGGCGACAAGGTGCTGGTGCTCGAAAGCGGACGGTTCGCGATCGGCTGGGGTCATGCCGCAGCGCTGATGGGTGCCGAGGTCGAGGTGCTCAAGGGCGACTGGCGCCGCGCGGTGCGGCCGCACGAGGTCGAGGAGCGCCTGCGCCGCGACAAGGAGCACACCATCAAGGCCGTCGTCGTCGTCCAGGTCGACACCGCCTCAGGCGTGCAGAACGACATCGAGGCGATCGGCAAGGCGATCAAGGCCAGCGGCCATCCGGCGCTGTACATGGTCGACACTGTGGCCTCGCTCGGCTGCATGCCGTTCGAGATGGACAAATGGGGCATCGACGTCGCGATGTCGGGCTCGCAAAAGGGCCTGATGACGCCGCCCGGCCTCGGCTTCGTCGCGGCCAACGCGCGCGCGCGCGAGGTGCAGAAGACCGCCAACATGAGCACGCCCTATTGGAGCTGGAGCGAGCGCGAGGGCAGCGAGCACTATCGCAAATATGCCGGCACCGCGCCGGTGCATCTGCTGTTCGCGCTGCGCCAGGCCATTGACCTGCTGCACGAGGAAGGACTGGAGAACGCCTTCCGACGTCACAGCCTGCTCGGCGAGGCCGCACGCCGCGCGGTCGGCGCGTGGTCGGAAGGCCAGGTGCTCGGCTTCAACGTCGCCGAAGCCAGCGAACGCTCCAACACCGTGACCACGGTGACCATGAGCAACGGCCACGATCCGGCAATCCTGCAACGCTATTGCAAGGAGAAGTGCGGCGTCGTGCTCGGCACCGGCATCGGCGATCTCTCGGGACAAGCCTTCCGCATCGCCCATATGGGCCACGTCAACGCCCCGATGCTGCTCGGCACGTTGGGGGTGATCGAGATCGGGCTGAACGCGCTGAAGATCCCGCATGGCAAAGGCGGGCTTGAGGCAGCGGTCGCGTATCTCGGCGAAGAGGTGGCGGTGTAGACGCCTTTTTTCCTTCTCTTGTGGGAGCAATCTTGTAGCCCGGGTGAGCGAAGCGACACCCGGGATTCTTGCGCGAGTCCCCGCATGTCGCTTCGCTCATGCGGGCTACGGCAGCAGCGGGAACCGATACGCCGCGACCTGCGCCTTCAACGCGTCCAGCGAGGCAAGTGGCGCCGTCGGATCGACCCGATACTCCCCACGCGCCAGCCACGACAGCACCTTCGCATCGATCACCGGCGAATGGTGGATGACGTCGCCGTAATTGTCGAAATCGTGCGTCACGTCCTTGATCGCCCGGAAATCGTACAGACGCACATTGGGAAGCTGCGTCAGGCGCTGCGCAATGACGGCCGTGAGGTCCGTGACGATTTTCAGCGTCGCAGGCGAAGCGTCGCGCATCGCGACGAATTGCAGGATCGAATAGGGCGGGAAGTAGATGTCGAAGGTCACGTCCGGATGGCGCGCGATCAGGCCGACGGCGTCACGCTCGAAATGCCGGACCATCGCGTCGTAACGATAGCCTTCGCCGAGAAAACGGCTGCGCACGGGATCGGTGATATAGGCGAAAGCCGCGAGCGTCCTTTTCGCATTATAGGCGCGCGCGATGTCGATATCGCGCGGCAACGCATAAATGTCGTCGACGTCTTCAAGCGCAAACTTGACGGGCAGAAAAGGCGCCGCCCGGGTCAGCGGCTCCCGCAGCGGCGGAACCGACCGCAGCAATGCGAACAGGGATTCCTTCGCCATCGCCGCACTGAACAGATAGGACGCGATCCCCTTTGCCGTCCCGCGATAGAGATCGGCAGCGAGATAAGGATCGGTCTCGATGTCGGCAGCATCGACAAAGATAAAATCGTCCATCGCCCAGATCACGCGCTTCGCGCCGCGGTCGATGGCCTGCTCCAGCACAAAACCCTGCTGGCGCGAATTGGAGCCGGTCATCGCCAACTTGAGCGAGTGCACGCCGAGGGCATGGTCGATGTCGCTCTGGCGGAAATGGATCGCGAGCGAGGTACCCATGAAGGCGGTATCGAACGACTGGCTGCGGATCAGTCCGGCATTCTGCACGCGCGTGTCATCGGAATAGAACGGCGCGACGAGACGCGAGGGCCGAAACAGTTGCAGGGGATCGATGACATAGGTGAGCGCAGCCGCGCCCAGCACGCACGCGATGCTCGCAAGGAGAAGACGCCCTGGATATGTGAACGCGCCGCGCATCAGAACCGGAAATAGATGAATTCGCTGTGGCTCTGGATACCCAAAATCCCGAACGCAAGCACCAGAGACGCACCATAGAGGACCAGCGGTCGCATCCGTCCGGACATCAGGCCGTCGCCGACCCTGCGATTGGCGTGGTCGTACCCCATGAGTCCTTGCGTGTTCGGCGCCAGCCACACCAGCGCGGCATAGATCGTGACCATCACCGACGCCGCAATCTCCTCGCGGCCGAACACGATGTTGGAGGGATCGGCCATCGCATTCACAATCCGCATTGCCCAATCGACCCGTTCGGCACGGAAGAAGACCCAGGCGACAACGACGGCGAGGAATGTCAGCACGGCTCCGGCGACACGCGTCGTGTGCGCGAGCCACTTCGGAACATTCGGCACCAGCGCGTTGAAAGCGTGATTGATACAGAGATAGGCGCCATGCAGGGCGCCCCAAATGACAAAAGTCCAGGCCGCGCCATGCCAGAGCCCGCCGAGCAGCATCGTGAGCAGCAAGTTGATGTAGCGCAGCACGCGCCCGCGCCTGTTGCCCCCGAGCGGGATGTAGAGATAGTCGCGCAGGAAGTGCGACAGCGTCATGTGCCAGCGGCGCCAGAACTCGACGATGCTGGTGGCCTTGTAGGGCGAGTTGAAATTGACCGGCAGGAAGATGCCGAACATCAGCGATATCCCGATCGCCATGTCGGAATAGCCGGAAAAGTCGAAATAGAGCTGGAACGTGTAGGCGAGTGCACCGAGCCAGGCCTGATCAAAACTCGGCGCGCGCGCATCGAAGGCGAGCGCGACCAGCGGCTGGATGCCATCGGCAAGGCAGGTCTTCTTGAACAGGCCGATTGCGAAGATGATGAGGCCGCACAGGATCAGATGCGCATGCGGATGCTTGGTTTCCTCCCGCTCGAATTGCGGGATCATGTCCTTGTGGTGAAGGATTGGCCCCGCGATCAGATGCGGAAAGTAGGTCACGAACAGCGCATAGTGTGGCAGCGCGTAGGCCGCGACCTGCCCGCGCCAGGCGTCAACCAGGAACGCGATCTGGGTGAACGTGTAGAAGGAGATGCCGACCGGCAGCAGGATGTGGACCGCAAAGTGCGTGCCGGCCAGCGCGTTGACGTTCTCGGTGACGAAGCCGGCATATTTGAAGATGCCAAGTACGAGAAGATCGCCGGCGACGCCGAGGGCCAGTGCCACCTTTCGTTGCGACGAAGTAAGCTTGGCCACGATGAGGAGGTGGCCTATGCCGTAGTTGAAGGCGATCGATAGCAGCAACAGGGCCACGAACTGCCAGTTGCCAATGGCATAGAAGGTGAGCGAGGCCGCCGCCAGCCAGATCACCGGGGCCAGATTGCTGCGCCGCCCGAGCCAGAAATAGCCAGCCAGCGCGACGGGCAGGAACAGCAGGATGAACGGGTAGGAATTGAACAACATCAGGCTGGACCGGCGGCAGGACTAAAGACCCGGCCCCTAAAGCATACAAGCGGCCCGTCAACAACCCGGCGACGACGCCCGCAGCGACGCTGGCAATTCACGGAAGCGGGACGATATAAGGTGAAACACGCATCTGAATGAGGATCGAGTGACACAAGCCAAAACACCTTCCCTGCCCCCCCTCGCGCCGCGCCGGCCGCATTCCTTCACGCGACACGGGATCACCGTGACGGATGAATATGCCTGGTTGAAGGACGAGAAATGGCAGGAGGTGCTGCGCGACCCCGCGGTGCTCGATCCCGACATCCGCAAATATCTCGACGCAGAAAATGGCTACACCGAGAGCCTGCTCGGCCATACCGCGGCGCTCCAGAAAACGCTGGTGCGCGAGATGCGGGGGCGGATCAAGGAGGACGATTCCAGCGTGCCGTCGCCGGATGGTCCTTTCGCCTATTTCCGCAAATTCCGCGAGGGCGGTCAGCACGAGCTGTTCGGCCGTATGCCGCGCGACGGCGGCGAGGGCCACATCGTGCTCGACGGCGATGCGCTCGCCAAGGACCATGAATACTTCAAGTTCGGCGGCAGCCGGCACTCGAACGACCACAGGCTGCAGGCCTGGAGCGCCGACACCAAGGGCTCGGAGTATTTCTCCATCCGCGTGCGCGACTGGGCGACCGGCAAGGACCTCGACGACGTCGTCGAGGAGACCGACGGCGGCGTGGTCTGGAGCAAGGATGCGACGTCGTTCTTCTACGTGAAGCTCGACGACAACCACCGCCCGATGCAGGTGTGGCGGCATAAGCTCGGCACTGGGCAAGCCGACGACACGCTGGTCTACGAGGAGCAGGATTCCGGCTGGTTCACCCATCTGCAAGAGAGCACCAGTGGCCGCTTCTGCGTGATCGCGGGCGGCGACCACGAGACCTCCGAGCAGCGGCTGATCGACCTCGCCCACCCCGACGCACCGCCGCGCCTGGTCGCGGCACGCAAGGAAGGCGTGCAATATTCGCTGGCCGACCGTGGCGACGAACTCTTCATCCTAACCAACGCCGACGATGCCATCGACTTCAAGATCGTCACCGCGCCGCTCGCCTCACCCGAGCGCAAGAACTGGCGCGATCTGATCCCGTATCGCCCGGGCATCTACATCATCGACCTCGATCTCTATGCCGGCCACATGGTGCGGCTGGAGCGCGCCAACGCGCTGCCGTCCATCGTGATCCGCGACCTCGCCTCGAACGAGGAGCACGCGATCGCGTTCGACGAAGCGGCCTATTCGCTGGATACGATGGGCTCCTACGAATTCGAGACGACCAATTTGCGCTTCGCCTATTCGTCGATGACGACGCCGTCGGAAGTCTACGATTACGACATGGTCAAGCGCACGCGCACCCTTCGCAAGCGGCAGGAGATCCCGTCCGGCCACAATGCGAGCGACTACGTCACCACCCGCATCATGGCGAAAGCGCATGACGGCGCCGAGGTGCCGGTCTCGATCCTCCATCGCCGCGGACTCACGCTCGACGGCGCGGCGCCGCTGCTGCTCTACGGCTACGGCTCCTACGGCATGGCGATGCCGGCTTCGTTCAGCGCCAACCGCCTGTCGCTGGTCGACCGTGGCTTCGTCTATGCCATCGCCCATATCCGCGGCGGCGCCGACAAGGGCTGGGGCTGGTACCTCGACGGCAAGCGCGAGAAGAAGACCAATTCGTTCGACGATTTTGCCGCCAGCGCACGCGCGCTGATCGATGCGAAGTACACCAGTGCAAAGCGCATTGTCGGCCACGGCGGTTCGGCCGGCGGCATGCTGATGGGCGCGGTGGCGAACCGCGCCGGCGAATTGTTCGCCGGCGTCGTCGCCGAAGTGCCGTTCGTCGACGTGCTCAACACGATGCTCGACGACACGCTGCCGCTGACGCCGCCGGAATGGCCGGAATGGGGCAACCCGATCGAGAGCGAGAAGGATTTCCGCACCATCCTGTCCTATTCGCCCTACGACAATGTCGCGGCGAAAGACTATCCGGCGATCCTGGCGATGGGCGGGTTGACCGATCCGCGTGTCACCTATTGGGAGCCCGCCAAATGGATCGCGCGCCTGCGCGCGACCATGAGCGGCGGCGGCCCGGTCCTGCTCCGCACCAACATGGGCGCCGGCCACGGCGGCGCATCGGGACGCTTCAACCGGCTCGATGAAGTCGCGATCGTCTATGCGTTCGCGCTGTGGGCGGCGGGGATGGCGGAGGCGTGACTTCGCAACCCGGATGGAGCGCAGCGAAATCCGGGATTAGTGCAGACGACATCACAGCCCCGGATTGCGCTGCGCTCCATCCGGGCTACGGCCTCGAGAGAGGCGAAGCCTCACACGGCCCCATGCGCCTCCACATACAGCGCATACACCGAGTGGCTGCTTGCCATATACAGGCGATTGTTCTTCGGGCCGCCGAAGCAGAGATTGGCGCAGCGTTCGGGCAGCTTGATAAAGGCTAGCGGCTTGGCGTCCGCGTTGAACACCATCACGCCGTCGAGATCCTCGGACTTGGCCTTGAGCTGAAACACCTTGCGGCCGGCGATTTCGGTCGGCTCGGACTGCAGCGCGCCGTTGGAGCCCCAGCCGCACCAGAGATTGCCGTCGCCGTCGACGCGAAAACCGTCGAGCGAGGCTTGGTCGGCGGCGTCGATCAGCTTGGTCTTGCCGCTGAGCGAACCGTCGTCACCGACATCGTAGCTCCAGATGCTGCGGTTGGGCGTGCCCTTCCACTCGACGATGTAGAGCTTCTTCTCGTCCGGCGAGAAGGCGAGGCCGTTCGGATTAACGAGGTCGGAGAGCACAGCGGCAATCTTGCCGTCCTTGGCGATGCGGTAGACATTGGTGGTGGCCTGCTCGGCCTTCTCCTTCTTGCCCTCCCACTCGCCGTTGATGCCGAATAGCGGGTCGGTGAACCAGATACTGTCGTCGGACTTCACCACGATATCGTTCGGCGCGTTCAGCCGCTTGCCCTCGAACTTGTCGGCGAGCACGGTGATCTTGCCGTCCTTCTCGGTGCGGGTGATGCGGCGGGTCACCGAGTGCTCGCAGCTGACGAGGCGACCCTGGCGGTCGCGCGCGTTGCCGTTGGCGTAGTTCGCGTTGGCGCGGAACACGCTGGTCTGCCCGGTCTTCTCGTCGAACTTCATGATCCGGTTGTTGGGAATGTCCGAGAACAGCAGATAGCCGCCTTCGGGAAAATAGGCGGGGCCCTCGGCCCAGCGCATGCCGGTCGCGACCTGCTCGAGCGTCGAGGAATAAAGCCGGTACTTTCCAAAACTGGGATCGAGGATTTGAACGGCGGGATCGGGGTAGCGCTGGTTCGGCGCGAACGGAAACGACTGGGCACCGGCGGCGTGGGCGAGGAGCGCGGAAGTGGCCGCAGCGCCGGCGCCGGCCAAGAGGTTGCGTCGCGTGAAATTCATGGAGTCCTCCCTGGGTGATTTAAGGCCGGCGCTTGCTGCGGCCGGCCTGTTTCTTGATATGCTTGGTGTCAGCGCGCGGCCTTTACCTTCCGTTCGCCTTCCGCCATGCGGCGAAGTCGGTCAGCGTCTGTGGGTCCGTTGCCGGATAGAGACCGAAAATGCCGCGGCCCTTGTTGACTTCCTCGGTGACGAAGTCCTCGAACGCGGTCATCTCGAAGGTCTCGTTGGCGATCTCCTCAGCGAGATGCGCAGGGATCACGATCACGCCGTCCCTGTCGCCGAGAATGACGTCGCCGGGAAACACCGGCGCATCCCCGCAGCCGATCGGCACGTTGATCTCGATGGCGTGATGCAGCGTCAGATTGGTCGGCGCGCTTGGGCGGTGGTGGTAGGCGGGGATACCGAGCTTGGCGATCTCGGCCGAGTCGCGAAAACCGCCATCGGTGACGACCCCGGCGACACCGCGCTTCATCAAGCGCGTGACCAGGATCGCACCGGCGGACGCGGCGCGCGCGTCCTTGCGGCTGTCCATCACCAGCACGCTGCCCGCCGGGCAATCCTCGACTGCCTTGCGCTGCGGATGGGAGCGGTCCTTGAAGACCTCGATGGTGTTGAGATCCTCGCGCGCCGGCATATAGCGCAGCGTGAAGGCTTCACCGACCATGGTCGGCTGGTCGGCACTGAGCGGGTGCACATCCTGGATCATCTGGATGCGCAGGCCCCGCTTGAACAACGCGGTTGCGACGGTGGCGGTGGAGACGGATTTGAGCTTGTTGCGGGTGGCTTCGGCAAGTTTGGTCATGTCACGCTCTCTAGTAAATCGAGGGCTCGCCGATCGGCGCGCCGAAATCGGTCTCGAGGAAGTCGAAGTCGCAGCCGTCATTGGCCTGCTTGATGTGCTTGGTGAACATCCAGCCATAGCCGCGCTCGAAGCGGCGCTCGGGCTGCTTCCAGGCGGCGCGGCGCTTGTCGAGCTCGGCTTCCGACACGTCGAGATTGATGGTGCGGGCGCCGACGTCGAGCGTGATGCGGTCGCCGTTCCGCACCAGCGCGAGCGGTCCGCCGACATAGGATTCGGGAGCGACATGCAAAATGCAGGCGCCGTAGCTGGTGCCGCTCATGCGCGCATCGGAGATCCGCACCATGTCGCGGACGCCCTGCTTCACGAGCTTGGTCGGGATCGGCAGCATGCCCCATTCCGGCATGCCCGGCCCGCCCTGCGGCCCTGCATTGCGCAAAATGAGAATGTGGTCTTCGGTGACGTCGAGATCGGGATCGTCGACCGCCTTCTTCATCGAAGGGTAGTCGTCGAACACCAGCGCCGGCCCGGTGTGCTTGAGGAAGCGCGGCGCGCAGGCCGACGGCTTGATGACGCAGCCGTCGGGTGCGAGATTGCCCTTGAGCACCGCGAGGGCGCCTTCCTTGTAGATGGGATTGTCGATCGAGCGGATCACATCGTCATTGTGGACCTCGGCATGCGCGATATTCTCGCCCAGCGTCAGGCCGGTGACGGTGATGCAGTCGAGATGCAGATGCGGCTTGATCTGCCCCATCAGCGCCGGCAGGCCGCCGGCATAGAAGAAGTCCTCCATCAGATAGGCATCGCCGCTCGGCCGCACATTGGCGATGACGGGCACCTTGCGGCTCGCAATCTCGAAATCGTCGAGGCCGATGTCGAGACCGGCGCGGCGGGCCTGCGCGATCAGATGGATGATCGCATTGGTCGAACAGCCCATGGCCATCGCCACCGCGATCGCGTTCTCAAACGCCTTGCGGGTCTGGATCGTCTTCGGCGTCAGATCTTCCCAGACCATCTCGACGATACGGCGCCCGCATTCCGAGGCCATGCGGATATGGTTGGCATCAGCGGCGGGAATCGAGGACGCGCCCGGCAGCGTCATGCCGATCGCCTCTGCAATCGCGGTCATGGTGGAAGCCGTGCCCATGGTCATGCAGGTGCCGTAGCTGCGCGCAATGCCGGCCTCGATGTCGAGCCAGTCCTTGTCGGAGATTTTTCCGGCGCGCCGCTCGTCCCAGTATTTCCAGCCGTCCGAGCCCGAGCCGAGCGTCTTGCCCTTCCAATTGCCGCGCAGCATCGGACCTGCCGGCAGATAGATCGCCGGGATGTTCATCGAGGTCGCACCCAGCAGCAGCGCCGGCGTGGTCTTGTCGCAGCCGCCCATCAGCACCACGCCGTCGACGGGATGGCTGCGCAACAGCTCCTCGGCGTCCATCGCCAGCAGATTGCGATAGAGCATGGTGGTCGGCTTGAGCAGCGATTCCGACAGCGACAGTGCCGGCAGCTCCAGCGGCAGGCCGCCGGCCATCAGGATGCCGCGCTTGACGTCGTCAACGCGCGACTTGAAGTGCATGTGGCAGGGCTGCGCGTCCGACCAGGTGTTGAGGATCGCGATGATCGGGCGGTCCTTCCACTCCTCCGGCGCGTAGCCCATCTGCATGGTGCGGGAGCGATGGCCGAACGAGCGGAGATCGTCGGGTGCGAACCAGCGCGCGCTGCGGAGCTGGTCGGGCGTTAGTTTCTTCTTGGTCATGATTGGGTGCCCCATTTCTGCACGGTGTTCCGCTCGATGGCGCGGAAGATCAGGTTTTCGACAAAAAGCCCGATGATGATCACCGTCAAGAGGCCGGCGAAGACCGCAGGTATGTCGAGCAGGTTGCGGTTTTCGAAGATGAACCAGCCGAGCCCGCCCTGCCCCGACGACACGCCGAACACCAGCTCGGCCGCGATCAGCGTGCGCCAGGCAAAGGCCCAGCCGATCTTGAGGCCGGTCAGGATCGAGCCGAACGCGGCGGGGATGAGGATTTTCGCCACGTACGGCAATCCCCGAAGGCCGTAATTGCGGCCGACCATGCGCAGCGTGTTGGACACGCTCTTGAAGCCCGAATGGGTGTTGAGCGCGACCGGCCACAGCACCGAATGGATCAGCACAAACACCAGACTGCCGTTGCCGAGACCGAACCAGATCAAAGCGAGCGGCAACAGCGCGATCGCCGGCAGCGGATTGAACATCGCCGTGACCGTCTCAAGGAAATCGGTGCCGATGCGGGTGGAGATCGCGAGCACGGTGAAGATCGCGGCGAGCGCGATGCCGGCTGAATAGCCCATGAACAGCACTTTTAGCGAAGCCCAGGCCCGCATGGGAATCGTGCCGTCCTTGACGCGATCGTAGAGCGTGAGGATCGTGTCGTGCAGCGTCGGAAACAGCAGGGGATTGTCGAGGGCGAGGCCGTAGGCCTCCCAGACCGCCGCGAGGAACAGGATGATGACGGTCTTGCGGACAAAGCCGTCGTTCCACAACAGCTCGGGCACGCTCAGCTTGCGCTCGACCTCGGCTGCGCTGCCGACGACCGGCGCGTCACGCAGCATTATTCTCGCTTCGCCCATGAGAGGCTCCCTCAATGCGCCGTTGCTTCGGAGGCGAACAGGAGATCGTGAATCTCCTTCTCCAGCCGGCCGGCACTGCCATCGTCATTGGAGACCTTGTCGACGTCGACCACCTCGGCCTTGACGCGGCCGGGATGCGGCGACAACAGCAGGATGCGGTTGCCGATGCGGATCGCTTCCGCGATCGAGTGGGTCACGAACAGCACGGTGAATTTGGTCTCGCTCCAGAGCTGGAGCAGCTCGTCCTGGCAGGTTCGCCGCGTCAGCGCGTCGAGCGCGGCGAACGGCTCGTCCATCAGTAGGATGTCGGGCTCCATTGCCATGCCGCGCGCGATCGCGACGCGCTGCTTCATGCCGCCGGAGAGCGTGTGCGGATAAGCGTCGACCACGCGGGTGAGGCCCACTTTCTCGATATAGGCCCGCGCCCGCGCATCGGCATCCTTGCGCGACAATTTTCGCGCGGTCAGCAGCGGAAACATCACGTTGGCCAGCACGCTTTTCCAAGGCAGCAGCTGGTCGAACTCTTGGAAGATCATCATGCGATCGGCGCCGGGACCGTGAATCTCGCGGTCGTTGATGGTCATGCGGCCTTCGCTCGGCGCCATGTAGCCGCCGACGGCCTTGAGCAGGGTCGACTTGCCGCAGCCGGACGGCCCGAGCAGCACGAAGCGGTCGGACCTGTCGACTGTGAAGCTGACCCGTTCGGTCGCCGTGACGACGGCGCTGGAGGTCTTGTAGCGCAGCGTCACGGAGCTGACGTCGAGCAGCGCCATCAGTTGCCCTTCAGATCGTGGGCGACGGGGAGATAATAGTCAGTCCAGGCCTTGGGCTGAGTCTTCAGCGTGCCGGTCTTGAACAGATGGGCGGCGAATTTCATCGTGCCCTGCGGTTCGAGATTCCACTCCATCATGCCGGGCTCCTGGAGGAGATCGAGCAGCTCTTCCACCGAGGTCTTGTCGCCGGTGATCTCCTTGTAGATCTCGACCGCCTGTCTGGTGTCGCTGCGGATCAGATCCTGAGCTTCCTTGGTCGCATCGCGCACGGCCTGGATGATTTTCGGGTTGGTATCAGCGAACTTCGTGGTGGTGAAGAACTGCGCCTGGCTGAGCGGGCCGCCCATCACGTCAGGCGACGACAGCACGACATGCGCGCCCGGCACGTTCTTCAGCTCGAGGAAGGTGAACGGCGGAATCGAGAAATGGGTGTGCACCTCGTGCTTGGCGTTGGACAGCGCCGCATAGGCGTCGGGATGGCCGAGCTGCACCGTGTTGACGTCCAGCTTCGACCATTGGTCGGGACCAAAGGCTTCGGCGGCGGCGATCTGGAGCACGATCGCCTGGGTCGAGACTTTTACGGTCGGCACGGCGATCTTGTCGTTGGGGCCGAAATCCTTGATCGACTTGATGTTGGCGTCGCGGCTGATCAGCGTCATCGGCTGCGCCGAGGTCGCGACGATGCCCTTGACGCCGCCGCGGGTGCGGTCCCACAGCAGCAGCAGATTGCCGGTGCCGGTGTTGAGGATGTCGACCCCGCCCGCGAGCAGCGCATCGGTCTGCGCACCGCCGCCGGAGAAGGTGACCCATTTGGTGGTGACGCCGGCCACCCCGAGCTGAGCGGCGTGCTTCTCGATCAGCTTCTGCTTTTCCATGATGTGGCTCGGCATGTAGAAAATGCCGGGCTGGCGAGACAGCGAGATCTCGGACTTCTGCTGCGCCTTTGCTGGCGAAGCCGTCAGCGCCGCTGCGGCGATCAGGGCGACGGCCGTGAGGCCACACTGAAATTGCTTGATCATTGTTGTTCGTTTCCTCCGGCCGCCATTGACGAGCGATCTTGCTAATGCACTAATGCATTAGTGTATCAAAGGCAAGCTGGCCGGAGGGCTTCGCATGGAACCAGCCGAACCCGCGCCCCGCGTAGCCCCCCGCCCCGGCGCGCGGCTCGACCGGGCCCGGCAGGCCGCACCGCAAGTATTCGAGCGGCTGCGCAATGCCATTCTCGCGCTCGAATTGCCGCCGGGCTCGCCGCTGTCGCGCACGGATCTCGCCGCACAATTCGGCGTCAGCTCGACGCCGATCCGCGACGCCTTGATGCGGCTTGAGGAAGAAGGGCTGGTCGACGTGTTTCCGCAGCACGCCACCGTCGTCAGCCGCGTCGACGTCGGTCGGGCCGAGCAGGCCCATTTCCTGCGCCAGGCGCTGGAGCTCGAAATCGTCCGGCTGCTCGCGCAGCAGCACGGCGAAGCCCTGGTCATACGCCTCGACCACACGATCGCGCTCCAGCAGCAATTCGCCAAGGCCGGAGACTTCGAGAGCTTCATCGCTGGCGACAATGATTTTCACGCGCAGCTTTATGCCGCGGCCGGCAAGCAGGAACTCTGGACGCTGGTGCGCAGCCGTAGCGGACATATCGACCGGCTGCGCCGGATGCATCTGCCCTCACCCGGCAAGGCCCAGAACATCGTCCGCCACCACAAGCTGATCACGCGCGCGATCGAGGCCGGCGACGCCGATGCTGCGCAACAGCATCTGCGCAAGCACCTGTCGGGCACGTTGAGCGAGCTCGACACGATCCGAAGCCACTATCCGGAATATTTGACCGACTAGGCATATGGCGCGCGGTTGTCGCGAGCGCTTGTGCACGTCACCGTGCATAAATTGACGCAACCGAGTTCGCCTTTTGCGAGCAATCTTGGGATCGATGGCGAAGTGCTTGCAGGCCAGATGCAATCCGCGCAACAATTTCAGAGTTGATGGTTTGATTTGCGGTCGCTGGGACACCCCATCCGGCCCGGGAGGATACCAGACGTGGTCAACATCCTGATCGTGGATGACGATCCGGCCGTGCAGATGATGATTCGGCTGCTCCTGGAGAGGGCCGGTCATCAAATCACCGTCGCCGGAGACGGCCGCAAGGGACTTGCGCTGTTCGAGGCCGGCCAGTTCGACCTTCTCTTTCTCGACATCTTCATGCCCGGCATGGACGGCCTGGAGACGATGCGCCACATCCGGGCGCTGCAGCCGGCGATTCCGATCGTCGTCATTTCCGGCCGTTCGTTCACGCCGGACGCCCATGCGGAGCCGGACTTCCTCAAGATGGCGACCAAGCTCGGCGCGGTGGCGAGCTTGCAGAAGCCGTTCCGGGCCGACGCGCTGCTCGCCGCGGTCGCTGGCTGCCTGGACGCGGCGCGGACGGCATCGGTGAGGAATCCGGATGTCAGCACCGGCCGCCGATGACAAGAACCTTCATTCTGTTCCAACCGAGCGCGGGCAAGGCCATTCAGGAAGCGGTGCAGATTTCCCCATGACACTCGCTACGCGGCTCGCCATCGCGATGATCCTGCTGGTGGCGGTCACCGTGGCCGCAGTCGGCTGGCTCGGCTATCGCAATATCACCCAGGCCGTCATTCCGCGGGTCCTGGAACGGATTGAAGCCCAGTCGAGCCTGCTGGCCACCCATCTTGAATCCTACGTTGCCGGCGCGCGCGGCGATCTGCTCGGTTATCGCTCCGCCGCGGCCATCAACGGCCTGATCCGTGCCCACATCGGTGGAGGCCTCGACGATGTCGACGGCGTTTCCGAGCAAACCTGGCGCGAGCGCATCGCAGCCCGGCTCGCAGCCGAGATCGACGCGAAACCGAGCTACGGGCAATTTCGAATCATCGGCCTTGACGACGACCAGCGCGAGCTGGTCCGCGTCGATCGCGCCGGCCCGAACGGAACAGCACGGATCGTCCCCGACGGCGAACTGGAACGCAAGAGCGACCGAACCTACTTCCAGGAGACGATTCGATTGGCGCCGGGCGACATCTATGTTTCGCCCGTCGATCTCGCCACGCGGCAGGGAGGAACCACGGACCCTCACATTCCGACGTTGCGCGTCGCGACTCCGCTGTTCACGCCTGATAGCAAGCCGTTCGGCATCGTCATCGCCAATATCGACATGCGTCCTGCGCTCGACCGCGTCCGCTCGACCACGAGCGCAGGAGGAGAAATCTATGTCGTGAATTCGCGTGGCGACTATCTTGTCCACCCTGATCGTGCGCGGGAATTCGGTGCATTGCTTGGCAACGCCAACGATTGGCGCCGGGACTTTCCTTTCTTTGCAGCCCGGGCCGGCCTGCCGCAAGGATCCACGCAGCTTACGAGCGACCAAGCGGGCCGGCCGAGTGGAGCGGCGCTCGCACCGGCACTGCTGGCCGGCAAGGAGTGGTTGGCAGTCATCGAGACGGCCCCACCATCCGTGTTCAGTAGCGTTCCGGCGGCCATTCAAAAAGCCTCCTCACTGGTCGGCCTGCTTGCTGTCCTTGCCGCAGCTTTGCTTGCGGTACTGCTGGCGCGCTCATTGACGCGGCCGATCGGGCGTCTGACCGCGGCGGTGGAAGCGATCGGCAGCGGACGGCGCGCCGAGATTCCCGTCGATGCGAGCGGAGAGACAGGCGTGCTGGCGCGGGCATTCGCGCAAATGGTCGAAGAAACGAGAGCGAAGACGACCGCGCTTGAACGCGAGATCGAGGAGCATCGCCGCACCGAGGCCGCGCGAAGCCATCATGAAGCGCGCGAGCGCTTGTTCAGCGCCGCCGTCGAATCCTCCGACGAAGCGATCGTGATGCAATCGCTCGACGCCATCATCACCGGCTGGAATGCCGCCGCCGAGCGCCTCTACGGCTATTCGGCGAATGAGGCGATCGGGAAATCCACCTCGATCATCGTCCCACCCGACCGACGCGAGCAAGGCAAGGACTATTTGCGGCGGATCGCCGGAGGTGAACCGATGGAACGGTTCGAGACGGTGCGCCTGCGCAAGGATGGCACGCCGGTCGAACTCTCACTCAGCCTGTCGCCGATCAGGGGCCCATCGGGCGAGATCGTGGGCGCCTCCGGCACCGCGCGCAGCCTGACCGAGGCGCGACGGGCCGAGCGGGCGCTGCAGCAGCAGCTCGAGGAACGGCGACAGATCTTCGAGACCTCCCAGGATCTGATCATGGTGATGGACGCGCGCGGCCACATCGCGCAGATCAGTCCGAGCAGCGAGGCCATTCTCGGCTACCGGCCGGAGGAGATGATCGGCCGCAGCGGCGCCGATTTCATTCATTCCGGCCATCTCGACCAGTCGCGCGACGAGATGCGCGCGCTCAGGCGCGGCGAGCGGCTGAAGCTCGCGGACACCCGCTGCTTCCACAAGGACGGTCGTGAGGTCTGGCTGTCCTGGCTCGGCAGCTGGTCCGACCACGCCCAGCGCTACTTCTTTGTCGGGCGCGACATGACAGAAGCGAGGCTTGCACAGGAGTCCTTGCGGGAGAGCGAACAGCTTGCGCGCAACATCGTCGAGACCTCGCTCGATGCTTTCACCCAGACGGACCACACCGGGGCCATCCTGAGTTGGAACTCGCAGGCCGAGAAGCTCTTCGGATGGACCCGTGAGGAGGCGATCGGCAAGAATGCGATTGAGCTTTTCGTCGCCCCCAGTGAGCGCGAAAGCGTCAGGGCCAGACTGAAGCTCTTTCTCGAATCCGAGCAACAATCGCTGGCTAATCCACGGCGCGAACTTTTGGTGCGGCGACGCGACGGTAAGGAGTTCAGGGCCGAGCTCAGCGTCACGGCGCTCCAGCGACGCGAAGGCGTTCTCTTCAATTCGTTCTACCGCGACCTGACCGACAAGATCGCGGCCGACGAGCGCATCCGCCAGGCCGAGAAAATGGAGGCGGTCGGCCAGCTCACCGGCGGCGTGGCGCACGACTTCAACAACATTCTCACCGTCATCACCGGAACGATCGAGATCCTGGCCGACGCGGTGGCCAACGAGCCGGAGCTCGCGGCGATCACGAAGATGATCGACGAGGCCGCCGGGCGTGGCGCCGAGCTGACGCAGCACCTGCTGGCGTTTGCGCGCAAGCAGCCGCTCCAGCCGCGCGAGATCGACGTCAACGCGCTGATCATCGACACGGCGAAATTATTGCGGCCGACGCTGGGCGAGCAGATCCATATCGAATCGGTGTTCGAGGACGAGAACTGCGTCGCGATCGTCGATCCCAGCCAGCTCACCACCGCGATCCTCAACCTCGCGCTCAATGCCCGCGATGCCATGCCGGGCGGCGGCAAGCTGATCGTGGAGACGGGCGCGGCCTATCTCGACGAGGTCTATGCCAGCGTCAACGACGTCCCGCCGGGACACTACGTGCTGATCGCCGTGAGCGACACCGGCAGCGGAATTCCCGCCAACATGCTGGCCAGGGTGTTCGACCCCTTCTTCACCTCGAAGGGACCGGGCAAGGGCACCGGACTCGGGCTTTCGATGGTCTACGGCTTCATCAAGCAGTCGGCGGGCCATATCAAGATCTACAGCGAGGAAGGCCACGGCACCACGATCAAGATGTACCTGCCGCCCGGCAAGACGCCGACGGCGGTCGGCGAGGGCGTGACGCCGGCGACCATCGAGGGCGGACACGAGACGATCCTTGTGGTCGAGGACGACCGGCTGGTGCGCGACTACGTGCTGGCACAGCTGCATTCGCTCGGCTACGTCACCTTGCAGGCTGCGAACGCCGCGGAGGCGCTCGCAATCGTCGCCGCCGGAAAACCGTTCGACCTCCTGTTCACCGACGTCATCATGCCCGGCAAGATGAACGGAAGGCAGCTCGCCGACGAACTGCAGAGAACGCGTCCCGATCTCCGGGTGCTCTACACGTCCGGCTATACCGAGAACGCGATCATCCATCACGGCCGGCTGGATTCGGGCGTTCTGCTGCTGGCGAAGCCCTATCGCAAATCGGATCTGGCGCGGGCCATCCGCAAGGCGTTGAACAGTTGATGGCGCGTCGGGTGAGAGCCCGCAGCCCGGGTGAGCGAAGCGATACCCGGGAACACCACGAGCCACGTCCCGGAAGTCGCTTCGCTCATCCGGGCTACGAAATGTCGCCCACGGAATTTACGACGCGCGCTGCGCCGCGGTCATCACGATCCGGATCAGATCGGCGGCATTGCGCGCACCGAGCTTCTTCATGATGTTGGCGCGATGGTCCTCGATGGTGCGCGGGCTGATGCCGAGCGTGCGGCCGGCCTCCTTGTTGGAAGCGCCGGCGGCGAACTGCTCAAGCACCTCGCGCTCCCTGCGCGTCAACGGCTCGCGCCCGGGGAAATGCAGCGAGCCGAACTTCGGCGCTGCGTTCTCCGACTGCCTGCGGGCATAGGCGCCGATCGCCTCGTCGAGCCGGCCGACGATCTCGCTGCCGCGGAACGGCTTCTCGATGAAGTCGAGCGCGCCGCTCTTGATGGCCCCGACCGCCATCGCGATATCGCCCTGTCCGGAGATCATGAAGATCGGTGCCGGATAGTCCTCGCCGTGCAGCTCATTGAGAATATCGAGCCCGGACTTGCCGGGAATGTGCACGTCGAGCAGGACCGCTGCAGGTGTGCGGCTTCGCGCGACGGAGAGCAATGCTGCGCCGTCCGCAAAACAGATCACCTCATAGCCCGCCGCCTTCAACACCATCGACAAGGTGTCGCGAACGGCAGCGTCGTCGTCGACCACGAAGATTTCACCGCGAGAGCTTTGTTCGGCCATGTGCCACACATCCGGTTGGCATGAAGGACTCGCGTCCGCCCCAACCGTTATGGCGTTCGGCGCGGATTCGGCCCACCGTATTTGTACGGGACATGAACTTGACGCACAAGTAGCGGCGAGGCGCCTAATTGCAGAGGACGGAGAATATCCATGCTAATTTTGGCCGCTACCGCCTTTCGTGGCAATGCCCGAAGTCGAGAGCCGTGAGCTGATTGCGGCCGACCTTCGCGTGCTGATCTCGCAGATCGAGAGCAGCATGCGCCGGACCGCCACAGCCATGGATCAAGAACACGGGAGCGATCCGGAAAGTTCCGCCGACGTCTTCGTGCTCGACGATGTCACACCCCGGTATGCCAGGGCGATCGCCGCGCTCGACGCCTGCCGGGCGGGCCTTGGCCACGCCCTGGAATGCCTGTCGGAGGCCAGCGGTACGCTGTAGATCGCGATCGCTGCGACGCGGCGACCGCATTCTTTCATCGCATGGCCGGCCGCGGATCAGGCGCGGTGCCGCTCCACGATCGCGTCGGTGGCAACACCGCCCCAGGTGTGGATCGCCGGCAGGCCCATCGCGGTCTTGCCGAGATTGGCGAGGCTGATGCGCAACGCGGCCAGATCCAGCGGCTTGGGCAGGCTCTGGAGCTCGATCCCGACGGAACGGGCGAAGCTGCGGGCGGCGCTGCGGCGCTTGCCGTCCATGCCGCTGACGACGATCACGGCGCCGCCAAATTTCGCCTTGGCCATCTCGCCCAGCACGTCCATTCCGTCGCCATCCTCGAGCACGAGATCGAGTGTCACGCAGTCGAAGCGCGCGGTGCGGAGTTTCTCGATCGCTTCGGCCACGGACGGCGCCACGGTGACTTCGTGGCCGGCCTGCTTGGCCGCGACCGTGATCAGGCTGCGCTGTGTGCCGTCATCATCGACCACCAGAAGCTGAAGCGCGCGCCGCTCGGCGCCGTCGGGCAGGTTTGACGGGAGAGAGGAGAAAGAGCTTCTGGGCATTGCCGTATCCTGAGATTGAGACCGGCAATGGATACACCGTTCGCGCTTAGGCGACGTAAAGCCGCGACGGCAAATTCAGTCGGATGTTTCAGCAAATGCGAACCAACGTCGCGGAAAACGGCGACGCGACGCACGTGAAGATCACGCCGCCTCGTCACGGCCACCGACGGCGCGCTTCTTCCGGTTCTTGCCCCGCAGGAATTGAATGTCCATTTCGACGCCGTTGACGCGCACCAATTCGCAGCGGCGGTAGGCAAGGCCGGTGGACGACAGCAGCAGGAAGAACTCTTTGAGGTTCAGGCCCTGAATCGAGCCTTCCACCGTCAGGATAGCGTCGGTGTCGGAGATCGCGTTGAGCTTGCAGTCGCGGCGCCAAGTGCCGTCGATGGCCATGATGCAGACATCATAGCCGCGACTGAACGTCACGCGTTCCGCGCCTTTGCCATCCTCGGCCATGCCTATCGTCCCGCCATGACCGCTAGGCGCGGCGCTGCGCCGGCAAGAACCGGCTTGGCGGCCGCCGCGCGCGGGTCGTTCGGCTTGTAGAGACCGCGCTTCTCCGGAATCGGCCTGAACGTGTCGGTCAGTCCGACCACCGTTTCGGCCGCGCCCAGCACCAGGAAGCCGTCTCCCTCGATCTGGCGAGCCAGCCGGTTGAAGATGTTGATCTTGGTGTCCTGATCGAAATAGATCAGCACGTTGCGGCAGAAGATGACGTCGAAGGTGCCGAGCTGAGCGAAATCGTGCAGCAGATTGAGCTGCCGGTGCTGGATCATCGCCCGCAGCTCGGGATTGATCTGCCAGGTCTCGCCGATCTGCTTGAAATATTTCATCAGCATCTGGATCGGCAGTCCGCGCTGCACTTCGAACTGGCTGTAGATGCCGGCCTTGGCCTTCTCGAGCACCTCCTGCGACAGGTCGGTCGCGATGATCTCGACGCGCCAGCCGGTTAGGGCCGCACCCATCTCCTTTAGGCTCATCGCGAGCGAATAGGGCTCCTGCCCCGTGGAGCCGGCGGCGCACCAGATGCGGACGCTGCGGCGGCCGGCGCGGGCCTTGATGATCTCCGGCATGATGGTGTCGCGGAAATGATCGAACGGGACCTTGTCGCGAAAGAAGAAGGTCTCGTTGGTGGTCATCGCCTCGACCACGCTGGTGACGAGCGCGCCCGAGCCAGCGCCTTGCAGCTTCTGCACGAGCTCGCCGATGCCGGAGATCCCGGCCTTGCGCGCCAGCGGCAACAGCCGGCTTTCAATCAGATATTGCTTGTCTGCGGACAGATCGAGCCCGGAATGATCCCTCAGGAACTTACGCAGATACTCATACTCGGTCGGGGTCACGGATAGGCCTCTCGGAAGCTGTACTGGGAACACTCTGGCTGGAACACTCCGCCAGACACTCAGACCATGGCTTGTCCGACCGGAATCAAGCCGACTTCTGCGAATTTGTCGGCGATGATGTCTTTATCGAAGGGCTTCATGATGTACTCGTTGGCGCCGCCGCTGAGCGCCTGAGCGATATGAGCCACGTTATTTTCGGTGGTGCAGAATACAACCTTGGGCTGGTCGCCGCCCGGCAGGCGGCGCATGTGGCCCATGAACTCGAAGCCGTCCATCACCGGCATGTTCCAGTCCAGCAGCACCGCGTCGGGCAGCTTGCGCTGACAGACCTCGAGCGCCTTGGAGCCGTCCTCGGCCTCCGTGACTTCGAATTGCAGGCCTTCCAGGATCCGGCGTGCGATCTTGCGCACGACGCTGGAATCATCGACCACCAAGCACGTCTTCATTTGGGTTCTCCGGCTTCGATGTTTTTGGGGCTCACGCAGCCATTTGCACTTCGGTTTTGAGCTCGAGGACGCGATCGACGTCGAGGACGACCATGAGCTGGCCGTCGAGACGGTGGACACCGCCGGCGAGCTTGG
>NZ_JBVVOU010000029.1:0-77507 GCF_055807635.1 Bradyrhizobium sp. Kon56 | reverse complement strand
TTGTGCCTCTTCCTGATCCAGCTATCGCATACGCTTGCCTGTCCGCTCCCGCTCAATTCGGCTTCTTAACGGACGACGAAATAGTCCTGCATGTCCGTTCGGGCGGGGGCTGCGGCGCAGGCGTATAGAGGTCGATAACGGCAAGACACGGCCCCTGTTTGGGAGTGAAGGTTGTGCCGAAGGACTCACGCCTGCCGTCCGATTCAGCCGTTCGTGCGAGTCTTGATCAAGGAAGCCGGCATGAATGTACGGTATCGGATCGAACTCAGCCAAGCTTAGCGCACCGAGGTCAAGACGTTGCTCAGCAGCGGCAAGCATGCATCCCGCAAGCTCGAGCGCGCGCAGATTTTTTGCTGGCCGCCGCCTATGCCGGGCCACCGAGGAGAGATCGCTAGGGCGTTGGCGTGGGCGGCCCGCCCGTGTACCGGACCAAATGACGCTTCGCTGGAAGCACACTGGAGCGGACGGTGAGCAAGGAGCCCCCCTCCAAGCGGAGCGCAAACTCACCGGCAAGGAAGAACAATGCTGGTG
Source organism: Bradyrhizobium sp. Kon56 (assembly GCF_055807635.1). Lineage (NCBI taxonomy): Bacteria > Pseudomonadati > Pseudomonadota > Alphaproteobacteria > Hyphomicrobiales > Nitrobacteraceae > Bradyrhizobium > Bradyrhizobium sp. Kon56. The sequence continues at coordinate 76,976 of NZ_JBVVOU010000029.1, read as the reverse complement.
GACCGCCTGTGCACGCCCAAGGGCCGCGCCGGCTGGAAGCTTAAGCTGCTGGGACGTGAGATGGTCAAGCTCACCCAAGCACAAAAGCCCGTCCCACGAGACGGTTAGGCGGCGCCTGGCCGAATGGCCTCGAGCCCTGCCGCAAGGACATCTGCTGCATTCCGGAGCTCGATGGCGAATACGTGGCCCGCATGGATGACGACTCGATCTCTATGCCGAGCGCCCGATCCCGGGCGGCCGGTGGTGTGCTTCGACGAAGCCCCCTCGCAACTCGTTGGCGAGACGTCTCAGCCATCTCGGCCGAGCCCGGCCGGCTCGAACGTTACGATTACGAGTATCGTCACAACTGCGCGGTCAATCTCTCCGTTCAAGTTGAGTTGCAACGGCCTTGGCGGAAGGTCAAAGTCACCCGAGTGGCGCCCGCCCAAGCCAGCCGGATCTTTGCGACGGCTCGATTCCACTTCCCCCAAGTACGCAAGTTGGCTCAACATAGTCGGGATCGAGATTGGCGCCCTGTGGGTCAGTGCCTCAATCGCAGGATCGACGCTCCTAAACGACCGCGCCACCGCCGCAACGCGCGTGGCAGGCCTCGCGCACGGCGTGAGCACGTCCTCTTATGGTTTGCGGCGCACGACGAACGCGCCGAGCCTAGCAATTTCATTTCCATGGTAAGGCTTCTTCCGAGCTTTGCGAGCCGAACGGGCGCGCGCGCCCTCGCCGAGCTCGGAGCTAGAATAAGGCTAAGGCGTCAACTTGCGAATCCAGGCGTGAAGCGCGCCGATGATCATTTCGTCGCAATGACGGAAGGTGAGAAATCCCGCAGGCGCATTCAGATAGCACGCCCCATCGACGCCCACGAGATAAGGATCCTCGCCGCCCTGTTCGCTCGCCGAGTTCACGCGACCTCAAATCGGCGGGTAGATGGCGGCTGCCACTTAGTGAGCAGAACTCGACGATTTTTTTTGAACTTAAAGCGTTCCTTGTTGGCTGATTAAAATCAGTTCGAACCGAGGTTATGTCCGAAAGCGACGATTGGATGGTCGAGGGCACGGACTACAGCCGCATGGCCGTAATGGCTATCGTGGGCTTCCATCTGTAACAAGCAGAGTGGGATATCCATGTTCGTCAATACTGGCCAGCTGGCGGATCGGAATATCTTTCTCGAGACCGCATCATGACGAACACCGATTTTTATTTCGCGGGCTCGCCACGGTGACACCCTACTAACAGTTAGAGCTGTGGAGGACGCTCAGGATTGGTATCGACGAGAATTCGATGGGGTGCTGGGACGCTGCCTCAAGATGCCCAATGGAAAGCCCTGACATGCCGGAACTGAAAGTGCAGCCTTCCGAAGCGCCGCCGCCGTCGCACCTGTTCTATCTCTCCAGCCTGCGCCGGCCGCTCGTCGACCGTGCCGACGGTATCTATTTCTGGACCAGGGACGGGCGCCGCTTCATTGATGGGTCGAGCGGACCGATGGTTGCCAACATCGGCCATTCCAACCGCAACGTGCTCAACGCCATGAAGCGGCAGATGGACAAGAGCACTTTCGCTTACCGGCTGCATTTCGAGAACGAGCCGGCGGAAGAATTGGCGCGGGAATTGGCGCGCAAACTTCCCGAGGGCTTGGACCGCATCTTCTTCGTGTCCGGCGGCTCGGAAGCGACCGAATCCTGCATCAAGCTTGCTCGGCAGTGGGCTGTCGCCACCGGCCAGCCCAAGCGCTGGAAAGTGATCACCCGTTTCCCGTCCTATCATGGCGCCACGCTTGGCTCGCTTTCCGTCACCGGTGATGATGCACTCGCCGAAAGTTTTGCACCGATCATGCGGGTGATGCCCACGGTGCCGGCGCCGACCGCCTGGCGGGACCGCGATGATCTTTCGATGGAACAGCGCGGGCTGCGCTATGCCGAACTACTCGAGGAGAAGATCCTCGCCGAAGGCCCGGAAAGCGTGCTGGCTTTCATCATGGAACCGGTCGGCGGTGCCGCTACGGCAGCCCTGGTCGCGCCCGACAGCTACTATCTGCGCATCCGCGAGATCTGCGACCGCTTCGGCATCCTGCTCATCCATGATGAGGTGATTAGCGGCGCCGGTCGCACTGGTAAATTTCTCGGCGGTGACCACTGGAACTGCAGGCCCGACATTGTCGCACTGTCGAAAGGACTTGGCTCAGGCTACGCGCCGCTCGGCGCGCTGGCCGTGCCGATGCGACTGGTCGAGCCGCTGCTTGCCTCCGGCGGTTTCCAGCACAGCCACACTTATGCCGGCAATCCGCTTGCCTGTGCGGCGGGTGTTGCCGTGCTCGACGAGATGGACAGGCTTGACCTCATCGCCAACGCCGCCGCGATGGGCGATGTGCTGATTAGCGAATTGAAGGCGTTGCAAAAGCGCTTCCCCTTTATCGCCGATGTGCGCGGCAAGGGCCTGCTTCTCGGCGCCGAAATGGTCGCCGATCCGGAAACGCTGAGACCGATCGACCCAGCCCGCAATGGGACGCAGCGTCTGCTCGATCTCGCTTATGCGCGCGGCCTGATCATTTATGGTCGGAGGGTCAAGGGTGGCGTTGATGGCGACAATTTCATGGTGGCGCCGCCGATGATCATCACGCGAGAGCAGATCGGCGAGATGATAGCCATCATCGCCGATTCACTGGAGGCACTTGCCGCCGAACTCGGCCTGCCTGTCGAAGGCTGAGGGGAAGAGACAGCGCGTGGATCATCACCTGCACCGTCACCGGTCGGTGCATACGCCACCGATGTCGCCGCATCCGCCGGTAACAGCGGACCAGATCGCGACCGAGATCATCGGCGCTACGAAAGCCAGCGCTTCAATCCTGATCTGCACATCTGCGCCCCGAACGGCCGATGACTAACGGCCGATCCCGACGTTTTTCAGTTCCTGCGGCGTTATCAGCCGAACGACGGAGGCTCATCGCTGACCGCAAACAGGGATTTTGGTACCCCCCTTGCGGGTTCGGCCCGAAATTTGCTGGCTCGATATCGGCCCGGTAAATTTCGCGCTCTCCCGATCTTCGACCGGCCCGCGAATGGCAGCTGACGGCTCGACGCAACGCGGGACGCGGCCTTGAAGAACTCCGCTAAATATCATGGAGAAGCTCGGAAACGTTCCGGCACGCGCTTCGAAACGAATGCTACGATGTCGGCCATCTCTGCTCGATGGCACATTTGCACGATCGGAGCCTAATATCCGCGCCCGGTGCTCCTTCAGTCCGTCCTCAGCATCCTCGGCTAATCGCGACACGTTCTCGCCGTCTCCCTGCATGCCGATGCAGTGCGGTTCTATTCCCTTTTCTGGGCCACGGCGACGAGCGCGGCGAAGGCCCCGGCCCGCTTCAACACCTGTCGCCGACACAAGTCCTACACGTGGCATTTCTGAAAGCTCTCGCAACAGCCTTGCAGTACCTTCACGCCCGAAACGCTCGGTCTCGATGGCTTCGAGGGCGATCCGTCTGGCTGCCTGTCGATGACGACATTTGGCTACTCGCGTATCGGCGAAGCTATCGCCGGGCTCGGCTTACGTGCGATAATCGTGCAGGAAGGCCGCATCTTTGCGGCGAGTCGGTGATAACCTCACCACCCTCCTGACCGGCTTTGGCGGCAAGCAGCCCTAGCTATTGGTTGGTCCGGGGCAATCCTTTTGTCATGAGGAATGGTGACTGTTCTGCCCGCGTCATGAGGTAGCGAGCTTATCCTCACAGGATTGTTTCCCATGATCCCACCCACGACTGCTAGCGTGCTGCCGCGGCGTTTCCCGCTGCGATGAAGCCGGATTTTGCACTCGTAAGGAAAGCGGGCGCCTTTCACTTAATTGGCGTGCGGTTGCTGCGCGAGTGCGAACGCCCTACCGGAGTCATGACCCTTGCTCGTCCACTTGCAGCCATCGCATCAATTCACGCCGCCGTGCTGACATTACTGCAGAGGCGTCTCGTTTGGTCCAATCGTAGATGCCTTTGCCGCTGGGAACTCCGCAATGCCCATCATGGACCAAAGCGGCGACTTTTTCAGATGGTTCAGACGAATTGTCGAGCCACGGTACCAGAAAGCGAGCAAAATGATACATCGTGTCAAGACCGGCTAGATCCGCTGATTCGATTGGTCCGGTCACAGCAAGCCGTCGTCCGATCGAATGCCGGACCACCGAGTCGATCGCATCGGCCGAAGCAACACCCGCGGCCCAAAGCGCCCAAGCCTCACGAAGTGCCGCAAACTGGATGCGATTGCCGATGAATCCAGGCACTTCGCGATCGATCAGGACGGGCGCCTTTCCGATAGCGCTAAGAAGCGTGCATGTATGCTCGATCACTGCCTTGGTCGTGGCATCGCTGCCACAAACCTCAACAAGCGGAAGCAGTTGGGGCGGATACCAAAAATGCGCGGCGATAACCCGCTCCTTATGTGCGACGCATTGGTGCACAGCGCTTGCCGGATGGCCGCTGGCGGTCGCAAGTATGGTATCAGAACGACAAATCTCGTCGAGTTTGGAAAATATGTCGAGCTTGAGCTCCATGTCCTCCGGAACGGCTTCGACGACGAATTCCGCCGCTGCCGCTGATTGCAACTCGGTTGAAGTTCGAATCTTCGCGATCGCGGCTTTCGCGGATGAAACGCTCAACACCTTAGCCTCGACAAATTCGTTGAGGCTCGCTCCGATCCGCTGGAGTGCGCTCTCGAGACTGTCCTGGCTGCGACCAATGAGACAGACCTGCCAACCCGCCTTCGCGAACACCTCAGCGATTCCGTGTCCGATCACCCCGTTGCCGATAACAGCTATGCTCCCAACATCAGAAGTCTTCATTGACAGCCTCCTCCGTCCAACGATTGATACGAACTACTTTACGCGTTCTTGAGCGCTATCGCGATGCCTTGCCCAACGGCGATGAAGATGGTTGGGCAGGCGCGCCGTCTCTTGGTGAGTGAGACTTCAAGGGCGACGGTTCCAGCAACGCGTGCACCGGACGTCCCGAGCGGATGACCGATCGCGCCACTATCGGGGTTACAAAATCCGCGTCCATCCGAATACTGATTTGCAAACAGGGTACGCGGCGAAGGCTTCATTGAGCTCGACTACCCGAAGTCGGCGGGTTTGATAGCAAGCCGCGCACACAGCTTCCTCGTTGACGATTCCGACGCGGCAGCCATAATAGAGGCGCGACGCTGATGACGCCAAGAACTCGCGCGATCGGATTGAGATTATCTCGTTTGACCGCTGCCCTCTGATGCCACGAGCAGCGCTGCCCCTCCATCATTGACGCCAGACGTGTTGCCCGGAGTCACAGTACCGCAAGGTCAGCGTCCTGGCCAAGGGCGAGCAAGGCCAGCCACGCGAAGGGATTCTGTCGTCCCAACGGCACTGCTGTATCGCCTCCTTCGTCGTGCGGTCGCGGTCCTTACCGACGTCAGCACGCTCGCCCTGATGCCGGAGAGAGGAAAGCTTCATCAATCTCCCGATCCAGGCACAACCTTCGCGACGCCGCGCCTACCGACCAAAATGGAGGCTTCCGATCGGCTGCGACTGAGAATTTTACTTCGGCACATCTGGGGAATTTTCAATTGGAGTTGACACCCGGCATGATAGCATTCGTAATTCGGCGGCCGTGGACTTGAGGCGTTCAAGAAACTCCGGGACCGCCCGCGAGCGTACACGCTCAGCTGGGCCTGTGAGCCCCAAGGCGTAGATCGGCGGTGTTTCCGGTAAAGAAAGCACCGGACAGGCAAGCGTGTAAAAGCCTTGAATGTGTTCCCCGTTCTCGACGGCGTAGCCCTGCTTCCGAATCTTCGCAAGTTCACGCTCAAGATCCTGGCGATTGCTGATCGTCCTATCCGTCAACTTGGGGAGTTCGGTATCCAGAATCGCCTGGCGCAACCGGGGGTGCTGCATTGCCGTCAGAACCTTCCCTGAAGCAGTCGCATGGGGAGGCAGCACATGCCCGGGTGCGACATAAACCCCGACACTTGCGTCCGGCGACTCCATCACTACGGAGTGGACGGACGAGCCGGACAGACGAGCGACGAAGCAGGTTTCACCGGTTTGTTCGGCCAATGCCTTAAGCCGGCGCTTGCTTGCGCCAACTATCCAAGATGTGTCGGATTCCAAAATCCGACGGAGTCTCCCCCCAAGCTTGAACTCGCCCCCCCGCCCGCTGCTGGCGACCAGATCACTGCTTTCCAGAGCGTTTACAAGCCGATTGACCGTCGTCTTTGGGAGGTCCAGCACAGCCTCGATCTCGCGGCCGGTAAGCCCATCGAGCGACCCGGCGATCGCTTCCAAAACCTGTGTATAACGCTCCAACGGGCCTGATTTATGCTTCGGAGTCTTCTTGGTTTTCATGGCGGTTCTGCATCTGCGGCATCTTCGGAATTGCCAATATACACATCAAAGTTTCGGAAAGCGGACCTACGGCCTGCGTGCCGGCAGTTGCGACAATTCGGTGCTTTGCGCTCGCCAGGAACGCAGGGCTAGCGACGGCGTCCGCAGAGATCGACCGGCCGCAGTGATCACTGAATGATGTCCGGCCGTACCCTTCGCGCGCGGCACCTCTACTGCCGGCTTAATCCGCCGCTTCGACGCTGTCGCTCGCCACGAGGGCAGCTGCGAAATCCACATAGCATGTCACCTCACGAACACAACGGGCGCGCCATGTCGCAAACAAGCTGAATAGCCGACACCCTCGCCTTCCTACCCCCTCGCTGTGCAGGATCTAGGCCAGCGAAAGAGATGTAGCATGTGCGCGATTTGTTTCTTGGGCGACGTCGTCTTCGTAACAAAGCGGAGGATTTTCAACAATTCCGAGCTTGTGAGGCCGAATACAGACGCATGCTGCTGTGGCATTTGGCGAACAGCTGGACGTTCTTTTGCGAATTGGTTGGGTTCTTGCTCCAGTCTCCTGCAGCCCGGCAATGAAGCAACGACGTTGGGCTATTTACTGTATGACCCGAGACTGCGAGGTAGTCGTTCAATAGTGTCGGAGAGGCGCAGCGGCTCGGTTACCTGTGCTCCGTTTCCTTTGCCAACGGGTCACCGGAGGCGGTCGCCCGCCCCGTTTTCCACAGAACGCCGCGTGCCGATTTCCGTACCGACGCTCTTCGACAATGGGTTCACGGCACTGCAAGCGCCTGCAGCTCCCGAGACGGGAGGCGCAGTTTAGGCTTCAGCAACGGTGTCCGTTCTTTTGACTTGGCTGAAGCGGTCTCAATTGAGGAGCCGGCCGTCCCAGCTGCGGCTGCGCAACATTCCAGTCACGCTCGACGTTTCGATAAACTTATACGAGAGTCCGCAGATTTCCGGCGACGCCGCAATAGTCATAGTGGCCGCGCGGACGAGGTTGATTTCGCCGGCCTGGTCACTGATCTTGTAATGCCGTATTCGCCGCATCAGCTCCTGAGACATAAGGCTGCGCTTAGCCGAGATTCTCGGTGCGCATCCCAACCTTCAGGCTGCCTTTTTGGTTTCGCGTGTCGTATTGCGTCAGCCCCAGCAAGTAGATTGTTTCCGGGCGGTTTCTGCCGCGTTTGCCCGCGTGCCTTTGCGCGAACCGACCAAACTCGTCGGCCTTGAGCTTCATGATCTTCGCCGACCCGTTTTGGCGGTAGTCTTTCCAGGTAAGTGCCTGCGCAAGGATCGAGACACGCTGCTGGCTTTCTACGACTTCCCGGCCGAGCATGGAAACACCTGCGCACGACCACCACCATCGAAAGCACCTTCGCTACCGTGCGCCACCGCACGATCCGATCGGGGCTGCCTATCCAACAAGACCGCGCTCGCGATGGTCTTGAAACTGGCCGAGGACGCCCAGAAAAACTGGCGCCGTCTCGATGGCCACAACCAGTTGCCAAAACTCATTCTCGGTGTGACATTCAACAACCGGATCGAGGTCATCGCCAAGCCGATCGACCGTCAGCCCCAAACCGCCGCCGCCTGACCGGACCGGCCGTCACCAAAATTGGCGATAGCTCATATTGGACATTGATGTGCTCGATGCGGACGACGTACTGTGCCTCAGGGATGGCTCTTGCCTCTTCCTTGAGCTAGCGCGCCGCCTTAGATGTTGTGCGATCTTCGATTTCCTCTTCGGTTTCGCAGATACTTGCAGTCGTGCGTGAGCCTTCAGCGGGAACATTTCTTTCCGCCGTGGGCGACAGAATTTCGGTGCCCGGTATTGATACGGGAGCGCCCTGAAGTACCCAGTCCGCCACAATCGTCCCTATGACGGGCGCAAGCTGAATGCCGTAGCCTCCTGCACCGGCGGCGGTGATCAGGTTCGGTTCGGATGGATCGATGGCGCCGACGAACGGCCGATGGTCCGCGGTGACTGGATAAAGTCCAGCCCAACCTCGACCGAGACGAGCGCCAAGCAGTTCCGGAACACGCTCAAGAAGCAGCTCGGCCAGATTGACTTTCGATTGCTCGTCGCATTGGTCGTTAAAGTTGTTGGGATCCTCCGGAAACGGCGAGCTGACCTTGTGGATTTCGGCAATCAGTTCGTTCCGCTTCTCATGACGGAAGTTGAGGCCAGTGCCCTCCCCGTTCACGAGATCCATCACCATCGGCATCGTATAGTCGAGCGGCTCATCGAGGTGGATTGTCACCGCCTGGTGCCGCTCTGGACGAATGTGCAGCGTTTGTCCGAAAACCCGGGCAACTGCTGGAGCCCACGCGCCAGCCGCGTTGATGACAAAGTCGCAATCGATCCCGCCCTTGCTGGTATCTAGTCTGTAAACGCCATTTCGTCGCGTTACGTCAACAAGTTCACAGAACTGAAAGATGTTGCCGCGGCGCGTGCGCACCTTCTCGGCCAGGAAGGTACACATCTCATGAGGGTCGAGAAATCCATCGTCGGGTCCGAACAGTCCTCCTTCGAGCCCATCGGGGTTCATATGAGGAATGAGCTGTTGCAGCTCGCGCGCTTGATAGAGCCGAGACCTGAAGCCCGCATCCTCCTGTATCTTTACCGATCGTGCGAACAGCTCCATCTGTTCGGCGGTGCGGGCCAGGCGTAGGTAGCCTATGTGGTTAAAGCCCAGTCCGAGACTTTCCCACTCGCGGAACTGCCTTACCGAATGAATACGCAGCAGAATATCGAATGGGTCGGTGAGCTGCGTTCCCACTACGCCTACCGAGCGGCCGCTTGAACCCGAAGCTATGGATTGAGCATCAAGAACCGTGACACGGACTCCATGCTCGGCCAGGCTGAGTGCTGAGCACATTCCGAGCGTACCCGCCCCGATCACGACGACGTGAGGAGAAGCTGTCATTTATCGCCCATTTCGTTTTTGGGTCATCCGGCGGTTACGTCCGGCACGCCGGATCAGCGACAGGTCCTGGTCGGAATTTCCTGCGATCTCACTTAGCGTCTCGTCGACGGCGCCGAGAATCGCGCGCGCGTCGGCTTCGGTCATCGCGGTCGAGAGCGCGAACAGGCCGTAGCTAGCCGACAGGACGCCACGGTCGAGGAGACCTTTGTGGAACGCGTCGAGCTTCCTGCGTTCGGCCGGCCCTGGATAGACCGAGCGATAGTCGGTGACTGGCAAAGCTTTGAAATGAACCTTGAACAGCGAGCCCAGCCCAACGCACCGCCCGGCGAGCCTATGCCGGTCCAGCGAGCCTGTTATGCCCTCGCGCAGCAGGCTGCCCAGATGGTCGAGATGGGCGAAGCTCTCGGGCGTCAGAGCCCTCATGGCGGCGAGGCCGGCGCGCATCGTCACCGGATTAGCGGTGAAGGTCCCACCATGCGGGAGCGCCGGCTTGCCGCGGGTCGGGTCGAAGACCGCCATGATCTCAGCCCGTCCACCGACCGCGCCGACGGGAAAGCCGCCGCCGATCATTTTTCCGAGCACCGTCAGATCCGGCGAAACTCCCCACAGCCCCTGTGCGCCGGAATGACCGAGGCGGAACGAGATCACCTCGTCGAAGATGACCAGTGAGCCGGCGGCGTGCGTGATCTCGATCATTGCGTCGAGATAGTCCTTACGCGCTTGAATCAGTCCGGCGCGGTTCGGCATCGGATCGATCAGCACGCCGGCGATGGTGTCACCGTGCGCAGCGAAGATTGTGCGCAACGCTTCGATGTCGTTAAAGGGAACCGCGATCACGTCGTCCAGCACGCCGCGCGGCGTGCCCCGGGCGTAGGGAGTGGAGGCGGGCATGTCGCCCCAGTTATTGGGCGAGCTGTCGAGGCTGACTTCAGCGAAGTCGTATGATCCGTGGTACGCACCCTCGATCTTGACGATCTTCGGTCGTTCGATGAAGGCGCGGGCAGCCTTGTCGCCATCATCACGCCCTCCGTGCCCGAATTGGCGAAGCGTATCTGTTCGATCGACGGCAGGGCGCTCGACCAGCAATTCCGCAAGCTCGCTCTCACTTGTCGTCGGGGCGCCGAAGGCGGTGCCCTGTGGCAGCTGGTCGATCACGGCCGCCGTCACATCCGGATGGTCATAGCCGTGGATCAGGGCGGTGAAGTTATTGATGCAGTCATAGTAGGCGTTACCGTCCACGTCCCAGACCCGGCAGCCCTCGCCGCGCGCGACGTAGATGGAGAAGGGGTCGATGAAGACCGTGGTCCGAGTGTTGCCGCCGGGCATGACCTTGCGGGCGCGCTCGAACAGGCGGCAGGATGTAGGCATGGCGTCAGGATAGTGCGGCATGATCTCGGAAATGAGATAGGGATAGGAACGGAGGGCCGCGAACCGGGCGCCTTGAACAGTCACTTCGTCATGATCGTGTGGCTTTGCTCGCGCATGTATTGCGGGAGGAACCACGCGCCGAGGCCACCTTTGCCGCTGACTCCGGTGCCTTTCCAACCGCAGAAAGGCTGTGCGCCCGGCCAGGCGCCGGTCGTCGCGCCGCTGGCGCGGTTGGCATAGAGAACACCTGCTTCCGCCGTGTCGAGGAAGTACCGCAACTCTTTCTGGTCGCGGGTGAAGATGCCTGCCGATAGCCCATACGCGATGTCGTTGCCTTCGGCGATTGCGGCCTCGAGGCCATCGACGCCGCGAACGACGACGAACGGCATGAACAGCTCTTCGCGGGTGAGCTTGTCCGGCCCATCGAGTTCGGCCACGGTCGGGAGGACATAGTTGTCGGCAAAGCCCTGCCCGAACGCCGCGCCGCCGAAATGGACCTTGCCCTTACCGTTCACCTCGGAAAGAGCGGCTCTGAAACGCTCGGCCGTCGCGTCCCCATAGACAGGGCCCATGAAGGTCTCAGCCCTTCGCGGATCGCCCACGACCAGCTTGGAGGAAAAATCCACGAGCTTGCTGATGAACTTGTGCTTGACGACGTTGTCGACGTAAACGACCGAGCAGGCGGAGCATTTCTGCCCCTGCAATCCGAAGGCGGATCGCGCCACCCCTTGCGCGGCGCACTCCAGATCGGCATTTCGCGTGACATAGGCGGGGTTCTTGCCGCCCATCTCGGCGATCACCGGCTTCATGTGCGGCAGCATCGCGATGTGACGGAAGATGCTCATTCCCGTCTTGTGTGAGCCGGTGAACGCAACGCCGTCGACGCCGTCGTCCGTGGCGAGCAGACGCCCGACCTCACCATCGCCAAGGACGATATTGAACACTCCATCCGGCAAGCCGGCCTTGCGTAGTGTTTCGGCTATCAACAGCCCGGTCAAAGAGCATCCCGGGGAAGGCTTGAAGACGACCGAATTGCCCGTCAGCAGAGCGCCCGACACCATGCCGATGGAAAGTGCGAGCGGGAAATTGAACGGGGCAATCACCGCGAAGACCCCGTAGGGCTTCATTATGCTTCTGGCGGTCTCATTCGCCACGAGTTCGTTCATCGGGCGCGTATAGCCGTTGTTCTCCTTCAACTGTGACGAGTAGTACTCCACCATGTCGAGACATTCTTCCGCCTCGCCGACTGCCTCAATGCGGGATTTGCCAATTTCGTAGAGTGCTGCAAGGCCAAGCTCATACTTCTGCGCCGCGAGGGCTGCCTGCCAACGCTCGGCGAAGGCTAGCCGCTCTTCGAGAGACGCATGACTCCAAACGTTAGTCCCCGCGCGCGCCGAGGCGATCGCAGCCTTGACATCGGCAGCCGTAGAGATCGGAAATCGCCCCAAAGAAAGCTCAGGAGTGATTGGGCTCGCGATCTCCTTCGGCGGTCGTGTCGAAAACTGTGTCGACCACTCCCGACCAAGAATCTCTCTCTCAAAACCGGGAATGATTTTGTCCAGATGTGCATGCACCGGAGAAAAATCGACTCCAATGTTGGAGTAGGTCACACGCGGGAGATCAAGAATCATCGCCGGCTCCGTAAATTGAGACTAAATACCGATAATCAGGATTTGCCACTTAAGTCAACAGCAGGGATCATAAATCGAGATTTATCTCGATTTTCAGGACTGTCGGATGCGCCGTCTCCCCCGACGCTTGGATTGAGATGCGATGCGCGAAGCAGCACAGGTGGGGCGATTGGACGCAACGAAGGCTAGGTAGCTTCGATGGCTCACTTTTGCATTTGGACGAATTGTGTCCGGCAACTAGGTTCGCCTATTTAAGCCTATTCCGATTGCCGACTTTTGGATAACGCGCGGTGACAGTCGCAGGCTTCTTGTCACACCACACTTACAAATGAAAATGGGCCCGGCGATCGCCGGGCCCTCCTTTTCTTCCGAGGCCTTACGCCTACTCTCAGGCAAACCACCAGCGATCGATGCAGCGGTTTCCATCGAGTCCCCAGTTGCTGGCGAGAGGGCCATGCTGCACCTGATCTGTGACCGCGTTGACTATGCTGGGGAGTGAATGAACGATCGTGCCGCCTTCGTCGTGCACGATCTGCTGCATCTCGAAGTAGATTTCCTTGCGCTTCGCATCGTCCACCTCGGTACGGACCTGCTTCAGGAGGAAGTTAAAGCGCTCGTTCTTCCAGTGGGTATCGTTCCACGCCGCGTCGGACGCGAACGAGGTTGAGAACATCCAGTCGACAGTCGCGCGACCGCCCATGAACCCCATGATGAAAGGCTTCTTCTGCCACACGTTCTGCCAATATCCGTCATCCGGCTCGCGCTTGATGCTCACGTTGATGCCGGCGGGTGCAGCCTGCTCCTTGAACAGCACGGCAGCATCCACCGCGCCGGCGAAGGCCGCAGCGGATGTCGAAAGCTCGAGATCGAGGCTGTCATGGCCGGCCTGCTTCAGGAGGAACTTCGCCTTCTCGGGATCATAGACTCGCTGCTCCAACTGGTCGTTGTAGAACCGGTACGAAGGGGTAATCGGGTTGTCGTTCCCGACCTTGCCGTGGCCTTTCAATACGGATTTTACGATTGCCTGACGGTCGAGCGCGTGTTTGAGCGCGAGCCTGACCTTATTGTTGGTGAAGGGCTCGACGTCCGTGAACATCAGCATTGAGTTGTACTGTTTTCCGGTCACTTCGAGAATCTTGATCCCTTTGCGCTTCGCTAGCCGGTCAACGGTGCTCACATCGCAATTGTCAATCGCGTCGACCTCGCCAGAGATAAGGGCGTTGGCGCTGGCGACGACGTCCGCCACAACCAGAATTTCGGCAGAGTCGAAATTGCCTCTGCCTTGGCGCCAGTAGTTCGGGTGGCGCTGCAGAGTCGCACGGACGCCCGGACTGTAGGATGAGATGGTGTAGCCTCCCGTTCCGACCATATGCGATGTATCGATACGATCGCCATCGGCGGCGAAGATCGGCAAGTGATAGTCCGATAGGATTGGAGGAAAATCAGCGTTGGGAGCCGAGAGGGAGAGGACGACCGTGCTCGGGCCGTCTGCCCTTATTTCGGCGATCTGGGACATGATGCCCTTGACGGCTGAGGTTGAAAGTTTACCGCGGTGGTGATTGTACGAAGCGATCACGTCATCGGGGCCGAACGTCTTGCCGTTGTGGAATTCAATGCCCTGGCGGAGCTTGATGACGAAACGGAGGCCGCCGTCCAGGGTTTCAACGCTTTCCGCGAGCTCCGGAACTACTTCCCCTCGGCTGTCGATCTCCATGAGGTAGTTGCAGACGGAGCCCGCTATCATTCGCAGGACGCTGTTGTTGTACGTGGCAGGGTCATAGGTGTCCGTCGTGGAGCCGCCAGAGGTGCCGATACGGAAGTGACCGCCCTTTTTCGGCGTCCCAGCGAAGACGCGGTTGGCACTCGGCAGCGACAAGGCGGCGGTGAGACCCAACGCGGATGCCGCCTTCAGGAAGGAGCGCCGGTCGAGTCTCCCATGGCGCGCATCCATCTCGAGCCGTTGCAATTTATCCATGTCCATCTCCGGTTCCCTTTTTGCGGTCGACTGTCAGCCGCGCCCGATTTTCGGTATCATATCCCTTTTTCTGGTACAAAAATTCGAATGCACACGAATGTCAATGGCGAAGCGTCGTGAGAAGGCAAGGTCGCCCGCAAGCCTGGATTCCTGTCGCTTATCGCGCAATCCGCGGAGGTGGCGGCAAGCCGCGTCAGCGTTATCAGCGATTTCCAATGCGGGGGGTTCTTGTGATGGACATTCGGCGGGGGTCACACGGCCGTTTGGGCAAACCGCGACGCGAAGCCGTCTCATGACATGTTGAAACCGCCAGCCTTCGCCCGAAATTAGCTGGGTGCGCACCCTCGGGTGGCGAGCAGCTGCGTCAGCCAGTTTGGGTCCAGCTTGGGTTCGGATGAGAGCAGGAGGTTGGTGTAGGGAAGGAACGGCGGCTCCAAGACGGTATCTCGTGATCCCTGCTCGACGACTTGCCCGTTTTGCATGACGACGATCTGGTCAGCGATCGCCTTCACTGTTCCCAGGTCGTGTGTAATGAAGAGGAAGGAGGCCGAGAGCTCCTCCTGCAGGCGCTGAAACAGCCGCAGTATGTCTTGAGCGACAAGCTGATCGAGAGCGGATGTCACTTCATCGCATATGATGAGTTCGGGCTCGGCCGCCAGCGCTCGAGCGATACAGATGCGTTGCTTTTCGCCCCCGGACAGTTCGTCAGGGAGCCGACGGGCAAAGCACTCGCTCAGGTCTATCATCTCAAGCAGCTTCGCGACGTATCGTTTCTGGGGCTTGCCTCGCAAACCGAGATAGAATTCGAGTGGCCGTCCCAGGACTTCCCCGATTTGTTGCCGCGGATTGAGTGCCGTGTCAGGCGATTGATAAATCATCTGGATACGTTTTAGGTCCGAGCGGGACCGCTGATGCATGCGCGCAGGCAGCAGCTTTCCGTCCAGCGTGATCGCGCCTTGGGACGGTGTCAAAAGGCCGGTGATGGCACGGGCAAGCGAACTCTTCCCGCTGCCCGACTCCCCAACGACGGCGACCGTCTGCTTGCGGCCAACGTTGAGGGACACGTTCTGAAGGACGTTTGGTCCTCGTGCGTAAGCCGCGCTGAGGCTGTCAACGCGGAGGAGAGGCTGGCCGGCAGGTGAGGGAACAGGCTGCCGTCGCTCGACTTTCTGGCCGAGCAGCGCTTTCGTATAGAGCTCGCGGGGCGCCTCGAGGATCTGACGAGTCTCGCCTTCCTCGACCTTCCGGCCGTGCCTGAGCACCATGATGCGATCGGCCAGCTGGGTGACGACCGCGAGGTCGTGCGAGATGTAAAGCGCCGCGGTACGGAACCGTTCGACGATCAGCTTGATTGCCGTGAGCACCTCAACCTGAGTGGTCACGTCCAGTGCGGTCGTGGGTTCGTCAAAGACGATGAGCTCCGGCTGGCAGGCCATGGCCATCGCGATCATGGCGCGTTGAAGCTGGCCGCCGGAGACTTGGTGCGGATAGCGATATCCGATTCCCCGCGGGTCGGGCAGGAGCAGCGTCTTGAACATATTTTGGGCGTCGGCTTTGGCCTGTCGCCTTGTCCTGAGGCGGCGCTCGACCGGTATTTCGGCATACTGGCTGATCAGGTTCCAAGCCGGGTTGAACGATGCGGCGGCGCTTTGCGCCACGTAGGCAACCCGGGAACCGCGAAGCGCCCGCAATTGCTTTTCGGGTGCCCCCACGAGTTCTTGCCCGTCGAAGCGGATCGAACCGTTCGCGAAGCGGCTGCCGCTCCTAACATAGCCGAGCGCGGCGAGGCCGATGGTGGACTTCCCGGCGCCAGATTCCCCGATGAGACCGAGCACTTCGCCGCGACGCAACGTAAGATCCAACCCACTGAGCACGGCGCGCCACGTATGATCCTCTCTTACCTCAACCGTGAGGCCGGTTATCTGGATTAACGGGCCGGTGGATACGCTTACGCCGCTCATGCTTTTAGCCCGCTCGCTCGATACAAAAACCAGTCAACGGTAAAGTTGATCGCAACCGCGAACACCGCGATGGTCGCGGCAGGCAGTAGCGGCACGAGCTCACCGTAGACGATGAGCGCAGCGTTCTCACGAACCATGCTGCCCCAGTCGGCGGTCGGCGGCTGCACGCCTAAGCCTAGAAAGGATAAACTGCTGACGAAGAGGATAACAAAGCAGAAGCGCATCCCGAATTCCGCCAGAAGCGGCGCTTTAATGTTCGGCAATACTTCCTTCCGCATGATCCAGATGAGGCCCTCACCGCGTAGGCGGGCCGCCTCCACGAAATCGAGCGCAAGGACATTTGATGAAGCCGCTCGCACGAGGCGAAACACGCGTGTCGAATCGACGAATGCGATGACGAGTATCAGCGCAGTGATCGAGGTACCCGTGAGCGTAAGGATCAGCAAGGCAAAGATGAGTTGCGGGATGGCCATTGCGACATCCACGACCCACCCGAGGGCGTTGTCGACCCAGCCTCCGATTGTGGCGGCAAGCAGCCCCGCGGCGGAGCCGGCGAGAAATCCAGTCAGTGTCGCCGCGAGAGCGATGGCGATCGTGTTCCTTGTAGCATACAGAAGCCGGCTTAGCATGTCGCGGCCCAGGTTGTCTGTCCCCAACAAGAAGTCAGGTCCCCACGGTGCATACTCCGCTCCCACGATCTGCGATTGAGAGTAGGGCGCCAAGATCGGCGCTAGCGCCGCGACGAGGATGTACCCGGCAATCAGGATGAGTCCGATCCAGGCAGAGACCGGTGCGGATCTCAGCGGGCGCGCTTGTCTCACGGCCAGCAAGGTCATGGCTTGGATTGCGACTAAGCCGGCAATACCCGAGGCAGGGAATGCCGCAAAGCGGGTTTGTGCCGTCGCAACGGCCGCTCCGTAGAGTAGCGAGGTCAGGAGAATCCCCAACTCTACCAGCCTGCCTTGCGTGCACCTCAAGAGGGTCGCGGCTATCCCGGCAAAAGCGGCAGTTCCAAGAGCGATTGCGCCCCAATTGCCCTGTAGCCAGGCGGCATTCGCTGAGACGGCAAAGACAAGCCCGGTGACGCCGATCGGGAGCCAGACCGTAACGCCGCGTCCGATTGCAAGATCAGTCATGGAGCTCCTTTACTCAACGCGGGTGGAGAAGGCGGGGATTGGTTAAAATTGTCAGAACGTCGGCGATCAGGTTCAGCGATACGTAGGCCAGCGCGAAGAACATACTGCAAGCCTGAACGACCGGGACGTCCCTACGGGCGACGGAGTCGACCAGAAGCTGACCGACCCCGGGGTAGACGAAGATGACTTCCACCACCACGACGCCAACGACGAGGTACGCCAGGCTGAGCGCCACGACGTTGATGATCGGGGCGAATGCGTTGGGGAGCGCGTGCCGCACAATCACGCTACCGGGCGCCGCGCCCTTGAGGCGTGCCATCTGGATGTATGGCTGCGCCAACAGGTTGACAATCGCCGCGCGGGTCATTCGCATCATGTAGGCGAACACCCCAAGACTGAGGGCAAACGACGGTAGCGCTGTACGATATAGACGTTCACCCAAATTGAGATCGGGACGGATGTTCGAGATGCCTGGGAAGATTCCCGCTTTGGCGCTGAGGAGGAGGATGAGGATGTAGCAAAGGAAGAATTCAGGGAGCGAGATCGAAATAGATGCTGTGACGTTGATCGCCCGATCGAACATTGAATGCCTGTAAGTTGCGGCGAGGATGCCAAGGCCAAGCGCAACCGGCACCGCCATGACGGCGGCGAAGCCTCCCAGGAACAGCGTGTTCCAGATGCGAGTGCCAATGAGGTCGGAAATCTCGCGGTGCGTCGCCACTGATCGACCAAGGTCCCCCGTTAGTACCCCGCCAAGCCAATTAAGATACCGTTCGACGGGTGGTACATTGAGTCCAAGCTCTTCCCTCAAGGCGGCGACATTTTCGGGAGCGGCGTCCTGGCTGAGTATGGATTGGGCGGCGTCGCCGGGCAGCAACTCGACGCCGACAAAGAGGATCAGCGAAATGATGAAGAGCGTCATAGCGCCGAAGGCTATCCGCTTGGCAAGCAGTCGAAGAATCTTCTTCATGGTTGCATGCCCTCTTAGAGTCCACGCACTTGCAGTTTCAGGGGCGGCTCTATCGTGGAGAAATCTACCCGCGCTAGGTCTCGCGTGATAACAACCAGTCCGTCCTCCCGCTCCACCCCGTCGGCGATCTCGCGCGGCGGGTCAAATGTCCCACCAACTCCCTGAATAAGGATACGACGCCCTTCGATCCGGACGAACCCCTTCGTCCGCAGCAAGCGATCACCGCAGTACCCCACCAGATTCTCGATCCATTCGATGAGTTGCTCCCATTGGGGTGCTTCAAATTTGATCAGGAAGACTTTCATCCTGGTGTGTTGGAAGTTGTGTGGCTCCTGGCGCGCCACAATGGGAAAACTCGATCGAAGTGGGCTTTGAATACCCGCAAAGGCGAGCCGGGCTCGGCGCGTGCGGTCGCGCTCGTTCACGATTGCCGCGAGCGGATTCAGATACGCGGCCGCTTCGCTGGCTCTGTCCAAGGCGAGCTCACCGACGCGATCGACCTTTGTAACCACGATCTTCTGCGCGGCGGCGAGCTGGGCGACAGCTTCCTCGAAGCGAGCTGTCGTGTCTGGCCCCTGTTCGCTGTCATAGGTCGACAACACGGTCGTGCGCAGGGGCATCCCAATGTCGAGGAGCGATCTCAGAATGGGAGAGGGCTTCGACAGGCCGCTCGTTTCGATAATGATGCGCTCCAACGATTGGCCTCCCACGGCCTCCCTTTCCGCGAGCAGAGCCAGGATGGCGTGGGGCAGATCGCTATTGAGCGAACAGCACACGCAGCCGTTATCGAGTGTCGCGAGGGGGAGCCCTGTGCGCCCCGTCGTAATGAGGGCGCCGTCCACGTCGATTTGACCGACCTCGTTGACAATGACGCCGGTGTTGGCAGTCTCCGGGTCTTGCAGGTGATCGAGGATAAGCGAAGTTTTTCCGCTTCCAAGGAAGCCAGTTAGCAGAAAGACGTGCGGGCAAAATTGGTGGGTATTGACGCTCATACGTTATCTTGACCAAGCAACGTGTCAATGTTCGCGCCGGCCCAGCTGCGCGCCACGATCCCACGCACATCCGATAGCAGTTCGGCCGTATCGTAGACCACACCGTTACGGATTGTGTATTGGAGGCCGCGCCGCCATTCTGACCTACCCGTCGCGTCATTGAGGCGCAGCGCACCTGTTCCGTAAAGGAATTTCAGATCCTCGAGCGGGTTTTCTTGGTGAACTAGCAGGTCGGCGCACTTCCCTACCTCGACCGTGCCGATCTCGTCGGCCAGCCCCATCAGCTCTGCGGCGGACATCGTCGCGGCACGGATGATTTCCAGAGCGTGGAAACCGGCCTCTTGGAACCATTCGAGATCGCGGATGAAGCAGAAGCCGTAGATCTGGTACAGGAACCCTGCATCACTGGCCGGGCAAACGCGACCGCCTTTCTTCATATAGTCGTACACGAACGCAGACCATCGACGGAAATGTTCCTTCCACTCGACCTCGTTTCGTGTCGACCATTCAAACCAGTACGACCCGTGGTTGGCGCGCTGCGGCTCGAAAAAATCCCACAGCGTCTTGTGAGTATATTTGTCGTGCCAGTCAGCGCGCCTCGCCCGCATCAAGTCCCGATTGGCCTCCAAGATGGCAAGGGTGGGGACGAACGTATGGTCGAGTTCGAGGAAACGGTCGAGCGTTTCATTCCATTTCGCGCTTGCAGGCTCAGCCGCGTGAATGAAGTTCTGGCTGCTGGTATTATACCGCAGGTATTCGTCCATGTAGTCGTAGTTGGCCGGGTACGGCTGTATGCTGGCTCGTTCGAACATGGTCTCGGGGACACCGTAGAAGTGTTCCGTGCTCGTAAGCCCCCACCTGGCCGTCGTCAGTGCGTTCAACCGAGAAAGCGCCATTTGCGGGTGATGGCAGCCACTGCGCAGGCCAAGCGCCTTCGATTCTTCAAGGGCGGCTTTGAAGATCGCCGGCGCGGCGCCGTAGAACTTGACACCGTCAGCGCCTCTTTTGGCGATGGCCCGCAGCCAGGCGCGCCCTTCTTCCGGAGTGTGAATGATGTTGAGACTCTCGTGCGCTGGAAAGCCGGCATAAGCCATGATCCGCGGCGCGGCGATCTCGTTAGCTTCGGACGCGGCCTTCTGCTGGAGCGTCCAGCCCAGGCCGTTTGCCGACCACATATCACGGACGGTCGTGATACCGTGCGCCAACCACAGCTTGTAAACGTATTCGACTGGCGGCTGCTCGCCGTTCGCCGCGTGAGAAGAGATGCCGGTGTGCACGTGGGAATCGACGAATCCCGGAGTTACCCATTTCCCGTGGCAGTCGATCTCGAAGTCCCCCCGAGGCGGGCGGCGTTCGGGGTTGATCGGCATCTTGGGGAAGCCCACGCTTACGATCTGAGTTATGCGGCCCTTCTCAACGACGATGTCGATCGGCCCCATTGGAGGAGCCCCGGTGCCGTTGATGACCGTGGCCCCGCGAAGGACCATCCGAGGAAACGGCCCCACGCCGCGGTCGCGGCCGCGGCCCGGCGCGAGCGAAGGCATTCCGCGGGCGGCCGAGACTATCAGATCTTCGTCGCCGGCCGGAGTTCCGGGGGGTGGAAGGATTGTGTTGGACATACGTAAGCGTTTCTCCCGTTTTTCGGTTATTTTTGCCGGTTTCTGGATTTATTATGGTGGCTACGCGGGAGTCAAGGGCTAACGGGTGTCACGGAGATTGCGAGACGGAATAGCGGCTCGCGGAGCCTCGATCCCGCGATTTGAGTTGGCATTACATTTGCGAGCCGCGGCGCCCGGCGAGCGCAACGGTACAGCCAAGCAAGCCGGGATAAGGCGCTCCGCAAGCCTCTGCTCGGAGAGAGACACGAGCGAGCGGCAGACAGCTTGCAGGTGCCGGCGGCAGGTCTTGTGCGCGCTGAAGGTGCATAGTCGGACGTCCGACGAACGGCCGCCGCATTCCCATAGCTCGCCGCCGAAATCCGCCGGCTAGGAGCCTGTCCAGGGAAGGCGTTTTTATCTTGATAGTGGTGGCGGCTCATTCGGCCCTCGCCAACTTGACGAGGTTGTGAGCGATGCAAATCAGCGCCCATTCGGCCTGCACTGTATCGATGCGGCGCAGCAGTAATTGCCTGAACCCTCTTGCCTGTTTGATCTGTCCGAAGAGGGGTGTGACGATCTGCTTGCGCAGCGGTGACGACTTCGGTAGCCGGCCCGCCTGAGCTTGGTGCTTATCCTGGCGATCAGCGAGCTGAGTCTTGAAGCCTCTTTCGCGCTGGCGGACGTGGTGCCGTGCTTCTGCCTTCCGGTGGCGATGTAACGCTCGATGCGCCGTTTAATGGTTCGAAGATTGGCGTCGGAGCAGTAGCCGGCATCTGCCGATACCTCGTCGGAGAGTCACAGATTGGCCCTGATCCGTCGGCAACGGCAGCCAGTTGCACCTGATCGCTGGAGGAACTGGTAAGCGTCTGCGCCAGGATGATCTGATGGGCACCATCGACCGCGGCTTGGGCGTTGTAGCCGTGAAAGTAACCGTCCTTCGTCTTCAGGATGCGGCTTTATCGGTGAAATTGCGTTGCGCCTTGCCGTCGGGCGCAGCATTCGCGGCGCCGGAGTCTTGCCTCTTCTCCGCCCGACATTTGTCCTCCGCCTCGGCTCGTGCCGTGCTCTCCGCTTCGGCGGCGGCCTTGGCTTCGGCGTCCAGCGCAGCTTGGCCTCGCGATCTTCTCAAGCCGCTTCTGCTTCTCGGCCAGCCAATCGGGCATCTCGTCGCCGCGCTTGTCGCCGTAGAGCGTAACTGGCATGACTCCTCTACCTTGTGATGCGCGGTTCGCTTGGGATACAGTCTGGCATGAGCTGATGAGTGGAGGTGAAGCGCTGGCAAACGCCATGCTTGATGCCAGGCCGGAAGGCGATGCGGCACTTAGAGTGGCAGAATACTCGTTCTGCGCGACAGACGGCCTGACCGTGCCTATCAACGGCCTGCGATGTGGGCACCCGGCATGAAAGCATTTGCAATTTCGGCGGCCGTGGACTTGAGGCGTTCAAGAAACTCCGGGATCGCCCGCGAGCGCACGCGCTCAGCTGGGCCTGTGAGTCCCAAGGCGTAGATCGGCGGTGTTTCCGGTAAAGAAAGTACCGGACAGGCAAGCGTGTAAAGACCTTGAATGTGTTCCCCGTTCTCGACGGCGTAGCCCTGCTTCCGAATCTTCGCAAGTTCACGCTCAAGATCCTGGCGATTGCTGATCGTCCTATCCGTCAACTTGGGGAGTTCGGTATCCAGAATCGCCTGGCGCAACCGGGGGTGCTGCATTGCCGTCAGAACCTTCCCTGAAGCAGTCGCATGGGGAGGCAGCACATGCCCGGGTGCGACATAAACCCCGACACTTGCGTCCGGCGACTCCATCACTACGGAGTGGACGGACGAGCCGGACAGACGAGCGACGAAGCAGGTTTCACCGGTTTGTTCGGCCAATGCCTTAAGCCGGCGCTTGCTTGCGCCAACTATCCAAGATGTGTCGGATTCCAAAATCCGACGGAGTCTCCCCCCAAGCTTGAACTCGCCCCCCCGCCCGCTGCTGGCGACCAGATCACTGCTTTCCAGAGCGTTTACAAGCCGATTGACCGTCGTCTTTGGGAGGTCCAGCACAGCCTCGATCTCGCGGCCGGTAAGCCCATCGAGCGACCCGGCGATCGCTTCCAAAACCTGTGTATAACGCTCCAACGGGCCTGATTTATGCTTCGGAGTCTTCTTGGTTTTCATGGCGGTTCTGCATCTGCGGCATCTTCGGAATTGCCAATATACACATCAAAGTTTCGGAAAGCGAACCTGCGGCCTTCGTGCCGGCAGTTGCGACAATGGGGCGCCTACCGGTGCAGGCTTGATGGCGCCTGTGTATAGGGGCAGATGTCGTCGTCTTTTCTATTCGGGTGGTGAGGTCAAGCACTTCCCTGACTGTGAATACCTCTGGTGATGAAAGTCTCCGCAGTATCCCGCTGCTCTCGGGGAGCGGCCTGTGTGGCCTTCCAATTGAACTAGGAGAAGCCGGTGTCCTGCGAAGACGTCTTTTCAACGGCGGCAGAATCCTCTTGTCTTCCTCGTTCTCATTAGTCTCGTTGCTAAACACGAATTTGCCCCTTACTTTGCGCCGCGACCCTTGGGACCGATAAGGAAGGGGCTATGGAGCTCATCCCAAGAGTCCGAGGTCGAAAGGGTGGCGCAGGTGCTCGCGCACCAGCAATGGGTGGCAGATGCAGATTATGCCGGTCGACGCGCAGAACGGCCCACGTTCTGGGCGTCGCGATTGGCACGAACGCTCTCGCGAGATTCACGATGCTGTGCATCACGCAATACTCATTCAGATCGTCAGGAGCACGGGGCAAACGCACCAAGGCGCTGTGGGTCCGTGCAAAGCCGGCATCGGTCCGAGCCACCCTCGTTGACCACCGCCATCGCTTCCCCGACGTCGATACGCATTTGGTCGACGGATCGAGCGACCATCTTGTCTCCGACCTCGTCAGTTCCGGCATTGACGTCGGCGCCGTGGCAGGGACAATCCAAGTGGAGCGACAGGTCATTATTGGTCTGGAGTCGAACGGGTCGGCGCTGCTCTCCCCGAGAGGCACCCGCTGACAGGTCGTTATGTTGTTCACTGGGGCGAACTGAGGCGCGGAGCGCTTTCGGCACAGCGCGGTACGGGCCGGAATTCCTCAAGCTCCTCATCAGCAAACTGGGCGGCTCCGATCCTTGCCGCTTGTTCCGCACGATGTGGTGCTCGACCGGCTTCTCAGCTTGGTCGGCACGGGCAGGAGTCTCCTGCTGGTAGGAAGCACGACTGGGGCAGCCTATCCGGATGTCCCCTTCCGCGAGGTGCATGATGTCGAGGGGCGGCGCGGCTGTCCGACTGCTCGCCGGCCAGCATACACCGATAGCCTCGCGCGAATGCCTGCACAGTCGAGCAGTTTAAAATCGCTATTCGCCCGCTCGATCGTAAGCGCAGCTCTGCGGCCCTTTTGAATGGCGTTTGACGTCTATTTTGTTCGCGTAGCGCGTCGCCGCGGTTTCCATGTGTCGGACAACGCGTTTACGTCGGCCTCGAGGGCATTCCGGTCGATCACGTTGGGATCGAACCGCTCCGGACCCCAGCGGCGCATATGTTCGTGCTCCGGATGAGCAGGGTCGCTGATGGCGTCGAGGTATTCGGCATAGCCTGGCGCACCGCCGACGCCTTCCGGAGGGCAACGACCGGCGGCCTCGAGCAGGAAGGGCATGCCCTCCGTCGTGGTGTTGTCGAACCATTTTTCGAGCTTGATCACATGGTCCCAGCTGTCGCCGAAGTCATAGAGATAGTGGATGGTCTTGGCGCCGGTCTCTCGAACGATATCGCAAAGCCGCGCTTTACGAGCATCCATGGGCTGGTGGCCGTAATCATTGTCGGGGTCGGGAATCCCCCAATGCGCCTCACCAGCGAAGAACTCGAAGAGGTGGCTGTTCGTCCAGCCAAACGCCTCCTGAAGCGTCAAATGCAGCCGGTCTAGGCGCAGGGTGACGGGTACGACAAGGCGACGCACGACCTCCGGTTTTACGTCCTTGAGGGTCACCTTGATCCGGACCGCGGTCCTGTTCAGGCTCATGCCGCCAGCCTCGGAACGTGTGCATGCATCGTGTAGATCGATGCCCAAGGGAGCAGTTCGTCCAGTCGCGCCGCAGGCCAACCATTGACGAGCTTCGCGAGAACATCAGCGAGCCAGTGCTCGGCACTGACGCCATTGAGCTTACAGGTCTCGATCAACGAAGCGAGAACTGCCCAATTCTCGGCGCCCTCGTCGCAACCGGCAAACAGGGAGTTTTTGGCGTTGAGCTTGATCGGCCGCATCGCACGCTCGACAGCATTCGTGTCCATCTCGATGCGCCCGTCATCAAGATAGAGCGTCAAACCGTCCCAATGACGCAGCGCGTAGCGCAGGGCCTTCGCCGTGTCGCTCTTCTGTGCAAGGTGATCAAGCTTGGCCTCAAACCACTGCTTCAAGGCTGTAGCCAGAGATCGGGCATGCGCCTGCCTGCCAGCACGGCGCTCGGCATCCGATCGGCCGCGGAGCGCTTTCTCGACCGCGTAAAGCTGGGCGATGCGCTCAAGAGCCTCGCGCGCAACCGGAGCTGGCGCCGGAGCGGCCTCGCGCTCGATCTTCACAAACTGGCGCCTCAGATGCGACCAGCAGAAGGCGAGCGTCACGGACAAGGCGTCCGCACGCGTCTCTCGGGTCATGGTCTTGTAGGCCGGATAGCCGTCGCAATGGATGATGCCGCGATAGCCTTCGAGCAGCCTCAAGCCATGGACGGCCCCACGGCCCGGTGCATAAGCGTAAACCACGCCAGGTGGGTCAGGTCCGGCCCAAGGCCTGTCATCGCGTGACAGCGCCCAGAAGTAGCCGGTTTTGGTCCTGCCGCGCCCCGGATCTAACACCGGTGCGGGAGTCTCATCGACACAGAGCTTCGAAGAGGCGAGCAGAAGCTGGCGCAGACGATGCCACAAGGGCTTCAATTCCTGGGCGGCATAGCCGACCCAGAAGGCGAGCGTGGAACGGTCCAGCGCTATTCCGTGCGTCGCCAGCATCTGCGCCTGGCGGTAAAGCGGCAAATGCCAATGATACTTGGCGTCGATCACATGCGCGACCAGCCGCTCAGTGGGCAATCCACCTCTGATCAGTCGCTCGGGAGCGGCGTGCTGGAGGACGACGCCCTGACAGGCGCGGCAGGCCAGCTTGGGTCGGCGGGTGACGATAACGCGATACTGCGCCGGTACGACGTCCAGCCTCTGGCTCTCATCGTGACCAATCTCAAAGAGGTCGCCCTCACAAGACGGGCAACAAGTCTCCGCTGGCATCAGGGTTTCGACGATGCGCGGCAAATGCTCCGGCAACTGACCACGGTTGGCCCTGCGCGCGGCCGTCCTCTTCTCGCAAACTCTGGGATTGGCGCGATCCTCGGCCGCTTCGAGGGCTGCGACGGCCTGATCGATATCCTCCAGAACAAGGTGAAGCTGATCAGCGTCAAGCTTTTCCGAGGACCGACCGAACCGCGCATCTTTTGCAAGCTTGAGCAACCGCTCGAGCCTGGCGCAGCGATCCAGCAGAGCCGCGGCAAAGACGCGCAACTCGGCTGGATCGCTCGGCAGCTCATCAGGCAAATCGCTCATTAGCCCGAGTTTGCCATGCTTTGCGCGCCGATGCAGCGAAGATTTTATGTCCTACGCAAGCGCTTTCGGCTGCGGGATTCGAGGCGCGTGCATGCGCGTCCAATCCATGCCGGCCAGAAGCGCCGACAGCTGGGCGGCATTCATCCGCATCACGCCGGCCACGATGGGAGGCCATTTGAAGCCGCTGCCATCGAGCCGCTTCCAGTACATCACAAGGCCGCTGCCATCCCAGACGACGATCTTCACCCGGTCAGCGCGCTTCGCACGGAAGACCACGGCCACGCCCTTCATCGGATCATGGCCCAGCGTCGCCTTCGCCAACAGCGCCAAGCCCTCCGCACCTTTTCTGAAGTCCACAGGTTGCGTCGCTACGTAAATCGTAAGGCTCGCAGGCGGCGTCAGCATGAACGTGTCCGTCGAAGCGCTAAGAACACATCACTCAACACAGCAAGGCCAGGCGCCCCCCGCACCTCTACGCGTGCTCCCTGGAGCTCAACCGTCACAATGGCTGCTTCCGGCGACCCGGTAGGCTCTGCGGCCGCCGGTAACGCCGATTCCGACACTACCGGCACGAACGACAGCGTATCCGCCGAAGCCGGCAGCACCAACTGGCCCAAACGCGCCCGGCGCCGCCAGTCATGCACCTGCTGGGGCCGGCAGCCATGGCGACGTGCGACATCTGTTACGATCGCGCCCGGCTCGAGACTGTCCGCGACAATCTGCGCCTTCAAATCATCTGGCCACTGTTTCCGGCCGCCGCCGGCGTACACTTCTATGCGCGATGACAACGGTCGTCTTATGTCGTCCGAATGGTCGTCCATTGTGAGCACCCTTCCAGAAGATGACTCTTCTAACGGCGCTCACAGGTCTACGCACAAACAATCTGATGGGCCTCGCAGCCCCGCTTACGCTCGATCACCCCGCACAACGGGCCAGCAAACTGGGCTCTGGCGGACGGAAAAGCTGTGAGCGAAACGGGGGAGTCTTCTGCAGAACATCTGAGCATCCGCATCCGCATCCGCATCCGCATCCGCATCCGAGACGAGCACGGTATCGTCACCGCGATCAAGCCAAAGTCAGACACCTTCCGATCACTTCAAGATCGAAGGTCCCATGCCGTTTCCGCGACACGGGATGGCCATCATCTAGATTCGAAGGTCCTGCTAGCCGATTTAGCCGTTGAGAGCTGACGAGTCTCAGCAAGCTCATCGTGAACGGCACATTTTCCACGCAGCTGCGTCCAGCCGACGATCTGCCGTCAAGATCGAGGGAACCCGGAGGCGTAAAGAGATAGGTCCAGAACTGTGGATCCTCCATTTGCCATTTGCTGCTCACTGTCGCTCCTCTCCCATATTTCCGTCTTGACCAGTCCCCGCAGGGTAAGCAAGCCTCGCCCGCCCTGCAAATGGGCGCAGTGCAGCGCCAGGACCTCAGGTCAGAGCGATAGGCCGCGCTTGCGCCCGAAGTCCCAGTCGACGCGGCCTAGACCGGCGATACCGCTAACCTGTTTGCCCAATTCCCGATCGAGCGAAGGCGACCAGGGCACAAGC
This sequence comes from Bradyrhizobium sp. Kon56, assembly GCF_055807635.1. Lineage (NCBI taxonomy): Bacteria > Pseudomonadati > Pseudomonadota > Alphaproteobacteria > Hyphomicrobiales > Nitrobacteraceae > Bradyrhizobium > Bradyrhizobium sp. Kon56. Next base: position 48,926 of record NZ_JBVVOU010000029.1, on the reverse strand, counting down.
TGAAAGCCGAGGCCGTTGTCGATCATCGCGAAGCGGCCCGAGGCCAGTGACAGGCGCCGACGATAAACCCCCGAAATCTGGTCACCTGCTTCAGCGGGTAAATGCGCCAGTCCCATCTCTTCGGCCACTTGACGCCCGACCATTCCGAGCTCGCGGCGGCGCAACGTCTCGATCAGGTCGCGGCTAAGCCGGACTTTGCCATTGTGGCGTTGCGCGAGCCCCTGTCCTACCAGCACATTGATGCGTCGATCGAGCGCATTTCGGACTTCGGCCCCGAAGCCGGCGCGCGGCAGCTCGGCAGGATCGCGCGCCACGAGTTGCCGGTCCAGCCAGGTCGCACCTTTCGCCGTAACCTGCTGCTCAAGGTTGAGGTCGGAGCGAACCGCGAGCGCAACTCGTGCCCGGCCGCGCGGATTTTCAAATCGCCGGAGCTCCACAATCCCACCGACCGGGCCGTCTCCGATCGCATCGATGTCGGGCATTTTGAGGTGATGAACACGTCCATCTATGCCGTCGACGATGGCGAAGGCGGTACCCTTGAGCTCGTGGTCCAGGCCGCGCCCGATGAGACGGCCTACAACTGCTTCGCCATGGCTTTCGGCTTCGAGCGCCCAAGAGGAAGGTGCGCGAGCGGCGCCATCCTGCGTGATCGCCTTGTGCAACCGCTTGATGATATCGCCGCGCTCGCCGAGGGCACGAAGGCGCGCTTCCGTATCCTCGGCCAGCACCCAGCGCGCAGGTCCGACGGGTTCCGCCAGACCCAACTGCCCAAGCGTCCGCATCCGCGCCATCCGCAGTTCTCGTAAGGGATCGCGCGCAGTATTTTGGTCCAACCTCAAATCGATCACTCCGTCCGCCGAGCCCGCTTCGCGGGCAAGCACCCGGTCCAACCTCGTCAAGCGTTCTGCCGTCACGTCGGCTTCGAGACCTTCACGGACCTCGAGCTCCGATCGCGGGCCAAGCTCGCGCGTGACGAGCTCGCCGGCGCGGGCACGAAATCCGTTGGCGATATAATCTCTGCTGATGACGAGGTCTTTTCCGTCATCTGCACGTCCGCGCACGAGGATGTGGATGTGTGGGTGCTCCGTGTTCCAATGGTCAACAGCAACCCACTCGAGGCGGGCGCCCAAATCGCGGGAGGTCTGTTCCATGAGCTCCCGGGTGAAATCGCGCAGGCTCTCGAGCTCGCCCGCATTATCGGGCGATACGATGAACCGGAAATGATGTCTGTCTGATTCACATCGCTCGGCAAAGGCACGGCCGTCTGCATCATCTCCTGCTGCGTCGAAGAGCTTGCCTGGCGCCCCGTCACGGGTAACCCCATCGCGTTGGAGGTAGCCAATGTGGGCTCGCAGCGCACCGGGCGAGCGCATCCGCCGCACGACACGCGCCTTGACGATTGCACCACGGGCTCGATTGTTGAGGAGCCTGGTCGCCGCAAGACTTGCCGCGCGGCCGCGCCCGAACCTGCCGCCCCCCCGGTCGCGACCATGACGTGAAAAACCGCCGGCCTTTTGCGCGGCTCTCAGCGCCTGCGCCAAAAACGGCTTGGCTCTGGGCGAGCGCGTGGATCGTATGCGACCCGGGCGGACGCGAAAATCATTGTTATCGGCCATTCTGGCTCACCAAAGTACCGAAAGCTGAGCAACGACAGCGCGTTATCAAAATCCGCAATGTGTGCTCACAGCTCGCAATGTTCGTCGGCTCGTTGAAATCCAAGCAATATCCCCCACAACCGACCGACCCGCACCTTGCGGCTTTTATCCTGCCCTCCCCGGCCGCCCACTCCCGGCTCTCTGCCGACCACTCTCAACGTTGCGACTAGCTTCGACATCATGCGACGAAATGCGATTGCTGTCATCGGGACTGCACCTCGTCTGATCGCCGCACAAACAGGCCCGTCGCGCGAGGGACGAGTGCAGTTGCACCCGCTCTAGCCGCTGCTTTCGACGAATTCATTGCGCGGACGCAGGATGCCGAGTTGGTGTTGTCAGCCGATAAGCTCTTGGACCGCTCAACAAGGATTGGCCCTTGCTGCCACGCGGCGAAACGTCTAGCGGCCGATGCACCGCTGTTGCGCTGCTCAATACCAATCAATGGTGCGAGTGTAGCGATGTAGATCTGTGTTTCATCCGGAAGCGCTCGACCGGTGGCCAGGTGCTCCTCGTACCGTCTGGGTCCAGCATTGTAGGCGGCGAGAAACCCTCCCGATCCGAAACGATCGAGCATCTCGCGAAGGTACGCTGTCCCAGCCATCATGTTGTCGCGCGCATCAAACGGATCGATACCGAGATCGTAACGAACGCTAAGCTCGACCCAGGTCGCGGGCATGATTTGCATCAACCCGAGCGCTCCGCGAGGTGATATGGCGTGCGCATTACCACCGCTTTCGGCCTGCATGACAGCGCGGATCCAACGCTCCGGGACCGCGAACCGATGCGAGGCTTCGGTCACGAACGCGGCGTATGCACGGCCTGGACGCAGGTTTGAGGAGCGCGCAGCTTGTGCGCGTGATCCAGCCTCCGCTCTGCCGGCCGATGGCGCTCCGAACGTCATGAGAATTCCCAGAGAGCAAGCAGCGGCGCGAGATAGCAATGTGCGGCCAGCCGCCAAGGACAAGGCTTTTCCCGGCCGGCACTGAGCCAGCGCGAGACGGCCGCGACGCGCGCCAATTGCCGACAATTCGGCCGGGATGGAGGAATGACGGTGCCATCGGCCGACTAGAGAGACCGCAAGCCATTGGAGCAATGCCGCCATTTGTCAGTCCTCCCTGGTCCACACCGGAACCGCTTGCCCTATGACGGCCGATCTCGGGAGCGGTCCGAAATATCTGCCGTCCAAGGACTCCGCCGACTGCCAGTTCATGACAAAGACCTCGTCCTCAGCGACGACCCGGCAGCCCTGCCAAGCCGGCAATGGCCTGCCACGGCGGTCGCGCTCGCGTGCCTGGCCCATTTCGATGCCGTCGACGACGATTGTGAGGCCCGTTCTGCAGACGGTTTGTCCGGGCAACGCCAGCACGCGCTTGAGCATCGGAAGACCGCTCGGCAAATAGCTGTTGAACTCGAGGAAGCTCGCAAGCGGCTCTGGTGGCCGAACGGCCACGAGCTCAGTGACGTGCAATCGTGCTGTCCCTTGCAAACGGTAGAGGCCGATCGGCACACTTTCGGAAGCGTTCCAGATGTACGACGGTGAGGTGTCGGTGACCGGCCAAAGCGCGAGCGTTGTGGCCCCACATATCGCAAGAATGATCCTTAGCCGCCCCATCAGAACACCACCCTGCGCCGGTGGAGCCACGCCTGGTGGCGCGCACGCGTATAAGGTCGTGGCGTTTCGTTGACGGAAAGACGGTTGTGGATGTGATGCCAATACTCGGGCGCTGCATCGGCAGGTTCGATGCCGAGTGACTCCACTGCGTCGATCAACTGGAGAACGCGCTCGACCTTTCGCCAGCCCGCCAGTCGCAGTAGGCTTTCGCCGCCGGGGCTGACCCAAGGCACAGTCGAATACCGCTGCCCCGGTGTGATCGCGCGCAGAATGTCGATGCGAGACAGGATGGTTCCAAAGTCATTGGACGACCAGCGCACGAACGCAAAGATGCTGCCCGGCATAAACGAGAGAATGCGCCGGTGCTGGTCAATGATCTTCTCCGATACAGGCTTGCCGAACCGGATTCGGTTCTCCATCCGCTTCTCGAGCCACAAGAGTTCAACACTTGTGAGATCGCTCACCCGGCCACTCCATAGTTTTGAGAGGAATTTCGGACATGCCAACGGGTGCGCTGTCGCCAGCGCATCGACGTCAGAGCCTTGGTTTCGGCAGAACGGTTGCGATGAAGCGTCGATGATCGGCGTTGTCCAAGCGTTGCAGCGCTCCTGCTGCTGCCAACGATCGCAGCCGAGTGGCTCCAATTCGTTAGAAGAAATCTGAAGGAGAGCGGGTTAGCCGGGGTGCTGACCGGTGGCTCCTCGCCGGTCGCATTGCGACGCTGATGCATCGCGACGATTCGCGAATAGAACGCGCGGCGCGTTCCGGCGTTCGGCAATGGAGGCGTATGATGGATTTCTATGCAGGGCTGGACGTGCCGCTGGAGGCGACGAACATTTGTGTAGTCGGCGGCGACGGCGAGGTCATCTGGGAGACGAAGCTGGACACCGATCCGGACGCGATCGAACTGTTGCTGGCGGAGTGGGGAATTCATCTCAAGCGCGTCGGCCTGGAAGGGCTCTCGTTCAGCGCCTGGCTGTTCACGGCGCCTGCCGAAAAGGGGCCCACGATGATGTGCATCGAGACCGGTCACGCCGAGGCGGCGCTGAACGCGATGCTGAACAAGACCGACCGCAACGACGCCAGGGGCATTGCGCAGATGATGCGGACCGGCTGGTTCCGCGCGGTTCACGTCAAGTCGGAGAGCGCACAGACGTTGCGCGCGCTGCTGGTCGGGCGCAAGGCTTTGCTCGGCAAGGTGCTGGACATGGAGAACATGATCCGCGGCCTGTTGCGCCCGTTCGGCCTCAAGGTCGGCGAGATCTCGGTCGGCCGTTTTGAGGCGCGGGTGCGCGATCTCCTGGCCGGGAAGAAGGAATTGGAAGCGATCGTCGTGCCGCTGCTGGACGCCCGCAACGCCATGCGGCTGCAGTTGGCAAAACTGCACCGCCTGGTGCTGGCGGCCGCACGCGGTGACGAGGTGGTGCGGCGGATGATGACGGTGCCGGGCGTCGGCGCGCTGGTGGCGCTGACATTCCGCGCCACCGTCGACGATCCGTCGCGATTCAAAAAGTCGACCAATGTCGGCGCCCGTTTCGGGCTGACGCCGCGGCGCTATCAATCCGGCCGGACCGGCCGGATTGGCAGCATCTCCAAATCCGGCGATGAGCTGACGCGAGCGATGCTGTACGAGGCGGCGATCGCGCTCCTCACCCGCATTCCGAAGAACTTTAAGCTGCGGCTCTGGGGCCTGCGGCTGGCCAGGAAGAAGGGTCTGAAGCGCGCGGCAACCGCGGTGGCGCGGGCGCTCGCCGTGCTGCTGCACAAGATCTGGATCGATGGCACCACCTTCCGGTTTGGCGCCGGCGGCAAGCGCGGCCGGGTCGCTGCCGCGGCTTAAGGGCCTCCGCGACCGCGCCGCTTCCACGCGCGCCTTCTCCTTCCGCCAGGGCGGAGCAGCGTCTCCCGAGGAGACGGGGATCTGGGTGAGATCGCAACTTTTCTTCCCGGCGGCTTCATGACGAGGTTTGAAGCCATCAAGCACGGCGCTGGTTAGCCTGACCGCCCTTTCCTCAGATTCCGGCTTGTGGTGGCCATCGTGCCAACCACGGATGTTAGCGAGTTCTCCTCGACGAGCGAGTGGCTGCAAAAGGACGTGACGCGCACCTGGCGATGATGTCGACGCCAGCGATCGCGAAGATTTGCGCGCGATCGCGTTCGCGCGCGCAGATTGGAGATAACAATCGTATTGCAGCGAAGCTTTGCGCGTGAGAGAGTCGAGGCCTGAGGCATCCTCGCTGCACGCGCCGCCGACTTGTTCACAACGTACTGATTCACAACTGGAAGTTAGTGTCAGTATGTTAGTAAAGTTACAAGAGCAGGAAGACTTGGCGCCGCAGGACCTTAGCTCTGATTCCGGTCCTCGATAGCACGAGCATCGCGTCCCTGATGGCACGAGGGTTCTGGTCCCTGATAGCACGAGCGAATTCACAGCTTATCCCCAGCAGGAAGGACGAGGCCACGGTTGCGCAGTCGCTTGCTCAACGGGCCGCTTGGGACTGGTGCGAAATTCAATCGCTCTGCGCCATTCGGATGATGCGTCATGATGAGCCGATAGCCTGGCAATCTCTGACGACGGACGATCTGACGCAGGTCGTAGGCAAAGTGTTTGAGCGGCGACAGGCTGCCGGACTTCGCATGCAAGTGCACAAGATCGAAGCTCCAGCCGCCATTCTGACGGCCGCCGTGCTTGCGGACCAGCCGATAGAGCCAGCGCTCCAATCCACCGGTCAGATCGAAATAGGCCCCGTCAATCGTCAGCACGAGCGCTTCATCGAGAACGCCCGTGTAGAACCAATCGGGCAGTATCAGCTCGATTCCACGGGCATGCCCGTGCAGATCGGCTGTCTCTTTCCATTCGTTGATCCAGGAGAAGCGATACCGCCGCCGTTCGCTCGGCTGACGGATCGATGTCATCACAGTGGTCGATTGCAGCCGGTCGAGCGCAGCCTTCAGGCGGTCGTAGTCGCGCACGCTGGTGCCGCGGCCGACAAAGGTCAGGATCTCGTAAGGGGTCGCTGCCATCAGCCGGGACGTTTTCAAGCCGGCATCGCGGGCTTCGACAATCTGCGAGGCAGCCCAGATCAGAACGTCCGCGTCCCAGATCGTCGCCATGCCATGTTCCGGCACGGCTTCGACACGAATCGTGATGGTGCCTGCGCGGAAATCGATGGGAACAATGCGCCTCGACTTTGCCAACGAAAAGAACGGATACGCCATCAGGTCTTGCGCGTCCCGTGGCGCCAGATCGCCTGGGAGGGCGCGAAACAGATCGAGTTGGTCGCGCTCTGATCGCCGCATCTTGCTTGCAGTGGAGTTGCTGTCCGGCATGGGTCAGCGCCGCTCCTTACCGGCATACGGAACGGGTGTGTGCCGTTTCGCCGGCAGGACCGTGCCTGTGCCGGGATCGCTGGTGGACGTTTTGGCGCCGCGGTCAACCCACGCCTTCAGGTCCTCGAGCGCATACACAACGCGACCGCCGAGCTTGCGATAGGTCGGGCCTGTCCCATAGGTGCGGTGCTTTTCCAGGGTTCGGCCGGAGAGGCCGAGAAAGCGCGCCGCTTCGGGCGTGCGCAGGTATCGCGGCGGCAGGCCAGCGTTCGGATCGGGCATTTGCGAGGCTCCGTGGTCGTCTGGAGCGCGGCCGGCTCGGCCCGCGCGTCGACGGCCACGATGGCGCAGTAGGCGTGCTCAGGGGGATGCCGAAAATCAAGCGATGATTTTCGGCACCCCTGCTCTACTCCTTGCGAGACGAGGGACGCAGCAATGCGCGATAGCCACCGCGCATCAGAGCCAAGCCAGCCTGCACCAGGCGGATGGTCCGGCTGCGCAATTCGTGGGTTTTCCAGGCGCGCTCAGGGATGCGTTTTCGGCCGAACAGCACCTCGGCGATGACGCGATAGGAAGCACCTTCCATGCGTCCGTCGAGCGCTCGCAGCACCAAGACGAGTCGTTCGCGCCGCTGCGCGGAAAGCTGATGAAGGGGAGGTCCCGGCCGGCGGCCCTTGATTACGCGCCACAGCCGATGTGAGGCATGGGCGCGGATCTCAAAGTCCGCATCGAGCGGCAGTTCGGCAGCATAAGTGACACCAAACTGCGGCGCCTCTTTCAGCCAGAGATGATGTTGTGCCCCTTGAATGCGCAATACGGCATGCCAGCCGTCAGATGCCTGTCTGATGGTGCCTGATGAAAGGTCGGTAAGCCGCAGCCTCGCGCCGACCGCTTTTGAGCCGGACGTGCTGCGAACGAGCGGCACCACCGTCGGCAACGCCTCAGGTGCCCAGAAGATTGTCTGTTGGTAAAAGGGCCCCTGAGGGTCATGAGCGAAAGCAGACGCCCCATCTCCTTCGGAATTCGGAGGTCATCTGCGATCGATTTTCACGATAGGAAGCTCGATAGTTAGGGCTGCGCCGCAGTGACTCCCAGGCGAAATCCGCCATCTCGCCCGACTTGATAGCGTGCTGATACGCCTCCGGTGAGCGCCAGTCGAACTCGGACATTGCTGTTATCCCCTGCCGTAAGTCGATTGCGGCGCAATGTTTATGAAGCTTGGGATTGCCGGGGAAGTCACCAATTATGCATTGCGTGATGCCTGCAGGCGATCACGCGTCAGCGGGGAAATCTGTTCTCGAGCGCGAATTCTTCATGACAGATTTTACTATTTAAGCGCGCTGCCGCGAAGCAAGTCGCGGTAGCCGTGGTCTGACATCCATTTTGCTCGCGCCAGATGACTATCAAACGCATTGCGGGCGCGAGCCGGTTCGCGATCCGGATCGATGTGCAACACGATCCGAGCCACTTCTTTCCAATCGGCGCCGTCAGTCTCGGCATCAAGAAGTCGCCAATACGTTACCAGATGCTGCTCGTCATAGGTCGTCAGCACCGGCTCATGCGGCGCGACATCCGCGACATCGGGATCTAACGGTGGGTTCGTCATGTAGGGTTATGCGCGCACTTCGCCAATCTGCATTGTAAGCGAAACTTACCAAAATAGTTCGGTTATAGCCAGTGGTTTGATGGTCTGCCTAATGGCTGTTTGAGCGCATGAAAGCTCGTGCGCTCGTGGCCTGGAATGTGCGCCGGATCCACGTGGATCGCGGTATTCCGCAAGAGCAACTGGCCTACGACGCCGGGATTGACCGCTCATACATGAGCGGCCTTGAGCGGCAATCTGAGAATCCGACAATTGATCTTCTCGACCGACTCGCCGAGACGCTGGGTGTTCATTTATCTGAGTTCTTTGTTCAGCCACCCAAGGGAGCGGCGACACCCAAGACATTGCCTAAGGGTCGCAAGTCAGCGCGTCTACCTTCCAAGAAGCAATAGCTTTGGGCGAGTTCAAGCGGCGCGGACAAGCGCCACGTAAGTGCGTGTCTTAAACTCGAAAATCAACTGACCAAGCCGGTCCAGCTGCAGCGTTGCTCAGTTCGGCTTTTGTCCAAGAGGAAGCCCCGCCCGAGGTCGTCGGGCGGGGCGATAATGGGCCTCACTCTCCGTTCTTGCGCGGACGCGACCACAGGAGCGTGTAACCTTCGCCGCCTTCCTCATCGAACAGGTTCGCGTAGATCGGCGCGTTGAAGGACGGATCGTCGAGCTTGAGCGAGAGATAATCGCGGCCCTCTTCGGAGCGCTTCGACCAGGCTGCCCCAATTTCCGCGCGGCCCACGTAGATGCGGTGGCTGGGGGCGTTGTCGTTGGAGCGGTTGGTTTCGGCGACGATGCGGACGCCCTTGGCCTGCAAGCTCAGGGTGATGATCTCGCCCTGGAAATCGTTGCCGACCTTCTTGAAGGAACCGATGTTAGCCATGTCTCTTCTCCTGTTGTGTTTCGAGCCCGCGACCACCGCGGCCTCGATGGCGATCTAGAGGCCGAAGACGATCGGCGACGCACCCGCTCGCGGGCCGCAGCGCAGCGGAGGACGTCGTTGTGGCGACTTTCTTGTCTCGCGAGGAATGGGCGAAGCCCAGGGGAAGAAAGTCGCATCAACGGCGTTGCGGCTCAGACGATCGAGGCGCAGCCGGTCTTCGGCCAGATCGAGCCATCAAAGAGGCCACGTGGTCTGCGTGCTGAACCGCAATCGTGAGGAGAAGTCTGGCGAATCTCGGTTCTGCTGAACAAGAGGTTGGTACGTTCCGGCGCGGAAAGAGAAACAATCTGCCGCAAAGGGCGGTATCGTCCCGGAAGGAATGATCGAGCGTGGCGCGTCGCTCCACCGCAGCCATGTGGGCCAGACCGAGATTGCTAGGGCTTGCCTAAAGGGCTCCGAGGAGAAGCGCGGCTACCTCTCGTTCAAGCTCGACGCCCCCTCGCTCAACGTGGCGCCATGTGCGACCTTGCTCCACCGATGATGGCGACGAAGCATCACCGCTCATGCGGCGCGGCTGTGAGAACTGGTTGCCGCATCTTCTCCACCACGCCAGCCGAATCCAACGGGCGGGTCTCCGCGAACACGGTCAAGCGCGCCCATGCAGTGCCGCCGATGCAAACCGCACCTCCGCAAGCAAAGGCCTCGCGCCAAGCCAGCGAAGGCACCCCGATCTGCGAGAGGGCAAACACGACATGATAGCCAGCGATTGCCGCGGTGACCGCGAATGCGGCTGCGATCGCGACGCGCAAGGCCAAGGACCGACTAACGGCGACGGCAACCCGACCAGCTGCAAGTGTCAGCGCGCCAGAAACAATTCCGATAAGCAGCGCGCCGACGACGCCTGCGCCATCACGAAATGCCATCCCGACACTGAGTGCGACGAAAAACGGCAGGGCGTACACAGCGAGCGCAAAGATCGCCCAGCAGAACAAGCCAATGCCGAGTGTGTTGAGAACAAGCCCAAGCGCGAGCATGGTGTGGCTCCATGTGCATAGATGTACCCGTCGCGCCTTCCACCACCACCTCGGCGCGGATTCGGAGGTAAAATCCAAACGAGGCGGAGTTGCGGCGCGCAACTCCGGCTTGGTTGTCTCGATGTCAAGAACGACGGCGCTCACGCGCCGCCGAACCTCCAGACGGGAATACCGAGCCGCTTCGCCTTGTCGGCGAGGTTGTCCTGAATTCCCGTGCCCGGGAAATGCATGACGCCGATCGGCAGGAGTTCGAGCATCGCATCGTTGCGCTTGAACGGCGCCGCCTTGGCGTGTTTCGTCCAATCGGGCTTGAAGGCGATCTGCGGTACTTTGCGGTTGGTCGCCCATTTGGAGGCGATCAGTTCGGCGCCTTTCGGCGACCCGCCATGGAGGAGGACCAGGTCGGGGTGCTTGGCGTGAACCTTGTCGAGGCGGCCCCAGATGAGGTTGTGGTCGTTGAAGTCGAGCCCACCGGTGAGTGCGATTTTCGGTCCAGCTGGCAACATGACCTCGGTCTCGGAACGACGCTTGGCGGCGATGAAGTCGCGGGAGTCGATCATTGCTGCGGTGAGCGTTCGGTGATTGACCAAGGATCCCGACCGCGGGCGCCAGGCCGAACCGGTGTGGACCTCAAATTGTTCGATGGCCTGGTCGCGGAAGAGCTCCAGGCAGTTGCGGCGCTCGATCAGCGTGATGCCTTCGGCCGTTAGGCGCTCGAGTTCGACCGATCGGACTTCCGAGCCGTTCTGCTCGCGCTGGCTCTTGTGCTGCGCTTGTTCGTTGTCATCGAGTTGGCGTTCGACGCGGTCGACGGCACGATGGAACAGGTTGACGGTTGACCAGAGCAGATCGTCAAGCTCCGGCTCAAGTCGCGTATCGTTCAGGGTGGCAACCAGGGCGTCGAAGATATCGACCACGGCGCCGACGATCATCTTGCCCTCGGGGAGCGGTCTTGGATCGGGCTGGTCGTTGAAGGGACGGTAGCCGAAGAGCTGCAATTCGGTGAGGACGTGGTCGGTTGGGGAAGAGGCACGCGGCGGTTCGATGTCGTCATGGTCGGTCATGGGAAGAGGTCCTTTGCCGGATCGGCCGCGACCATCGCGGCCTTCGTGGCGATCCTCTAACGGCAGGCGGAACGGGCCAGCACCCGAAAGGGCCGAAGCGACAGCGGAGGATGGCGGAGGCCGGCTATTTTGCTTCGCGATGCAAAGCGCGCTGGTCCAACGTATGATGTGTCCTCACATCGCTGGCGCGCGGCGGAAAATAGCCGGACGCAGCCATTGCCGGGCCGGGCCGCTTGCCGTCCGATCGCCGTCTAGAAGGCCGAGGTCGCGTCCTCTTCCGGTATTGGCCTCGCCTATGACCGACCTGGCAGCATCGATCGAACACCGGAAGCTATTCTGCGACGGCCCTCGACGAATGCAGGGAAGCGAACGACGTCCTCTGGCACGAGCTGAAACCGCAGGGCTGCCCGGAGGGCATCGAGACCGAAGACATGCAGATCTTCGTTGAAGTCGCCCAGCCGCGGCGACAGCGCGATGGCTTCAATGCCGGCATCTGCTGCTCGCTGGCTGAGAATAGTCTGCACCGCATCGCCAGCGGCATCGGCGTCGCGGGCGATATAGAGCCGACGAAGGCTCGAGGGCAGCAATATTGCCGAAAGGTGATTGGCTGAAAGCGCAGCCGCCATGGGCATCGTCGGCAGCACGTAGCGCAGCGAAAGCATCGTCTCGATACCCTCGCCGGCAGCGAGCACGTCGTCTACCACGCCGAACCGAACGGCGTTGCCGAGAAGGTCGCCCATAGCACGTCGTGGGGTATTGATCGGAGCCTTGCCGAGCCGAACACGATCAAAGCCATCCGGATCGAGCCATGTGCGGTGCACGCCGGTGATCCGACCATCGAGATCCGTGACGCGGGCGATCATCGCCGGCCAAGTCTCGGTCGGCAAATGTTCATCCGGCCGATAGAAGCAGCGTGGGTGGAAACGCAGACTACCACCATGGTGCACGCGGGCTATTCCGCGACGCTGCAAATATGCCTCGACCACGGTCCCCTCGATCGGTTGCGATATGACAAAGAGCCGTCTCGCCGCCTCTTGCGATCCAGCCGGTGCTAACGCACGAATGGGTTTCGGCACGAGCTCCGGTTCAGTACGAGGCAGACACAGAAACCGCCTCGCTTCCTCGGCGACCTCGCGGAAGTCTCGCAAGGCCAGACTTTCGCGGATGACGTCGAGGAGATCACCATGTTCGCCGGTTGCGGCATCGGTCCACTTGCCCGCCGGCCCCCTTGGCGATTCCTGGAGCCGCACAAATAGCGAGCGGCCTGGGCTGTTGTGGACGTCTCCGACCACCCAGTACCGCCCCGCGCGCTTCCCATTGGAGAGATAGTGTCGGCACACCGCCTCGGCCTCGCGCGCGAGGCGGCCTGCCAGTTCGGAAGCATCGCGGGACATCACGCGGCCTCCCGCTCGCTTATGCCAGCAACCGGATAGGTGTCGAGCACCTTCGACAGGATCTCGACACCGCTCGCGTCCGTGGGCACAAACATGCGCAGCTTCCAGGAAATGATCTCTCCAAAGAGGCCGTAAGCCCGGAGGCGATCGCGTATCGTGTCGTTGAAGCCCGACAATTCGATGCGGGCTGTGCCCATCACCCGGACTCGGCGAAGTAGGAGCCCCTCCGTAAGCTCGAGGACGGTCCGTCCCTCTACCAGCGCGGTAAAGGCGGTGTCCGGCGTCAACATCGGCGCATCCGCCGCAAGGACGTTCGCGACCCAGGTCGCCGAGACCTTGCGGCCGATGATGCGCTCGCCCGCGTCGGTCCGAAGCCGATAGACCCGGGTCGATTCATTCGGCAGCCGCTTCCAGATGGGCAACAGCAAGCCCGCCACGACGTGGATCGTGCTTTCCGTGAACTCCGGGATTTCGGCAACCTCTGCCAGCCAGGCCGTAGCAAAAACTTCGCGATCCGGTTCGATCCAGTGGCTCTCCGCCATCATATTCAGGGGGATCGTATGCTGCTCCATCGGCCGGATCAGGCGGACGCGCCGCTCGATCTCGCCGTCGTCAAGCATGAAGCTCGGGGCGGGGACCTGCACGGCGGCTCGTCCCGAGCGCTCATTGATCAGCAGGACAGCGTTGCGATCGGAGGCACGAACAAGCGCATCATCCAGATCCACAGGATGGTTGCGCAGGCGCTGGGTGATCGTGAGAAGTCGGGTCTCGGCGCCAGTGCCCGGATGGACGTAGATCGTCCGCCGATCGGTGACGAGAAAGCTCGCGGCGCGAAGCGTTTCCAGCCCGGCGTCATAGGTGGCCGAGGCGACCGCGCCCTCGATCCGACCGGTCAAGAGCTGCTCGAAGACGGTGAACAGGATGTTCTGAAGATCAATCGTGAGCGCCAGCAACCGGTTCAGGAACGTCGTGATCGGCGGCAGGTCATCCCTGAGCCCATTGGCATCCGTGAGCTTCAGGCCGGTCGCATCCTCGAACCTCTCGAGCGCGCAGCCCTCGACCTTGCCGCGCGCGAGCAAGGTGTAGAGCTGACGCAACGCATCACGGCCGTACTGGCTTTCGAGATTGTCTTCGGGACGGAACAGCCCCTGCCCTCCGGTCTGACGCTGGCCGCGCGTGATGGCACCCAACGTGTCGAGCCGACGGGCGATTGTGCTGAGAAAGCGCTTTTCGGCCTTCACATCGGTTGCGATGGGACGAAACAGCGGCGGCTGCGCCTGGTTGGTCCGGTTGGTACGGCCGAGCCCCTGGATCGCGGCGTCCGCTTTCCAGCCGGGCTCGAGCAAATAGTGGACCCGCAGGCGGCGATTCCGGGCCGACAGCTCGGCATGGTAGCTCCTCCCCGTGCCGCCCGCGTCGGAGAACACGAGGATCCGCTTGACGTCATCCATGAACGCCGAGGTCTCGGCGAGGTTGGCCGAACCAGTTCGGTTTTCGACGACCAGCCGGTCGCCCTTGCGGACGATGCGACGTGAGCGGCCGGTCACCTCCGCGACCATGTCGGTGCCGAAACGCTGGATGACCTGATCCAATGCCCCAGGCACCGGCGGCAGCGAGGCAAGCTTCTCGATGAGGCGGTCGCGGCGGGCGACGGCCTCCCGGCTCTCGACCGGTTGGCCGTCACGGTAGACAGGCCGGGAGCAGAGATTGCCTTCCTGGTCGGTGAAGGGCTCGTAGAGCTGGACCGGAAAGGAATGGGCGAGATAGTCGAGGACATACTCGCGCGGCGTGATGTCGACCTGGACGTCGCCCCATTCTTCGGTCGGGATCTCGGCGAGCCGGCGCTCCATCAGCGCCTCGCCGGTCGAGACAATCTGGATGACGGCGGCATGGCCGGCCTCAAGATCGTGCTCGATCGAGCTGATGAGCGACGGCGTCTTCATCGAAGTCAGGAGATGGCCAAAGAAGCGCTGCTTTGCGCTCTCGAAAGCGGATCGCGCGGCCGATTTGGCGTGGCCGTTCAGTGTTCCGGTCTCGCCGGTGATGTTGGCGGCCCGCATCGCGGCATCGAGATTGTTATGGATGACGCTGAACGCTCCGGCATAGGCGTCGTAGATACGAACCTGTTCGGGCGTGAGCTGGTGCTCGACGAGCTCGTACGCGACGCCCTCGTAAGAGAGCGAGCGGGCCGCGTAGAGACCGAGCGCCTTGAGGTCGCGGGCCAGCACCTCCATGGCCGCGACGCCGCCCTCCTCGATCGCCTCGACAAACTCGGCGCGGGTAGCGAACGGGAAATCGACGCCACCCCACAATCCCAGCCGCTGGGCGTAGGCGAGATTGTGCACGGTCGTGGCGCCGGTCGCCGAGACGTAGACGACCCGGGCATTCGGCAGGGCGTGCTGGAGTCTCAGGCCAGCCCGCCCCTGCTGTGACGCCGCCTGGTCACCGCGCTCGCCCTTCTGGCCTGCCGCGTTCTGCATCGCGTGGCTCTCGTCGAAGACGATCACTCCGTCGAAATCGGAGCCCAACCATTCAACGATCTGCCGAACGCGCGAAAGCTTTTCGCCGCGCTCGTCGGTGCGCAGCGTAGCGTAGGTGGTGAATAGGATGCCTTCCGAAAGCCTGATCGGTGTGCCCTGCCGGAAACGTGACAGCGGCGTCACGAGCAACCGCTCCATTCCGAGCGGGGACCAGTCGCGCTGCGCATCCTCGATCAGCTTGTCGGATTTGCTGATCCAGACCGCGCGGCGGCGGCCCTTGAGCCAATTGTCGACAAGGATGCCTGCGGCCTGCCGGCCCTTGCCCGCGCCGGTGCCGTCGCCCAAGAACCAGCCGCGACGAAAACGCACGGCATTTTCTGCGCCGTCGCGTGTGGCAGCCACAACATCAAAGGTCGCATCCACCGTCCAGGAGCCCGCAAGACACTCGGAATGCGCCTGGCCGGCATAGATGATGCTCTCAAGCTGCGCGTCGGACAGGATGCCATCCGCCACGACATTAGCTGGCAGATGTGGCCGGTAAGACGGCTTCGGCGGCGCGACCGAGGCCATCGCGGCGGACTGCACGAGTTTGGTCGGATGCGCATGCGCGTCCGGAATACGGACCGCCTGCAGCGCGCATTCCTCATAAAGCGCGTCGGTCAGTCGAGCGCCCTCGAGAGGCGTCCACTCGACCATCTCGTAGGTAAGTTCGACGCCCTGTGGCGCGCCATCTCCCGAAGGGGACGATGGACTTGGTGCAGAGGCGCCGGACGGCCGAGACGTCGCACGGCGCCTGATGACGTCGACCATGACGGGCGCGACAAGAGGCAGCCTTGGAGGCACATGCTGGGTCACCCAGTCAAGCAAGGTAGCGACATCGCTCGCCATGCCCAGCGAGGCCGGAAGGACTTTCGGATCCGCGGCGGGCAACTTGTCGATCACAAGCAGCCTTGTGTCGGTCTGCGTTCCCTGTTTCGCGTACACCGCGCCGTCGATGGCGGCAGAAAATACCACCCGCCCGCTCTCCTGGAGACGAACGACGGCGTCTCGCCACGCCGGATTGTCCGGCGCAAGGCTCGCGCCCGTAATGGCGACCAGACGCCCGCCGTCGCAAAGACGCGCCAAGGCAGAGGCGATGTGCCGGAGCGCAGCATCCGCCATGCGTCGATCCACGTTTGCCAATGCCGAGAATGGCGGGTTCATCAGGACCACGCTCGGTACGACACCAGCATCAAGGTGATCATCGATCTGGGCGGCGTCGAACCGCGTCACTTTTACTTTGGCGAACAGTTGATCGAGCAGTGCCGCGCGGGCCTCGGCCAGCTCATTCAATACCAAGGCGCCGCCGGCGAGCTCAGCAAAGATGGCGAGCAAGCCGGTCCCCGCGGAGGGCTCCAGAACGCGATCGGCAGACGTAATGCCGGCTGCGGTGCATGCAGCCAGCCCCAGCGGGATCGGCGTCGAGAATTGTTGAAAGGCCTGGCTGTCCTCCGAGCGGCGTGTGTGGGTGGGAGGAAGGCTGGCGATCTTCGCGAGGATCGGCAGCATCGCGGCCGTCGAGCCGGCCTTGACGCGGATAGCCGGGCCAAACTTGCGAAGGAACAGAACGGTTGCCGCCTCGCAGACATAATAGGCGGTCTTCCAGTTCCAGACGCCGGTCGCGTCGGAAGCGCCGAAGGCAGCTTCCATGGCGCTACGCAGGACAGCGGCGTCGATACGTCGGCCGCGTTCCAGATCGGTCAGAAGCTGTCGCGCAGCCCTGACGGCGGCGGTGGTGAGACTTGCAGCGGCACGCATCGAGAGCGGCGCGGCGGCAGCGCCGCCGGCGAGAGATTCGGTCATGGCAGGAATCTTTCGGAGAGCAGGAATGGGTCGAACCATCAGGCGCTCTCCTTAAGACCCGACGGCTCAAACCCTTCCCGGCCCGGCTCTCCCTCTCAGCCTTGGCCCATAAGATGGGGACCGGCGCGAAACACCGGTCCCCAAGCAATTGCCGGACGGCCGGAGCCGTTTCTTCTACGATGTCACTCAGCCGCGTCGAGCTGTTGCGGATCATCGTCCTTCGCGTTGTCCCGATCCTCGTCCTCGTCGAGGAATTCCGGCAGGGGCCCCGCTTCACTCTCCTGTTCCACTGACGCCGCATTGGGATCGACGAGGCGCAGCGGCTCCGGCAACCAGCCCGAACCATCGAGGAGACGCTCGGCTTCCTTGGCCATGTCGGCCTTCTTCAGGTGGTCGATCAGTTGCGCGGAGGATTCGCCCTTGGCTTCCCGCACCGCCTCCAGGATGCGAGGCTTGGTGACGCGGCCGAGATAGTTGTCGACGGTCGGTCTCCAGCCAGAGCGAACCATGTCGAGGCCGACGGCACCTGCCAGCACATCAGCCTGGTCGAGCCGGGTGCGGACGCCGTGGGCGGAGACGCGGCCCTGATTGTAGCGGTTGGCCGGCTCATAGACGGCGTTGACCGCAAATGACGCACAGTGAGCGAACAGGGATGCCTGTGCGGCGCCGTCGAGGGCCGTGAGCGCATCCCAGAGATCGTCCTCGCCCTTCGGCAACCGTGCCTTCCAGGACTCATGCCGCGCCTCAACGGCCTTCGCGGACACGCTTTCCCTCAAGCCAGGCGCTTGAGCCGGAAAGGTCGGTGTGCGAAGTCCGACCTCAAGGCAGCTCCCGGACGATGCCAACCGGTAAAAGGCCGTCCGCACGAAGTTGTGCAGCACCGCCTGGAACGCAATTGCAGGATTTTCTGCCAGCGCATCCCGCAATGCCAGCGTGCGATGCGCCGTCAGCTCGGTGATCAGCCGATCCGGCAGAGGTTTTGTCGCGTCCTCATCTTCTTCCGCGTCAGTCGCGCCGCTAGCCACGGCGATGACCGTGCGCTGGACGGAAGTGCCAGCCGCCTTCCCCTCGATCGACAGTGTATCGGCGCCCTCCCCGACATCGGCCTCGGCTGCCGAGACGTCGTCCTCCGGCCGGACGTAACCCCGATCGACCGAGAGGCGGCCTTCGAAATCGATGCTGACGAAGGCGCCGGCACGGGCGATCTCGGCCGGATTGTAAATTATCGGCCGCTCATCAAACGCCATCAGTGCCGTCTCGATTTCGCCGAGACGCTGATCTACCTCTTCGGGCAGCTCGTCGGCATCCTGGTAATCGGATTCAAGCTTGGCTCGCTGCGCGTTGAGGGCGTCGATTGTGGCCTGCTCTTCTGGGGAGAGATCGACCGGTTTGCCCTCGAGCTCACGCAAGCCATCCGTGTGGCCGTAGGGGAATTCGACGGCGAGCGAAATCCACTTCCACCCCTCCGCTGCAATCGTCTCAGCCTCGGCTTTAAGCTTTTCTGTCACCAGACGATCAAGCAAGCGGACGTCCTGAAGCCAGCCGCCATCGTCGTGCGCGAATAGATCCCGCAGGACACCGCCGCCCGCCTGCTCGTAAGCATCAAGCCCAATGAACTGAACGCGGCGATCGGACGCGCGCACGGTATTTTCCGTGAGCATCCGCCGGATCTGGTAGGGCTCGTCATAACCGGATCGGCTGACGTTCTCCCACACCTGCTCCTGCCTGGCATGATCGGCTGTAACTGAGAAGGCCATGAGTTGCTCGAGAGTCATGCCGTCTTCGGCATAGACGTCGTGGAGCTTTGGCGACACCGACGCCAGCCTGAGCCTTTGCTTCACGACAGCCGGTGTCACGAAGTGCCTTGCAGCGATATCCTCCTCGGACATGCCCACGCCACTCAAGGTCTGGAAGGCTCGAAACTGGTCGAGCGGATGAAGCCCTACCCGCTCGTCATTCTCGGCAAGCGAGTCGTCTTCAGCGATGCCGCCCTCGCGCACGACACAAGGAACGGCCTGCGTCTTCGCCATGCGCTTCTGCTTGACGAGAAGCTCCAGCGCGCGATAGCGCCGTCCGCCGGCCGGCACCTCGAACATGCCGGTCTCATGGCCTTCGGGATCCACAACCGCCCGCACGTTGAGACTTTGCAGCAGCGTACGCTGCGCGATGCTTTCGGCGAGTTGCTCGATCGAAATGCCCGCTTTCACATGTCGGACGTTGGATTGGCTCAGCACCAGCTTGTTGAACGGAATGTCACGCGAGGGGGAGAGCGTGATCTTCTGAACAGCCTTCGTCATGTCGATTCTCCACGACGGGCAGCCGGGAGACTCTCTCTCGGCCTCCAACCCGTCGCGAAAGCCGCCGCTCCCCTCTCACTCTCTTGTTCGAGGCGACACGGGTGAAACTCACGCCACCTCCTGCTCCGCTCTCTCGGCAGTGACTTCCGGCAGGAAGCCAAGGAGATAATCCGCAACCTTGCTGGCCTGCGAAGCAGCTCGCACGATCGCGCGATTGTCCTCGCGCAGCACCTCCAGCCAGGACCCGATGTAGTCGGCGTGCCGCACCGTCGGCACGATGCCGAGCGAGGCGCAACTGAACGCAGACGAGATTTCCGCAACCAGCTCCTCAAAGGCATACTTCATGGTCCCAAAGCTGCCCGACAGGTCGCGGTTGAGGCGTGACGGATGTCCGCTGGCATGCACGTTATGCCGATATCGGCATAAGGCGCATAATGCCGCGATCCAGATTATGCCGCATCTGCTCGGCTGGGCCCGGTTGGCGGCATGATCCCGCCAATCCCATTCGGCATAATCTTCGTCGCTCCAACAACAAGGAGCACGAAGATCATGTCTCAATATTTGCAGACCTGCATCGAGCCGCATCTTGGCTCGTTCGCAGCGAGTTTTGCGGCGGAGAATTACAGCGCCGGCACGGTCAAGACCTACCTATCGATCCTACGAAAGGTGGGTCACGCGATGGATGTCCAGGGCATCGGTCCTTCAGCGTTGACGCTCGATATGGCCGAGCATCTGGGACGCAAGGTGCCGCGTAAGAAAACCGGCACGATATGGCCGTATAGGTTGGTCCGCCGGTTCGCGCAGCATCTTCTCGATATCGGCGTGACGCATCCAGTGCCGTTGAGCGAGGCGCAGCAAGCGCGTGCGGCCCTACTGGCGGACTTCGAGACCTATTTGGTCAAGCATCGCGGCCTTAGTCCGCGGACGATCTATCACACGCTGCGGTTCGCCAACCGGTTCCTCGATCATCGCTTTGGCGATGCGATGGTTGATCCGGGGCGGTTGCGGCCCGCCGACGTGATCAGCTTCCTTGAGCACGTAATGGCAAGTGCGCGGCGCGACAAGACGGTAGCGACGCATGTTCGTATCTTCCTGCAATATCTGTTCGGCAGTGGCGCGACAGCGACCAATCTAGCTCTGAGTCTGCCTAGAACGGCGAAACGCTGGGGAGCACGACTGCCGCGCCATCTGGTGCCCGAGGGCGTTGAGGCGGTGCTCGCCTGCGTGCGCCACAACCCGCGGCACGGGGCTCCGGACTATGCGATGCTGCTCATCATGGCCCGGCTTGGCTTGCGTGCTGCCGAGGTCATCGCGATCCGGTTGGACGACGTCGACTGGCGCGCGGGCGAACTCTTGGTTCGTGGCAAGGGCAAACTCCACGATCGCGTGCCGATCAGCTCGGGGGTTGGCGATGCGCTGAGCCGCTATCTGCGCGAGGAGCGCGGCCCCACGTCCTGCCGCATGATGTTCGTTACCCATCGCGCGCCACATCGTCCGTTCAATGACGGCCAAATCGTCAACGCCGTCCTAAAGGATGCCCTGAAGGCGACCGGCCAGAAACCGGTGACGCCCTATGTGGGATCGCACCTGCTGCGTCATAGCCTTGCGGTCCAGTTGGTGAACTCGGGTGCATCGCTCGACGAGGTGGGCGACGTGCTGCGGCATCGCTCACGCACATCGACCATGATATATGCCCGTCTCGACATAGATGGGCTGCGATCGATAGCAATGCCCTGGCCCGTAGTGGGAGGCGCGCAATGAGCCTCACCTCCCAACTCGATCGCTATCTGGCCGTGCGGCGCAGCCTCGGCTACGACCTGAGCACCAGCGAGCGCATCCTCCGCCGCTTCACGCGGTTTGCCGACCGCGAGCGTGCGACGCATATCGACACGGCGCTGTTCCTGCGCTGGCATGCTACGCTCGACGAGGCCAACGGCAGGACGCGAGCGGCGCGGCTTACCGTCGTGCGCCTCTTCGCGCAGTGGCTAAGTAGCTTCGATCTGGCGCATGAAGCCCCGCCCCGGGGATTGTTGCCGAATACCGTGATGCGCTCCCGACCGTATATCTACAGCGACGCGGAAGTCGCTTCGATCATCGCGGCCGCAATGGCACTTCCGTCGATTTGCGGATTGCGCGGGCTGACCTGCTCGACGCTGTTCGCACTCATCGCGATCACGGGCCTGCGCGTCAGCGAGGCGCTCGCGCTCGATGGAGACGACCTCGATGCCGATAGTGGTGCGTTACGCGTCCGACAAGGTAAGAACGGTAAGGAGCGACTGCTGCCGCTCGACCCCAGCGCCGTCGAGCGACTGCTAGACTATCGCGTCAAACGCGACCGGTTGATCGGTCATCCGGCGAAGCCGATGTTCATAACTGACAAGGCGACTCGGCTCACCGACTGTGGGGCCCGCTACAACTTTGCGCAAGCATGCCAGCAGATCGGATTGCGATCCGAGCAGCAGTACCAGCGGCACGGCCGGGGACCGCGCATCCACGACCTGCGCCACACCTTCGCCGTGCGTACGATGATCAACTGGTACCGGACTGGCAAGGACCCGGCGCGCGAGATGATCCGGCTGACGACCTATCTGGGTCATAGCAACCCTTCTGGAACATATTGGTATCTGGAGGCGGTCCCGGAGCTGCTCGATCTAGCGATGGGCCGCGCCACCGCGAGCGGCGGGGAGATGGCACAATGAGCACCATCGCCTTACCTGCGCTGATCCAGCGCTTCTTCACCGAGCGGCTTTGCACGCAACTGGAGGCGAGCCGACATACGGTCGCTGGCTATCGCGATACGTTCCGGCTACTGCTCAGGTACGCGAGCACTCGCCGCAACAAGCCGCCAGTCAACCTGACGGTCGAAGATATCGACGCCGATCTGGTCGCGGACTTCCTCGCCCATACCGAGACCACGCGGGGCAATAGCGCCCGCAGCCGCAACACCCGGCTCGCGGCGATCCGATCGTTCTTCCGCTTCGTCGCGATGACCGATCCGACCTGGCGACTACACTGCCAGCGTATCCTGGCCATGCCCAACAAGCGCTATGTGAAGCGTGCAGTTACGTTCCTCGATGCCGAAGAGATGGCGGCGTTGCTGGCGGCTCCGGATCGCACCACATGGGCGGGCCGGCGCGATCATGCTCTGCTGTTGCTCGCAATCCAGACAGGCCTGCGAGCTTCCGAACTGGTCGGCCTTACCCGGGGCGATGTCGCGCTTGGAACCGGCGCTCACATCCGTTGCATGGGCAAGGGCGGCAAGGAGCGCGCCACCCCACTTCGCCGCGAGACAGCCAAGCTGCTGGCGACGTGGATCGGCAACGACAAAGACCAGAGCAAGCCGCTGTTCCCGTCGATCCGGGTCGAACGGCTGAGCCGTGACGCTCTTGAGCATCTGGTCCGCAAGCACTGCCTCACGGCGTCGCGCGCGTGCCCGAGCATCGGCACCAAGCGGGTCACACCGCATACGCTGCGCCACAGCACGGCGATGGACCTGCTCCATCATGGCGTCGATCCTGCGGTGATCGCGCTCTGGCTTGGTCACGAGAACGTCGAGACCACCCAGATCTACATCCACGCCGATATGCGGATGAAGGAAAAGGCGCTCGCTCTCGTCGCCGCACCATCCGCGCCGCCGGGTCGGTTCCGGCCGGACGACAAACTGCTCGCGTTCCTTGAAGGGCTCTGATTATGCCGAACAGCCGCATGGCCAACACCGGGATATCCAGCCTCCAACAGAGGCCATGCGGCATAATCTGGATCGCGGCATTATGCGCCAGTTCGTGCAAGGCCGTTCGATGCCAATTGATCGGTTCGAAATAGGCTTGCGGTGGGGGCACCTGCACATAATCTTCCGTCGGCGCATAAAAGGCGCGGTTGCCGCCGATGCGGAAGTCGATGCCGGTCGCCTTGATCAGGTATTCGACCCGCGGCTCGATCATGCCGGATGGCGGTGGTGGCGCAGCAGTTACGATGTCCGAAGCCAGCCCGTCGCATTGATCGAGATTGAAAACGGTGAAGCGCTTCAAAAATGGAACAGCTTGTGCCTCCTCGCCGGTCTCGTGTGCGCGGCGCTTTTCGTCGACCGGCACAAAACGGTCGGCATAGACGACGGTCGTGCCGCGCTCGCCCTTGCGGACGTGACCACCGAGCGACAGCGCCTGGCGGAAAGTAAGCCAGCTCTGACCGGTGAATCCACGTTCCGTGGCGGCACCCCAGAGAATTAGAATGTTTATGCCGCTGTATTGGCGGCCGGACGTGGCGCTTTTCGGCATGGCCAAAGGCGCCTTCGCCGCCCCGGTACCCCAAGGCTGCACCCACGGCACGCGGCCGGCCTCCAGCTCGGCGATGATCTTGTTGGTGATGTCGTCATAAAGGCTCGTTCGGTCCTCACCGGTGCGCCCCCGAGGATAATGTCTGGACATCGCGGATCTCCGCGACGGGGACCGCGAGCCTCTCTCGCAGCCTGTAACCCGTCACGGCAAAACCCGGCCGACACTCTGACTCTCGCCTCCACCTGAGACAATCCGAAATCTGCGACGCAGCCCGCCTTCCATCGGACAATTCATGAGAATTGCGTTGAGCTACTTAGGGTCGCAGGCCCGACCAGGCGTGCGCCAGGGCGCATCGCCTCAACGCAAAATGGCACCCGGAGAGCGTGAGCATAGCGACCCGAAGGGACACGCGGGTCCGAGTGCAGCGACGAGACCGGTTCAATAGCGGCACCCGGGAACGGGGCAGTGATAGCGGTCGCCGCAGGCGAGCCCCTTTTCCGAGTGCCCCCGGCGAGGAGCTCCGCATCCCCTGCGCGAGGGATCGACGCCGCACGGCCGAGACGCAAAGCGGCTCGGTTTACGAGAGCCCGGTGCGGCGACAGCCGCACGCGCGCAAGAGGAAGAACTCCGCTAAGGCTCGAGTCGGAGTCAGAGGACCTAGATTTCCTCGCGCGCATGCGTCTGCACGTCATAGATCCTGATCTGAAGCATAGGAAAACGCTTCTTCAGTTCTTCTCCGCCCGCCTTGGCGCCATCTCTGGTCGCAAACTCGGCCTTGAGTCGACCGTCCACTTCAAGGGCGTAACCAGAGGCCGGCAATTCACGAGTGGCTGCAACCATTTCATTCCCATTGTGCGGTAAGTCAGGGAATGATGGATACCGTGAGTCGCCCGAACCACGCTAAAGCCATCTGCCTGAGCGGCGCAGATCAGCCATTGCACGTTATGGACTTCGATGAGACCCTCGTCACACGAACCTGGACGCGAAAAGCAAGTCTTGCCTGTTTCCGGCCGCCACAAGCAGTCCGGCAGAGCCGGGTTCATATTAAAATTTCAGCTCTTCAGCGGCCCCATAGCCTCGGCTCTGGGTCCATCGACCGGCAAGCGCGATAGTGACTACGCCCTGACTCAGGCCACCGCATAAAGCCACGCCTGCGCGACGGTTCAAAAAGCGTCGGAAGCAGGAAGACTAGCGGATCGAGCACGCCTGTCAGCAGGTCGTGAGTAGCTGGACAGGACCGATGGGGTGGAATCCATTGCGGTAAAAAACATGTCCGCTCGCCGCAGCACGTGAGGGGCTCCAGAGCATGGCATCGAGCACCATCACGGCCAGCGGCTGCCGCCTCCAAGCGAATGAACAACAAAACAAGGCAACAGCAGGTTTTTAGTCTGGATCACCGCAAATGCGAGTCGCACCGTGACCGCAGCGGACAGACTTTGGCGCTCCTCGAGCAGATGGCGGGACGCCTCACGCGAACCGAACTCTAGGAACGGTTTCAGTTCGCCCTGACTTGGGGAGCACACGCAGAATGCGTCGAGCCAGGCAATCCCATAGGCCGGCTACAGCAGCGCTGCCGAAACGATGCATGGCCATAGACACCTGTCCACGGGGAGACCAGCCTTATTGAGGAAGGACGGGCGGGTGAATGCCATGCGCCAGTCGCGCCAAGACCTGGCTGGAGGAACCCACTCACTCCGGCCAGCAACAGACGCTATGCGAGGCCGACAATCCATCGCGCTCCAGGCTTACGTCCCGGTCGAACCGAGAGCGCGACCCTACTCACGCGGGATGTCAACCGGGCAGAAAGCTCAACGCTTAAGCTGCACAGCCGGCGCATCCATTTCCATGAGCAATATTGATAGCTCGAGCACGCTTGTCGATCACGCGTCAGCGCAATTGCTGTCCTTGTCGCTGGAATGCGTAGGTTGGATTCATCCCGCAATAGGCCAAGGTACCGGAGGCAGTGGCCATGCACTGGTCATAGGTCGAGAACTGGCAATTGCCCGGATATCCCCAGGCGCGTCCCTGCAAGCAATAAACGTCCTGCCGAGCCGGTGGAATGTACGAATGCCCCCGCGAAGCGGCAAGCGAAGGCGATCCGAAGCCGGCGAGGATCGGAAGTGCAAGCATACAAAAAACGAGAAGGTTGCGCATTGGACTGTAGCCTCCGTTAAATCTTCGAACAGAGTCTAAATGTGACGTTTTTAGTTTTGGTCAATGCCAAAAACATTTGGTGGAGTGCTTGGCCGATCGCGTACGAAAGAACTCCGATCGTCAGCGGCTCCGAGATTGGAGCAGGATTCCTGCGGCTTCTTAAAAAGCAGTGCAGCTTTCAGGCCTCGGGGGGAGCGAAACCCTGAGGGAATAGTCGACCCGAGCTTGCAAACTATCGGTTCGGGGCGATCCAACTGGGCTCGGTTATCTCGAACGCCGAAATATCCCGCCCGTTTGAGCATGTATCACTTGAGAAGAGGCCCTCGAGCAGATCTGGCGGGGCCTAGGAAGATTCAGCGAGCTTGAGCTCTCCTAGGGCTTCGTCATCGGCCTGATCCGACCCAGCAGCGACTCGGCATGGTCCTCGCGCTCGCGCGTGAAGCGCTCTTGATGTGCTTTGAATCGCTCGACCCGCTTCCTGATCTCATCGCGCTCGCTGCCGCCATAGTTGGGCAACCTGAGCTCATGCGGCTCAACGCCTTTTTTCAGCTCAGGCCTCGGCCCCTCGATTTCTACCTTCAGCGATTTGGTGAACGCCATCGTTTCAGCGACGAGCGCATCGAGTTCCCTCTTCCAATTATGCATTAACGCCCCCGTGTGGCACGCCGCGCGGGCGCGCCAATCCGTTACAAGCCAACCGGCGACTGTGGCGCCGAGCCCGATCGTATCTAGGCCGGCCCAATCCTATCGAGTATCCCCGAAAAAGGCCGCCGACAATCACGCCGGCGGCCTTCCGGGTTGAAAATGCCAACGTGAATAAATGTAGTCCAGCCCCGGTGGCACCGATGATAGACTCAAAACGCGCCGTTTTCTAGTTCTACAGATTCCGAAACTTAACGCAGCTCTCGCGAGCCTCATCCAAGTCGGCGACGCATCGAGTGCCTATCGCCCCATGCCTGCAACTGCCGGTTCAGGCAGGTTAAAGCCCGGAAAGATTTGGGTCGGCGTGCCAGCCGTCGTCACACGGCGGACGCAGCTCCCGCTGTGCGGCTATTCGCGGTGGGCCCGCAGTGAGCCGATGGCGGCGCGCTCCGGCTGGTCGTTACACCAGTTGACGAAGGGTCGGCTTCTCCCGATCGGCGGTATCGATCACAAGCTTGTTGGGACTGGCGACGCCGTGCGCGCCGCCAGTATCGATCAACTGATGCGGAAAGGGTTCGTCGAAATCCAACCCTGAAAGGCTGAGATCGAGCATCTGACGCGCAACTGCGTCAGCGAATACTCTGGCTGGATCAGATCGTTGTATTCTTTCTGCAATCGGTCTGGATAAGCGCCGACAACATCCAGACCAAATTCGAGATCGGCGCGCGGAAAGGTTCAACCTCATGCCGGCTTGGCCACGTGGTGGTGTCGACATCTTCGCCGAGCAGGTCGTGCCGATCATGCGCAAGCGCGCTCTGTCCGGCACGACTACGCGGGCAAAGGGCGGCGCGGCCACCATGGCCCGGACCGGGCAGCAAGCGTTTTCTCCAACTCGGTTCAGTCGATCGCTGTACTTGCCGGAACTCCTCACATCTCGCTTCATATAACGGGCTTTCTCCGTCTCTGAGGTTTATTGTAGCAGATGAAGTAGGGCCTACGCTGGATCTCACTGCGCGGGATCTTGCGACCACGAAGGCTCAGCGATCAGTTTCTTGCGTGTTTGGCAGGACATCCTCGGCGACAGCGGGAGACCCCGTTGTCCCAGGATCGAAAGGCGACTTGGGTCGCATTCGGCTAGCGGATCATCTCGGACATATTGCAGCCGCGGCTTCTGGAGGTGCTGCATCACTCATGAAGGCAACAGGCAGCCCGACGCCGATGGCGCCAATCATGATCGATGCCGCATTCAGCAGCGTGACGCCGCTGATCTGGACAAGGATGCCGCCGAGAAAAGCGCCGATGGCGATCCCTGCCAAGGTGGTTGAGCTGTTCATTGCCAGGACCAGCTTCGACCTATCTCCGGCCAGACCGGAGAAGCCGATGCTGGAGCGGGACGAGATGCATGTAGCTCACGTTGGCCCAAAGGAAGGCGATGAGCACGTGAAGGCACCATGCTGTCCGAACGCAAGCAAACCTAGGAAGGATGAGTTGTGCGCCTGCAGCCGCGACGAAGAGTCTACGGTCAGTCAGAACGCCACACGCAGCGTTTCCCGTCACGCGTCCGAAACCGTGGGCAATGAGCGCGGCCGAGAGGAGTGGCACCCCCGCAAGCAGAGAACCGCTCATAAAGACGCTCACATAGGAATAAGCGATGAACTCGGAAACCACGATGAAGAGCGTCACGGAAAGGATGCCGATAGTTTCTAAGAGCGCTTTCGAGGACGGACCGTTTGCGCGCTCCGGCGCCTTGGCAGGTATTCCAGAAATCATCGGGGCGAAGATTACCAATGCGGCCAAAAGAGCGACTACTCCAAACATCTCGAAAAAAATGGCTACGCTCTGGCGGATTCCCACCGCTCCAGCAGGAGCCTCGCGGTCAACAGGACTATATGTAGTCTGTAGGTACTGTCTTTTTCATTGGACAGCCCGGGATGCGCGCCCTCCGGATGCAGGCGCTTCATAAGGCCGTTTATGAAATTTTTTCCCTCGCCTCCCCACTCGTTCAGATCGATGCGGAGAATGCCTTCCCTCGCCAATCGCTGGCGTCGGCCTTCACCGCTCTGGGCGGCCGTTGCCGGATCGATCGCTTTGGCAAGATCATACAAAAGAGCTTCATAGAAAACTCGTATCTGGCTGTTTGCCGCCGCCCAGTCGCCTCGACCATGTGCATCGAGCGCCTGGGTGAGGTGCCCCCTCGCGACCTCGAATGGCGGCTGAGACAATATGCGGGTTACTTCGTCTTCAGCGGCTGCGATGCCCAGCTCTACCGGTGATACCCGCCGCAGCGTCCTATCCACAATGGTGAATCCGTCCCGCTCCAGCGTCGCCCTGAACTTCTTGAGGACCGAATTTTCCTCGACCAGGTCGGCCCACGGATACTGTTGCGGAGGCTCGGCCACATGCGAGGCGGCCGTCTCTACGATGAACTCGCTGAGGTATTCGCCGTCCCGCAGTTTCCTCATAGGGTCTTCGTCGTACATCTCGATCAAGTCACTGTGACGTTTCCCGACGCTGACGTCTTCGTGTCGAACCCAATTGAAATACTCAGTACCTAGGTCCTGCAAAAAGCGCGAAAACTGACCCTGGTTGAAGGGCAGCGTGTCGACCGCGGCAAGCACGGTCTTGCGTGAAAATTGCGGCGACCTGTCTGGCATTATCAACACCTCGATAAGATAGTCGCTGAGTGCACCATCATGGGAGCATGACGCAAGGGATCACGATAGCAAGGAGCGAATCGTGTTTTCCGATCCAACTCTTTGCGACGCATTGGCCTTCTGAGTTGCCCGATGAGATACAGGTTGTCCGGGGGGTAGCTGCAAGAGTTCGTGCTCCGGTGAGCTCGAGATGACGTTCTCGTCGGGTCAAGGATGGACATTCGCATCGTCCGAAGAGTCGGAGCGCTTTCGGCTTGCGCGGATGCGTGCACGATGGACATACGGCTCGCTGAACTTCGTGATATCTGCCCTTCGACTATTGGGGCCAGTCCAGCGCACGACCGTTGGGTACAAAGCCATTCCCAAAACCCTCCTGCGACGGAACAGGTCGCGGCCGTGCCGCCGCGCAGGTCGAGCCTGAGCGGGACACCCTCGTAAGCGCCGAGCTCGTTCGCAGCCGTCCGACTACAACGTACTGTGAACCGTCATACTTTAGAAGGATGCGGGGCCAGGGAGCCGTACGGCCACGAATTGCGACGCCGCCACGACAAGCGCTGCTCCGTTGGCCAGAACAGACCAACCCGTTCACAAACAGTGGTCTAGGCGGCGATCGCGTCGGGCGCATTGTTCGGCGTCGTCGCGCAAAACCTACAAGACGAGGTTTGCGTTCCGGGGCTACAGAGCGGCGCATGCGGCCCGGCAATCTGCAAGCACTACGCTGGATCCTGAACGGCTCCATACTATTGCGGATAGAGATCGAAAGGCTGGGCAGGCGTAGCCTGCAAGCTGACCAGAGGTGCAGTATCGTTCTCGGCGTCCAACCAGCCACTGTATTTCTGCAAGACCGCCTTGAGCCGAGTACGTTGGCTGGCGGGAAAGGTATGCAGCTGAGTCCGACAAGTGATCTTGGAACGCTCTCGCCGCCAGCTCTCTTGAAACACTTCCATCAGCGTGAACTCGAGAATGTCGAGTGGATGAGCAAAAAAGGAAGGCAAGCGCGGCAGCTCCTTGACCTCCCCGACGAACTGAATGTGCAGCGTCGGATGTCCGGCCTTGTTGGGATGGACGTCGAAATGGCACTCTGTACAGTCGCTGTCACCTTCCTTCCACATCAGCTTGATGCAAGTCCCACCCGAAGTTACGATCATGCGGCCGTTGTCGTCCTCAGCCAAGTGGCCTTTGAAGTTGAACGAAACTTCAGCCACGAGCTCTTTTGCGAACTCGCCGTGACTGCGATAGCTCTTGCTTGGGCGTGTCCTGATGGGCTGGGCGGCTTCGCCTTGGCCGGTACCCCACCGTATGCTGCCGTCTCCCTGTCTTGCGTTCGCCACAGCCGTAGCCAGTAGCGCCTGCAAATCGTCCAATCGCCTGTGGTTCGCCAAAAACCTGGAACTGGCCTTTGAAAATGCACTCAGGTCGCTTTGCATCAGCTTCACGTCGAATACCACAGGCAAAGAAAGCTCCTCAAACCAAGTCGTTCGGATCAGCCATTGCCGTGAGCACGGGATCGGCTTTCACTTCTGCTTTCAGCATCCAAGGCTCCAGCGCTTCAGCTGGCCAGCCGGGCGGATGAACCTGGATAGCTTCCTCGATCGTCCCGATCTCCGACTCAAGAAGGTCTTCATCGCAAATCACGACGTGAGACGATGACGGCTTCAGCTCTCCAAATTGAAATCCGGGAACGGCCAATCCCAGTCCTTCGAGCCGTGTGCCGCTTTTCGCAGTCGCCTCATCCAACAACCAGACGAGTTGGTCTATTCCCGGGCGCCACCAACGCCGACCCATCAAGCTCTCCAGGGGACCCGTGTACTTGGCTCGTTTCAGTTCGGCCAACCAATCGGTCGATGGCGCAAGATCTGCTATCTTCCTGAAATCCTCGGCCGATATTCCCAGTGCCCAAGCGGCATAGAAGTCGGACAAGAAGACCCCAGGATACGGCAGCGCCTTATGGCATAACCATCGCATGATCTGGGATGCCCCACGAGCCGACTGGGAGGTGCCCTCTTCCGTTTGATCAACAGGGGGTCTTGCATTCTGCAGCTCCTCCCCAGCCTGTTCCGACCACACACAGTCTGTGGGCGCGTTCAGGATTTGAAGGATTTCATCCAGGCTGGCGCCGTCGTTCCCGACTCCATCTCGTATTTCTTGAAAGGCCTCTGCCAAGTTGGCCAGACGTTGTGTGGCTCGCTCATCGTTCTTGAACAGAATCCACTCTACGTCGAGAGCCGGGGCCAGCCGATGCTCCCGATTGACGAAGGATCCCTCGACAGGGAGCGCCGGTCCAACGGCTGGAACTTCGTTGGCAAAGACCTCGACATCGTTCGTGAACATGATGATAGGCGCGAGCGGCTGCTTGTTGAAACGCGACCAGGAACGAAGATGCGATACGAAGCTCGAGCCGTCTTGAGCATCCAGCGAAATCGAAATAGGAGTGTCGTGGAATTTTTGGTCGAGCAATATAAGGCATGCCTCGCCGACCAATTTCGACATCAACTGTGCGAACACTTCTCGGTCGGATTTCGGATCGACGACTTCTAACGCGTATCCGTCCGGGATTTTAGGTCTGACTTCGTTCTCGTCGTCGTCGATGGCGAGAATCAGCGGCGGCTTGCTCATGATGTTGGTATCCGGGCCTCGATAGCTGTGGCAAATCCTCTGGAAGGCGAAACGAATTGAATGCCTCCACCGTACTCGTCGAGAAGGCTCTTAGTGACAGTCAGACCCAATCCCATCCCCTGTCCCAGCGATTCTTCCACTTCCGAGGTCGACGATCGGAATGGTTCGAACCATCTGTCGGCGATCTTCAGATCGACTGCATCCCCCGTGTTCTCGAAGCGCACGACCAGTTCGCCATCATCAGTCGTGGCAGAAACCTTGATCAGCCCGTTCTCGCCCGCGAATTTGATCGCATTACTGAGGAGGTTGTTGAAAACGGCGGAGACTTCGGCCGGAAACATCGCGGGTGTTTTTGTGTTTGCAGGAATGTTGGTCTTGATTTCAATTCTTCTCTTCTCAATTGAAGATTTGTGAAAATCAAGGACCTTCTCGAAGCGCTCCAGCAGCGGTTGCTTCGACCTGCGCCGTCGGCCTTCGATACCGGTCATGTCGGCCAGATAGACGGCATTTCGGCGAAGTCTGTCGCGAATGTCACGGCAATCCTTGGCGACCGCGCTGATGCGCCGCGACAGCTTCTGGTCCGTGATCGACTTGGCGAGGCCTTCCAAACTCTGAGCGATGCCCTGCGACAGGATCGCCAGCGCATTGACCTCGTGAATGAACGCCGCCTGCTCCAGCCCCATCGACGCAAGGACGCGATACATGGTCGCTTCGGAAGCGCCCTCCTCGATCAGTTCCTTGGCCGAGGACAGAGTCTTCTCCACGGAGGAGATCGTTTGTTGAACCGCATCGGTATCTCCGCGGGCCAAAGCCGCGCGGGCTTGCCTCAACGAGCCGATGGCATCGCTCTGCATGCTGTTGACGAGATGCGAGGTCGGCGCCTGTGAAGCAGGAGAGGCTGGAACGGCTCTTCTCTGTCGTTCCTGCTCCTGCTTGCGCGCCTGCGTCAGCACCATTCTGGCCGAGTAGTTCTGACGGATCTGGAGATCGATACCAAGCCTGACCATGTCACCGATGAAGTCGAACTCTGGGCCGGGAAGAAAGCCTTCCCGGTTGACGAGCATTTTCAGGTCGCCTGCATGCGCCCGTGTGAGAAACACGGCCCCGAACCACATCTTGTTGCCTTGAAGCGTCAGCGCCTCGTTGGGATCGCCGTCGGGAAGCTTCCAGTCCGAGAACCTGCGCAGTCGTCCGAGTTCGCCTCTGCCGCGCGAACGATAGTCACGATCGAGATCAAGCCAGTCGTCGGAAGGATCGCCGTATGGCAGAACCCGAAATCCCTCGTAATACATTCTGATTCCGGCCAACGCCGCCGGCCACGCCGTGTGTTGGCGCTGAAGTATTCGCGCCTGAAAACCGACCGCCGGTGCATCCTTGTCGAGCTTGCGCTTGAGCTGAAAGGCCTCGGCGCCCGGAAACTCCTTGCGAGTGGCCTTGGTCGGCAGGACCGCCAACTTCAGCATCCGGTCTTCGGCACCGCAGTCGATTTCGATGACCCAGGCGGCGCTTTCGATGGAGCCCGGAATGTCGGGTTCTCTCTGCAGGAACTCGCCGGCAAACTCGATCTTGAAGCCCGCCTCGCGCTGGGCATCGCGGACGTTTACGACCGGAAGGATGGTACGCCCCTCGACCAGCCCCTTGGGGAGGGGCTCCACCAAAGCAGCAGGTGGAGTGAGAGTGATGACCTCGCGGAAGAACCTATCGAGCGTCCTTGCGCTCCAGGCGCGACGCAGTTTTTTCAATATCAGGCGCGTTCCGGCGGGCCTTCCCTTCAATTCCTGTTGGGGCAGTTCGTGAGTCGCGACCGACTTCGATTTCGCGACCTGCTGCAAGGTTTCCAGCCTCTCGACGCCGTCCCAATCGATCGTGGCTCGGACACCTTTTCCGGCAGGAAAGCCAGTTTCGAGATTTCGTTTCGCACCGTTCCACTTGCGGGATACGATTTCGAGATTCCGCGCAAGCTTGTGGGCTGCAAGGCGACCGACGCCCTTTTCTCCCGTGAATCTTCGCTTGAACCAAGGGGACCGTCTGTCGGTCGTGTTTTTCGTCCGTCCGGCGATACGAAGGAAGCCCTTCTCGAAATCCTCGACATCCATGCCGATCCCGTCGTCCTCGACGATGATGCTGCCCTTCTCCGGGTTCTCCAGGTTGGTGCCGAGGATCGTAACCTTCGTTGCATCGGCATCGTACGAGTTCTTCACGAGCTCGACGACAGCCGTCGAGTCGCGCCCGACGAGCAATTCGCCCAACTCACGAAACAGCTTGGTGTCTACCGTGAACTCTGCCATCGCAAGCCAAAAGATTCCGCATCAAAACGATAGAAGGCTAAGCCAACTCTATACTGTCGAGAAAACGCTTGTAACATCTGAAATACCCGCCCTTGACCCTCGGGGCGATCTTCTCGAGAGCAAGGGCCAAGCCCCCATCTCGCAATTCTTCGTGCAGCTCGTGGATCATTCGCTCTTCGTCTGCGAAGATTGCATATACACCGTGCGAAGGGATTGAACCGGAGCGATCAAGAGCGAGACGCGGGATTTTCGCCAGCTCTGGTACCAGCAGTTTAGGCCGCTCCCAGCCGGAAGCAAGGACCTTGTCGATCGGGCTGTACCAAGCTGCTCCATTGATGACGATGGCCCGCTGCGTCAACTTCGGTCTGAAACGACGCAACCGCGCGGACAGAAGCGGGTATCTTTCGAGCTCCCGCAGATTTCCGCTGGAATCGTGCATTGCGACGATGCGCTTTCCCTTCGAGCGAATGCTTCCTTCTTGGATTTCGGCTGCCTCCACCCACGGGCGCAGCAGTTCGGGCTCGACATCGTTCTCGTCCGCTCCCAGAACGAACGCCGCCGTGTGCCCGAGTGCGGGGCCGACCCGGACCATGAACCCGGCTTCGCGGATCGTGTTCGACTTCGACCGTCGAAGCTGCCGGACTGGCTTGCAACGGGCGGCTATCAGGATACTCGGATAAGCGTCCACATCCTTCACGAACGCGTTGGAGGAACACAGCTGATGCTCCGAGGAGATGAGGAGCTGAGGCAGCCACTTTTGTCGGAAAGATTCCGCAAACGCCATGAAGCGCCATCGATCGGAGCAAAGGAAGCCGCATTTTCCAGCGAGAGCGAGCCGGCTGAGTGCCATGTCCAGGAACGGAAGAAACAGGTCTCCGCCCGTGAATTCCTTGGCGACGCTCGCGTCGTATTCGGCCTTGAGTTGCGGCGGAATCTTCGACCAGCGGACGTAGGGAGGATTTCCGACCACGTGGGTGAAAGACCCGCCTGCCGGCGGGGTGAGAAGGAAATCACCGCAGGTGACCCATCTGCGAGCCAGTGCATGGGCAGTCGCGGAACGAACTTTCAACTCTCTGAGCGCCCGCGCGATCCTGGATCGAGCGCGCCCGGCCTCTCTTGGGTGCAGCTCGAACGATGCGATACAGCGCGCCAAGCTCCCCACTGTCGGCTTGAGCCCGAATTTTTTGCAAGACAATACCAATCGACGGGCGGCTTCCACCACGAAGGCTCCGTCACCAGCAGCCGGCTCCAGCAGCCGCTTCTGGAAGAGCTTTACCCGTGGTACCCAGCCGACCTCATCGAGAATCGATGCCACAACCTCCGGTTTGGTGTAGATTCCACATCGATCGTGGAGTTTCTGTACCTCCACTCTCCGTGGGACCGCTGATCGTCGAGGGCCGGGCGTCTCAGATAACTGTCGATGACTGGCCTCTTGCATGCATTATCCGGGTGATTTCTCTGGACGGTCTTTCCTATGGCCGTAAATAGTGTATCGCTGCAAGCTCTTAACAGGTTAACAAGATGCCGATTGCGGGACTTTTTTCGGGCATAGGGGGATTCGAGGTCGCTTTCGCTCAGGCTGGCTACCAGGCGAAGCTGCTTGCAGAGATCGATCCTGCCGCCCAATTGGTGCTCAAAGAGCACTTTCCGGACGTGGCTCATTTCGGGGATGTGGCGAGCATCGAGGCATTGCCGTCGGACACCGAAATCTTGACCGCCGGGTTTCCGTGCCAGAATCTCAGCATGGCAGGAGACAAGACCGGGATCCGAGGCAGCAAATCGACAGTTGTCGAGCGGATGTTCGAGCTGATCGAGAAATCCCATGTGCCGACGGTCGTCATCGAAAACGTCTACTTCTTGCTCCAGCTCGATCGCGGCAACGGCATGCGTTGGCTCGTGGAGCAATTCGAACGCCTGAACTACTCCTGGGCCTACAGGGTGCTTGATAGCATGGGATTCGGGCTGCCGCAGCGCAGGCGCCGTGTGTATTTGGTAGCAAGCCGCAAGCTCGATCCGAGAGATGTCCTGTTGGCCGACGAGGCTGTTGCTCCCCAGCCTCCCGAGCGGACGCTTCGGCAGCCCTTGGGCTTCTATTGGACCGAAGGACGATCGGGCATCGGATTGACGGTCGACGGCATTCCCCCATTGAAGGTAGGGTCGTCGCTTGGGATTCCCTCAGCCCCCGCGGTTTTGTTTCCTGACGGGGAGGTCCTGATGCCGAGTCTTTCCGCCTGCGAACGCCTTCAGGGGTTTGCTCGGGGATGGACGCACGCGTCGACGCAGCATCCAGGAAGAAGGGCCGAATGGCGATTGGTGGGCAATGCCGTATCCGTTCCAGTGGCACATTGGGTCGCTCAGCGCTTGAAATCTCCCGGCAAGCATCGAGAATTCGCGGAAACGCCCATTCGTGAAGGCAAGATGTGGCCGGATGCCGGATGGAACGTCGGGCAGGGGCGCGTCGGCGCGGTCGCGAGTGACAGGCCCATTACTGCGCCCCAGAAATCCATTTCCGATTTCCGGGACGGCACCTGGACGCGCCTATCGGATCGCGCCTTGGATGGGTTCATCAAACGCGCCGAGGAAGGCGGTCTTTGGGTTCCCGAAGGATTCCTGGAGGCGCTGCGAAGCGCCGCAAGAAAGATACCGCGAGCAGCGTAACCTTCGGTCGGCAGCAGTATGCGGCCCATGGCTTCAAAACAAAAATCGAAAAAAGCGGCGGCGAGGAGACCTGGCGCGTTCGAGCCGATATCGCCAGCCAGATCCGCCCTCATGTCCAGGATTGGACCAAAGAACTCTCGTCCGGAGATGGTGGTGCGGCGGATCGCCCATCGGCTAGGCTACCGATTTCGATTGCATCGACGCGACTTGCCAGGAACGCCCGATGTCGTTTTCCCAGCCCTGAAGCGAGTGATTTTCGTGCACGGATGCTTTTGGCATCGTCATCGGAATTGCTCGCGAACGACCAGCCCCAAGACGCGCGCCCGTTTCTGGGCTGAAAAATTTGCAACGAACATCGCCCGAGACAAGAGAAATGTCAGGCTGCTTCGGCAAAGCGGGTGGCAAATCCTTGTCATTTGGGAATGCGAAACCCTCGACCCCGATCGAGTAACCAAGCTTTTGGTGGCGTTCTTGCGGCCGGATGGCCGCAAGGGCCGACCATGGGACAAGCGAACCGAGCCGACGCAATGAGGATTCCGGCGTCTCGGTCCTTCAAATTCTCGAGCAACAGACGGTCGATCTGCCGCGGACAGCCATTTCGTGTACTGCATCTGAGCCTTGCGGCGCGGTGATCGCCTCAATGAAGCAACTGCAGATTAGCTAACGTATCCCAAATGAACACGCCTGCCTGACAGCTCGCGGCAGCGCATGCCCATCCGGCAGCCCGAGCGTTCAGTCTGCCTTGTTCCTTCAGCGCCTCGGGATACGGGCCGCTACCGTCCCAGTTCGTGCCTGCAGTCAGATTTGGGATCTTGACGATTGCCGATTTGGCCCAATTGACGGACGCCAAGCATGTGCAAGCCACCGTGCCCACAGACAGCAGAAATTTCAGAAAGCTAACCCAGTCCATCGCTTTTCAGCACCATCGACGACGATGCGAATGGCTGATAGCCGATCACAGCGTTTTTGCAAGATGGGAAGGTGCTGATGTCGGCCGAAATTGTTCTCGACTGAATGCGCGACGCGCTCGCGCAATGTCGACATGGTTGGGGCCTGCTGCTGTAAACACGAATGGCTTGCAGCACGCCGAAAACTATATACTGCTGCTCGGGTGCCATACAGCACTGGAACGGGCAGTTGACCGCCACTGACGTGATTCGCCGCCAATGTCCGTCCCGACGCGACACCGCCGATCACCTTGGCTTAACGATCGAACCGTCTCGCGTGCGGTGTCCCGGCTGCACCATGACGGCATTCTCGGCTTCATCGGCAATACGCCACGCGAGATTATGATTTTCGACCGGGAGCGGCTCGCGAGCTTTGACCTGCAAAGCTGAAGGCGGACTGAGTTCAAACACTTGGCCGTGTAGACGATCCTGGGATTGCCCGAATAGCTGCTT
This sequence comes from Bradyrhizobium sp. Kon56, assembly GCF_055807635.1. Lineage (NCBI taxonomy): Bacteria > Pseudomonadati > Pseudomonadota > Alphaproteobacteria > Hyphomicrobiales > Nitrobacteraceae > Bradyrhizobium > Bradyrhizobium sp. Kon56. Next base: position 11,056 of record NZ_JBVVOU010000029.1, on the reverse strand, counting down.
CCCTGTAAACGATCCCCGCACGCCGTCTGCCGCATTTGGCGGTCTTGCGCGGCGGGCCTGTAGCTCAATGGTTAGAGCCGGCCGCTCATAACGGTCTGGTTGCAAGTTCGAGTCTTGCCGGGCCCACCATTATTGTTGTTGTTATGCGGGCACTTTGAAAACGACTCGATTTCCGCTTTAAGAACGACTCGATTTCATTTTGAAAACGACTCGATCTCACATCCCCCTGACGCGGCTAACGAATTTCTCCTCGCTTTTTTCGCCGATTTTTGACTGCCAAGAAATCGAGGGGGGTCTGTTTGGTGGCCGAGGCGGCTTTCAGTATCTCCGTTTGACGGCTTGGGTGGCAGATGGAGGGCGACGGTGGCAGTCGGACATGTTGTCAGTAGCGACGTCGCCCCGACCGGAGGCGAGCACCCGGCGCATTTCTCCGCATCAGGCTGCTTTCAAGCATCGGCCTCTACCCGCAGGGAACCATCAAAAGCGGCAAAGGCATCTGTCACCTGGATGAGCAACTGGCCTTCGTCGCGGTTCAGACCAACGAACAACGAAACCACGCCTACTGGTCAGAACTGACGTTCTTCGCTTTTGAAGAAATACGATTCCTCTCCGCGCTCCTTCTGTCGATGAGACCGGATTTCGGCATTCTGCGCCTCTACCCTGGCGGCGCCCACGTCACCGAAGTGGTTTCTGATGAACTGGACCTGCACCAGCTCGCCAAAGATCTCGCGAGAAGCGCCGGCTCGACTGTCGCAGTTCCTCTCATTGGAGGCAGGCCTTATTCAGTGTCTGACCAGAAGATTGACCATACGCTTTATAGAAAGCTCTTCGGGAACGGCCATGGGCATCTGGATCGGTTCGAGCGCCTCGAAGTGTAGCGGCCCGTTCAAGGACTGTCCCTGCAAGAGCAGGTCACTTTGCTGTTGTCCCGCACCGGTCAGCAGATAGCGCCACATCAAGAACTGACCCCGCACTGCGCCGTTCTTCTCCATCTTTTTTTTGCCGGCTAGGAGGTTGCTTGAGAAGTTGTGCGGCCGGTATCCGTCGCGGGTGAACACGAACGTGGGTGTCACTGTAAGAAACCAGTCGTCGCCGATCCGGTGGAACCGAGGAACGAAGGCGTGGTGTCTAACGCTTCCAACCATGCCATCCTTCTTCCGAACCCAAGGGGCCACGACCAAGGCGGACGTCTCGTTGATCAATGATCGATAGCAATACTTGAACCCCTTGTTCATCGCCTTGGCTCGGAAGTAGAGGGCTTTGCTGTCCCGGTCGAAGGAAAGCTTGTCCTCGAATTGGACGCGCACCGTCCGCCCCAAAAGCTCGATGAAGGCGTTCTCGTCACAGATATCGTCGGAAGCCGAGATGGCCGTGGTCTCTACGGCCTCGACGGTCCCCTCGTCGAGCACCTCCATCAGCGGAGTGCTTTCGGGATCCCGGAAGGATATAAACCGCCGATCGCGGATGACCCAATCGAAGGGCGCGTCCGCATCCACTTCGGCCAAGGCATCCCGGCCGGAGGCAAACAGCGATGTCGCGACGAAAATCTTCTCCGGCAACACGACGTTGATCATGTTGATGTGCACGCCCTCCCCGGACAACATTGGCGGGACATAGGTACCGAGCTTGTCGCGTTCGATGCAGAGCGAGGCGATCCGGTCCGCCGCCGACTTGTCGAAGCGGTCGGCCTTCTTGTCGAAACATAACCGCCGCGGCTCAGACGCGGGCCCGGCATCGACCTGCTTCCAGTACATCTCATTGCTACTCAGACGCACCAGGACGATGATCACCGGGAGGTTCGATCCGCGCCAGTAGTTCAGGTCCGCCGGCTCGAGCAGATACTCAAACTTGTTATCGTCCTCGCGGGTGTAGCGACCGTTCTCAGTGGTCTTGACCTGCGCCCCGATCCATTTGGCCAACGTGCGCCCGGTGCGCGGATCCCGAAGCTCCAGCATGCCGTCCACGCCGGTCTCAAGACGTCCTTTCTGGTCGAACGCAAAGCCTATCGACATGGCGCGCTCCCCAGCCAGGAGTTCACCTCGCTCGCCGATTAGTTGATTTTGGGAAAGTTTCTTCATCCCCGGATTGTAGGGAACAGACCGTGACTCGCCATCCCGGATTCTACGGTCTCCCCGTGTTTCTGACGGCTAACCCGCCTCAGACGTCACCGTTGAGCAGGAGAACGCTTGTACCCCCTCTTTTTGCCGACGACGCGGGTCTTTGACCGGCCCAGCCTTACTCGCCAGGCTCCCGCTGCGCCGGCTCGAGGTGAGCAATCAATTCGCTGGGCTGGCCGTTACGTCGGCCGCGAGGTTCGACGTGAAGGTCGTGAACAGCACCCGGCCGTTCTGGTCATTGCGTTTAGAAATGAGATCGGACAGCCAGCGCGCACGGTGCATAGCGACGACGGTCTTACCGGTACCAGCGCCTCCGCGGACGAGAACGGCACCATTCCAAGTCCGCTGGACCAACTTCCGTTGAGAGGGATGCAGGAAGATGCGCCAAAAATCCAGCGGTTCGTCGAGCATCCGGCGGAGTTCGTCGTCTTCGACCAGCCAGAAAGTCCGGCGACTCTCCGCCGTCGAGCCGCCACTCATTGACCAAACAGGAGATAGCTCTGGTCGATGCCACGGCGATCCCGGGTCTCCTCGGTCCAACCGACAGCTCGGCGATAGCTTCCCATCGCCGCCGATCGCTTGAGCACCGTGAGGTCCACGAGCTGATTCTCATCGGCGAAGGGGGAGACCCAGAGCGCATCTTCGGGACAATAAAGCTCGCATAGGAAGCAGGTCTGGCAGTCGTCCTGACGGGCAATGACCGGAATCCCATCCGTCTTGTCGAAGACATTGGTTGGGCAGACGTTGATACAAATATCGCACGATGTGCAGCGTTCCGCATCGATGACCTCGATCATTCCGCGGCCTCCGCATAGGCGGTCTCGGGGTGGGGCCGAACCGAGGTCCAGACATCGTCGAGACCGCCTGTCGTTACATAATGACGCTGCTGCGCATCCTGGTCAGGGAAATCGTCGCGGCGGTGCATACCGCGAGTTTCCTGACGCGCCAGCGCGCTGCGGTACATCCACCTGGCCGTCGCCAGCATGGCCGCGCTTTCGCGGGCCCGCAACACATCGGCTCCGGTCGCCGCATCCGCGTCCGAGACGCCGAGCCACGCCGCGTCGAGACGCGCCAGTGCTCCATCGAGGCGTGCCCCATCGCGAAAGTAGTTCAGTTCATATGGAAAGACCTCGTCCTGAACCGCTCTTGCGAGCGCCGCGGGTTCGAACGGGCGCAGCGACCGGTTACGAAGGGCGACCGTGCCCGCAGATGACAGTTTTCGCCTGGCGGTCTTACCAAGCTGCTTGGCGTAGTCGGCGGCGCCCTGCCCCGCCCAGCTTCCCGATGACATAGCCCAAGCCGCATTGTGGCTGCCGCCGCCGGTGAAACCGCCGCAGATCAACTCGCGCGTCGCGGCATCGCCGGCCGCATAGAGGCCCGGGACACTGGTCGCACAACTGTCGTCAACGATCCGGAGCCCGCCGGTGCCGCGTACCGTGCCCTCGAGCCTAAGCGTGACCGGAAAGCGATCGTTAAACGGGTCGATGCCGGTGCGATCGAATGGCAGGAAGAAGTTCGGCTGCGAGGCACGCATCTGGTGCTGCACGTCATCCGCAGCCTTGTCGAGCCGCGCATAGACCGCGCCCTCGAGCAACGCTCTGGCAATAGCCGAGCGCCCAGCCTTCGAGGCCGCGCCGGGGACAACGCTGCCATCTTCATAGGTAAAGGTTGCCCAACCGTAGAAGAGGGTCTTGGTTACCGAACCGAAGGCCGGGGAAATTGCATATGGATTCGAGAACTCCATGCTGCTGAATTCAGCGCCAGCCTCCGCCGCCATAAGGTAGCCATCACCGGTCAGGACATTCGATCCCAGGGTCTTGCTCAGGAACGCGCAGCCGCCTGTCGCAATCACGACCGCCTTGGCCCGCACCGTCCAGCGATCATGCTTCTGCCGGCGCAGGCCGCTGGCACCAGCAACGGCGCCATTGTCGTCCACGAGCAGTTCGAGCGCAGGACTATGATCTAGAATGGTGACGCCAGCCTGCTTGGTCCTCTTGCGCATCAGGCGCATGTATTCTGGGCCCTGCAGCGAGGTGCGCTGCGACTTGCTCTCGTCATTGGTGGGATAAGGATAGCCCCAATCGGCGAGCCGGCTGCTCTGCTGGTAGGTCTGCTCGAGGACGCGCGCCATCCAACGGCGGTCTTGGAGCTGTCCGCCCAGCTTCTCGCGCTTGGCCATCGCCGCCTCGCGCAACGCAGGATCCGGGCCGACGTACCACACGCCTGTGCCGGCAGCAGCTGTAGCCCCGGACGTGCCACAAAAACCCTTGTCTGCCAGCACAACGCGCGCCCCGCGTTCCGCCGCACTCACCGCAGCCCAAGTGCCCGCAGGTCCGCCGCCGAGGACCAGCACGTCGGCGTCGAACTCAACCGATCCCGGCGGGGCGGACACGCGCTCGGCGCGATGGGGTTGGCTTGTCATCGTACACTCCTCTAAGCGGAACAATCTCAATTGCGCGCTGCGTCGGCTAAATCATCACATGTGGAGCTGACGGATTACGCCGTCACTGACGCCTTCCAGCGCATGAAGCGCCGCTCCAGCGCTTCGAGAACTGCATTGGACGCCAGCCCGATGACGGTGATCCCGAGGATGCCGAAATACATCTGCGGGATCAGGAAGCTGTATTGGCTGTTGATGATGAGATAGCCGAGGCCGGCCTTCGCGCCGACCATTTCGGACGCCACCAGCACCAGCATGGCCGACGCGCTGGCGAGGCGTATCCCGACAAAGATGGTGGGAAGCGCTGCCGGCAGGATCACCTTGCGGAACAGCTGCTGCGGGGTCGCCCCCATGGTCCGTGCCGACTTGATCAGCAACGGATCGACCTGCTTCACCGCGGCAACGGTATTGAGCAGCAGCGGCCACGCGCAGCTATAGACCACCATCGTGATCTTCGACGTTTCGCCGATGCCGAGCAGCAGGATGAAGACCGGCAGCAGCGCGAGCGGCGCGGTATTCCGGCAGATCTCGATGAACTGATTGACGAGATCACCGAGCCGGGCATACCAACCGACGGCCACGCCGAGCGGGACGATCAACGCGACCGAAATCAGAAATCCGCTCAGGGCGCGCAACAGGCTGGCGGAGACGTCATCGTAGAGCTCGCCGGTTTGCGCAAGCTGCCAGCCCGCAGCGATCACCTCCGAGAAGGGGGGCAGGAACACGGCATCGATCAGCCCGATTCTCGGAGCTGCCTCCCAGACCGCCAGCAGGGCAATCAACAGCAACGAGCGGTGCCCGAAGGCAGCCAGCCCGCGGGCCGCGGCGCGGATCCGGTCCGCCACGGGCGATGCCGGTCTTTCCATGCTGGTGAGCGGCTCTCGGCGCCCATGGGCAACCTCCAGCAATGTCAACATTTCGAGACTAGACATGGGCAACCTCTTTCACTTTGCGGGCGGCGGCACGCTGCGTGTCAATGGCGCTGGCCAATTGTCCCTGCTGTGCTTTCAACACTTCCTCGCGCAAAAGACTCCAGACGTCGTGACGCACGCGGCCGAACTCGGATAGCGAGCGTACGTCGCCATCTTCACTGCGCAGCACATCTGGAATGTCGAATACCTGCTTGATCCGGCCCGGGCGCGACGTCATCATGGCCACCCGCTGGCCGAGCACGATCGCCTCGTCGATGCCATGGGTGATGAAGACGATGGTTTTTCCGGTGGCACGCCAGATCCGGAGCAATTCTCCTTGCAGCGTCTCGCGGGTCTGAGCATCGAGTGCGGCGAACGGCTCGTCCATCAGCAGCACCTCCGGATCGTAGGCGAGACTCCGCGCGATCGCGACGCGCTGCTTCATGCCACCGGAGAGCTCGTGCGGGTAGCGGTCGGCAAAGCCGGACAGGCCGACCAGGTCAAGGAAATGCCGGGCGATGTCGCGGCGCTGCTTGGGCTTGAGCCCTGCGATATCGAGCCCGAACTCGACATTCTCAATGGCGGAACGCCAAGGAAACAGCGCATACTGCTGGAACACGATTCCGCGGTCGCGACCTGGTCCGGCAATCGGCCGCCCATCGAGCAGAATCCGGCCGCTACTGGGCAGCGTGAGACCGCCCAGCAGATCGAGCAAGGTGGACTTTCCGCAGCCGCTGGGGCCGACAAGAGCCAGGAACTCGCCGGAGCGAACATCGAGCGTGATGTCCTCAAGCGCGGCAAAGTGCTTTCTTTGCTCGCCCCCTTCGCCACGCAGGAAAAACTCCTTACGGACTTGCTCGATACGGATTTTGACCGAGGTCATCGGGCCTCCGCCGTCTTACCGGGACGAAAGTAGTTGAACTGGTTAGTGTAAGTGTCGGAGGCCTTGACCTGCCCCGGTTTGAACAGGCCGTCCTTCTCCAGCCAGTCGATCCAGACCTGGATTTCGGCATCCGAGATCACGCCGCCCTTGGAGGCGACGCCCGTACTCTTCCAGTACTTGATCGAGGAGGCATCCTCATTGCGCTTGCGCTCCGCGATGATCTTGTCGAACCGGGCCCTCACCTCTTCCGGAGCTGTGGTCTGGGCCCATTCGATCGCCTGCGAAATCCCTTCCACCAGCTTGCGCGAGGCATTGGGATTGTCCTTGATGAATTTGTCTCGCAGCACGTAGGCACCACCGGTGAACTGACCGAACAGATCGGTGTCATTGAAAAGCGAGCGGATGCCCCCACGATCGAGGGCCTTGTCGCGCAAGACCCCGCTGAGCGCGCTCACCTCGACCTGACCCTGGCGCAACGCTTGCTCGCCGCTCACCGGTGGGATCGCCACCAGCGTGACCTGCTTGGCCTCGCTCGGGCTGAGGCCGGACCTAGCCAGGTACTCGCGCAATACGAACTCCAGATGTGCGCCCAGCGTGTTGACCGCCACCTTCTTGCCGATCAGGTCACGCGCGCTCTTAATCGGACTGTCGTCCTTCACGAAGTAGCCATAATAGGTATTGGCATCGGAGCCGTAATAGCCGACGACCGCCTTGATCGGGGCTTTCGCCGCGATCAGCTTGAGGATCGCACCATAGAACGCGCCGCCGATGTCGATGTCACCGGTGACCACGGTCTGAATATCCTGCGGTCCGCTGATCGTATTGCCGACCCATTTCAGTTTCAGCGGCGCGAGATAGCCGAGGTCCTCGGCCAGCTCGGTAAAGGTCACCTGTCCCGCCCAACCCTGGTAACGGATCTCGGTCTTCTCGAGCGGCGGCTCGGCGAACGCCGGGGCCGTAAGGCCGAGCGCCACGGCCCCGGCCAAAAGAACTCGCGCGGCCGAGCGCACGGTGTGCCGCGGCGCGTGGAGCATTCGACTTATCGCGTTCATTTCATGGTTTTCCTGGAGTGGGCTTGAATCAAGCGGCTTTTGCGGCCTGAGGTTTGGATGCCTTGACGCGGGTCACGCTGGACCGGCCGTCCACGCTCAGCGGCACCTCGCCATCGATCGTGGCGCGCCGGACGATGCGGTGCTGATCGCCGTAGTCGTTGACCGCGTAATGCTGTGTGGCGCGATTGTCCCAGATCGCCACGTCGCCGGTCTTCCAGCTCCAACGCAGGGTGTTTTCCGGCGCCGTAATGTGCGATTGGAACAGCTCGAACAGCTTCTGGCCGTCATACTTCGGCAGCCCAACGAAACGCTGGACGAAATTGCCGAGCACGAGGGTCCGTTCGCCGGTCTCGGGATGGACACGCACCACCGGATGCTCGGTTTCGTAGATCGTTCCGGTGAACACCTCGTCGAAGTGTTTCCTATCCGCTTCAGTTGCTTGCGTCTTCACGGCGTAGTCGTAGGCATTGCTGTGAACCGCCCACAGCTCGTCGGCGAGCTTGCGCAGCGGTGCCGGCAGCTCGAGATAGGCTGCCGCCGTGTTCGACCACACCGTGTCGCCGCCATAGGGCGGGATCACCACCCCGCGCAGCACCGAGATCTTCGGATAGGCATCGACGAATGTGACATCGGTATGCCATTGGTCCGCGCGGCCACCGCCTCGACCGGAATCCAGCTCCAGGATCGACGACGTCCCCTTGATCGCCCCGACCGTCGGATGGGGAACCAGCTTGCCAAGCCGGATGGCAAAGCGCTCCTGCTCGGCATCGTCGAGATGTTCCTGGTTACGAAAGAAGATGACCTTATGCTCGAGCAGCACCTGGTTGATGGCACGGACGGTCTCGTCGCCGAGATCGCCCGATAGCTTGATGTTGCTGATCTCGGCGCCGAGCCGCGCCGCACGCTTGACGATGTCCGCGCGCGGAATGACATTGTCGATGCTTGTCGTGTTGCTCATGATCGTTTCTCGCCATGCGATCCCAAGGCAAAGCTCCGCCGAACGCCGGTCGCAAGAGCGACGGCGGAGATAAATCAGGTCATTTCAGGCTGCGGGCCCTATTCGGCCGCAACATGCTCCCGCACACGGCCGGAGCCGCAACATCGATCGCCGGGATCAAATTGGAGCATGACGGACCCTCGTGTTGAGGTTCTGAATGGTACGGGTGATCGGCCGCCAGTCAATGAAACGAAATCAGCTTTGTTTTTGGCGATAGGCAACGAACGCTTTGCCATCGATGCTCACGCCGAAAGATTTGCAATGATGACGCCTCGTCGGATCGAAAGAGGGATGCAATCTTCACCGAGGCAACGCACCATTGCTCGGTATGAGTGATGAAGTCGCTGCAGCTAGCACCCTTTCTGGTGCTGGCGCTTGCCCTGATCTTCGCTTAGCGCTCCGCTCGCAAGATTCATGCTTGCATCCGACTCAACAATGCAAATTCATTTCATCGACATCAAACCGGGTGCAGACGTAGAGTTTCGCTTCCTACAGCTCCCAATGGATGCGGATCTCAGACATGAGCGGACGACGGCAACTTTCTCTCAACTTCTTCATATATCCTGACGGCCATCACGAGGCCGCTTGGCGTCACAGAGATTCAGCATCCGACCGTATTCTCGACGTCACCTACTATCAGGAGCTGGCGCGGCGCGCCGAGGCGCACAAGTTCGACGCGGTCTTCTTTGCCGATGGCCCGGCGCTGGCGGACAATGTCCGTTATGCCCAGCGGTTTCGGCTCGAGCCGATCACCCTGCTCACGGCGATCGCATCGGCTACCAGTCGGATCGGCTTGATCGCGACGGCGTCGACGACCTACACCGAGCCGTACAACCTGGCGCGACTGTTCGCCTCCCTGGATCATATCAGTGGTGGTCGCGCGGGTTGGAACATCGTGACCACGAGTTCGCCGCAGGCCGCGCAGAACTTTGGTCTACCCGAGCATCCTCCGCATCACGAACGCTACGAGCGGGCGCGGGAGTATCTCGACGTGATCACACGGCTTTGGGACAGCTGGGAGGACGACGCGCTTGTCAACGATCCCATCTCGGGTATTTTCGCCGACACCGGCAAGATCCACGCGATCAATCACGTCGGAAAGCATTTTCGTGTACGTGGGCCGCTGAACATCTCAAGGACGCCTCAGGGACGGCCGGTCTATGTCCAAGCAGGGTCGTCCGACGATGGACGGGCCTTTGCAGCACGTTTCGCCGAGGCGATCTTCACCGCGCATCAGACACTGGCGAGTGCCCAGGAATTCTACGCCGACATCAAGCGCCAGGCTCGCGCCTTCGATCGCAGCCCGGATCAGATCAAGATCCTGCCCGGCATCAGCCCTTTCATCGGCAGCACGCAGCTCGAGGCCGACCGGCTGCAGGAAGAATTCAATGACCTGATCCAGCCAGAGTATTCGCTGACCCAGCTGCGTCAGATGCTCGGGCTCGACCTTTCAGGCTTTAACCTCGACGATCCCTTTCCCCGTCATTTGATCGATACTGGCAGCGCGCACGGCGTGGCCAGCCGCTTCAAGCTGGTGGTCGATATCGTGGATCGCGAGAAACCGACCCTTCGTCGACTCGTGCAACGACTAGCGGGGGCGCGCGGCCATTGGGTGATCGCTGGTCCGCCGGAAAAGATCGCCGACAACATCCAGACATGGTTCGAGAACGGCGCGGCCGATGGTTTCAACGTCATGCCGCCTTGGCTACCCGGCGGATTCGACATCTTCGCCGAGCAGGTCGTGCCGATCCTGCGCAGGCGCGGTCTGTTCCGGCACGACTACGCGGGCAAAACGCTGCGCGATCACTACGGCTTGGATCGGCCAGCAAGCGTTTTCTCGAATTCCATTCAGGCGATCGCGTAGCTTGCCGGACCTTTTCTCATGTCCTTCAGCGCCGGCTTTCTCGAACTCTCAGGTCGATTGTAGCGGATCGACCTGACGCCTTCGCGGGATTTAAGCTCGCAGCGACCTTTCGAAACCGCAGCCTCATAAATCGGTTTCTGACGCCACAACGGAGTCGATCTTCATTCTTCGAGACGCGAATTTGCGAACACCTTCCAACGCGCATTTCCAGCCGAAGCAGGTTCTCCTGATTGCGGCCACCCTTGCGGCCCTTGTCAAGCTTGTTCTTGTCGATCGCCTGCGGGATCCGAACCGCGGTGTAGTACGCCAATTCACCACCCTTTCGCGTCCGCCGCGATAGTGAGAATGATGGCATTCGGGAAAAGAACGTCGCTCTCGACCCAGCGACAGCCTTTAAGTGGGCCCTGATCTCCGGTTCCAGTGATCCTTCGATGTGGCAGCCGGCCGAATGCTTCATGCGGGCAATATTCCACCGAGAAGGGATGATGATGGCGGCCAGCAATTAGCCTGCAAAACTTGCAGGCCGATTAACACTCTCCGGACCTGTCGCAGCCCATGAGCACGTGAAAGCATGTCCTCCCAAGTCATGAAAACACGCGATCGGCAGCGCGAACCCGCCGCGGGCGCCCGCCTACCGAATGCGACGGAACGGGCCACCGAGGGTCGTTGGGGTAAACCGCTGATCGTTCGCGATGGCGCGACACGACGGAAAGATATCTCGATGGGGCGACCGGCTTCTCCGAACTTACTTGTTCGAGGCCGCCACTGTCCTTCTTTATCGAACCAAAAAGT
>NZ_JBVVOU010000028.1:0-77624 GCF_055807635.1 Bradyrhizobium sp. Kon56 | reverse complement strand
GCAGGGAAGGCCGAGTGATTGGCTACACCTGTATGCTGCTGTGCGGTTTTCCTGCGTGTGCTTTTCGCGCAGCGGACCGCGGGTGCCAGCCGGCACCCGGCCTTCCCTGCGCCCTCTTGGACAAGAGGGTGAAGCGACGAAGCAAAGCTCGGGCGGAATCAGCCGCGAGAATGCGAAGCTGCGCGGTTCGCCATCACGCATGCCGAACTACAGTCGCAACCAGGAGGACGAGGACCGCGAAAACGACAATCTCCATGGCATGCGAACGATTGGCCAACGACGGAGGTTCCCCGATTTCACGAGCAATGCCGAGCAGGAGTCCGCAAGGTCGCGCACAGCAGGCCCAAGACATCGCCAAGCTGGCAGTGGCCAGGCAGCGAAATTTTAAGATCATTAACAATGTTGAATCCCTGGCCGGAGCGATTGCCCTACCGTGAACCTTTCCGCCGGGGCTTTCCATGATCGATACCGCGACCAAGGCGTTGTTGCGCACCGTTCTGGACGAGGTGTGTGAAGCTGTTCCACGCTGTGAGATCGGCGCCAGGACTCGCGTAGCCTCGAAGCTTCTGGAGACTGCAAGCAGGGGCGACATCTCTGCGGATCGTCTCAAACTAGCGGCCCGCAATGCCCTTTCAGAAGTCCCGACGATGTGATGATGGTCATGTGGGGGCAGGGGTGAATTTCCACGTGACGGTCCTCAAGATCCTGGTGAGCTACCCGGATGGGTTCGCCGCCATGGAGGATCTCAAGCGGGATATGGCCATTCTGGCGACCAGCGGTCGCGACTGGACCGAGCGCACCCGGCGGCTCGCCGGGCGGGTGCCGGGGCTGGACATCTTTTCGCAAGGGCTGATCGACCGGACAAATGGCGGGTGGCGCATCACGGCCAAGGGCCGCGCCGTGCTCGGTCTGATGGAAGCTCGTCCGGACCAAGCGCCGATTGCCACCCAACAACCTCCCTCAGAACCAGAGCTTGGCCCGGCGGTCTCGCGGCACATTCCGGCGGAGAGGATCCGAGGACGACTCGCCGCGCGCCGTCGCCGACGCAATGCCCGCATGCAGGCTCGGGCGTCCTAGCGAGGAACGAGCGTCGCTCCCGAAGCTTGAGCAAACGCCTTGTGATGGAAGACGCTCATGCAAAGTTCCGACGCCACCTTGTCGACGGCCCGTTTGTCGCGAGCGACGGACGATATCTGGGTCGTGGACGATGCCCCGATCAGCGCTGCCGGTCTGAAACTTCCGGTGCGCATGACCGTCATTCGGCTCTCGAACGGCGATCTCGTGCTGCATTCGCCGGTGAGATATTCGCCGGCTCTCCGTGGTGAGCTGGAGCGGCTAGGGACCATAAGGTACTTGCTCGCGCCGAATATCGCGCACTGGATGTTCCTGTCCGACTGGCAGAGAGAGCTGCCACAGGCGACGACTTTCGCGGCGCGCGGCCTTTCGGCGCGTCGGCAAGTTCGAGCAGCACGGATCCACATCGACCGCGAGCTTGGAGAGGCGACGCCTGCGGAATGGAGGGCCGACCTCGAAGCCGTCTCGGTGAACGCGCCGATGTTCTCCGAGATCGAGCTGTTCGACAAGCGCAGCCGGACACTGATCCTGACGGATCTGGTGCAAAATCTCGATCCCAATGATCTCAGCGCGTCAAACGAGGCCGCGGCAAACCTCCTCGGCATTTCCGAGCCAAACGGAACGGCGCCGGTCTATCTGCGACTGCTGCTGCGCCTCGGCGGCCGTTCCGTGCGGTCGGCAGCCGAGCGGCTCATACGGCTGTCGCCGGAGCGGGTGATCTTCGCGCATGGCGACTGGTTCGAAGCGGACGGAACCGAGCGTCTCCGGCGATCCCTGCACTGGCTGCTTCCGGCGGGCGACTCCGGATCCGAGCCGCGGCAAATGACTGGCACGCGCGTCGTCATAACCGGTGCCTCGAGCGGAATCGGGCGTGCTGCGGCGCTGGCCTTCGCCGGAAAGGGCGCAAGCGTGGTCCTGGCGGCACGCCGTGCCGAAGTCCTGACGAACCTCTCCGCGGAATGCGAGGCGCTCGGAGGCCGCGCATTGGCAATCCCGACCGATGTCACCGATGCCGAGGCGGTGCAGCGGCTGGCCCGAGAGGCGGAAGACGCGCTCGGTGGCATCGACGTCTGGATCAACAACGCCGGCACCGGCGTTTTCGGGGCCTATCAGGACGCGGATATCGCACTTCATCGCCGAACGATCGAGGTCAATCTCCTCGGCACGATGCATGGCGCTTTCGCGGTGCTTCCGATCTTCCTGCGCCAGAACCGCGGTATCTTGATCAACAACATCTCGCTCGGCGGCTGGGCTCCGACGCCTTTTGCTGCGGCCTACGCAGCGAGCAAATTCGGCCTTCGGGGCTTCACCGCGAGCCTGCGTCAGGAGCTCAGGGCTCATCGCAACATCCATGTCTGCGGCGTCTTCCCGGCCATGGTCGACACGCCGGGCTTCGTCCACGGCGCCAACATGTCCGGCCGGACGCTCGATCCCGGTCCGCTGCTGTATCAGGCGGAGGACGTTGCCGAGACGTTCGTGAGCCTCGTCCGCGCACCCCAAGATGAGGTCGCCGTGGGCTGGCCGGCGCGTGCCGGCCAAATTGCCTACGCGATGGCTCCGCAGATTACCGAGAACATCCTGGGGGTTGCCTTCCGCTACCTGCTGTCGCGCGCGCGCCCGGCGAAGAGCAGCGAGGGCACCATGATCGAAGCTGGTCCGCAGGGCACGTCAATCGATGGCGGTTGGCTGTCACGCAAGCAGCTCCCACCTGCCGGGGTCATCAGTCAGGGGCTCGCGGCGCTGGGACTAGCTGCGGGCGTGGCTCTCCTGGCTTCAGCAGTTGCGCGTCGCGCTGGCAGATCGGGACAAGGCGTCGCCAAGCACAAGCATGTCCTGCCGAGGCAGATCACGGCAGCGCGTAGGCCCGCACGTAATCGCCGAGTTTAGTTCCGAACGAGCCGTGGCCGCCATCGACCGTGACGACATATTGCTTGCCGTTGGCCTCATAGGTCATCGGCGTCGACTGGCCGCCGGCAGGAAGGCGGTCCTGCCAAAGCCGTCTGCCATCGCGAACGTCGAACGCGCGGATGTAGTCATCCATCGTTCCCGTGATGAAGACGACGCCGCCCGCGGTGACGATCGGACCGCCCAGCATGGGAACGCCGAGCTTGAATGGCAGCGGCAGCGGGGCCTGATCGCGGATCGTGCCGATGCGATGCTGCCAGACCACCTTGTGCGACTTGAGATCGATCGCGGCGATGTTGCCCCATGGCGGGGCAAGGCAGGGGATGCCGAGCGGTGAGAGGAAAATGCCGAGGTCGACGCCATAGGGGGCGCCGTACATCGGCTGCACGCCGAGCTCGGTTCCCGGCGGATGCGCCGCGTTCGGCGCTGCCGGATTGTCTTTCCCGCGCGGCACGAGACGCGAGACGAAGGGAATCGATTGAGGGTTCGCGATCGCGATCTGGCGTTGCGGATCGACGGCAATGCCGCCCCATTCGAACATGCCGAAGTCTCCTGGAAACACCAGCGTGCCTTGCTCAGACGGCGGCGTGAACGGCCCCTCATAGCGCAGGCGCTTGAACTTGATCCGGCAGGCGAGTTGGTCGAACATCGTGCTGCCCCACATCTGCGCGTCGGTCAGCATGCCGGGCGGGCGAAAGCTCAACTCCGAGAAGGGCTGGGTCGGCGACAGCCGGTCTCCCTTCGCGGCGCCCTGCGGCACCGGCTTCTCCGGTGCGGGCACCAGCTGACGCCCGTCGCGGCGGTCGAGCACGAAGATGTCGCCGGTCTTTGCCGGGATGTAGATCGCAGGCGTCACGCCGCCGTTAAGGCGCAAATCGACCAGACTGGGCTGCGACGGCATATCCATGTCCCAGAGATCGTGGTGCACGTTCTGGAACGACCAACGCAGTTTCCCGGTCATGAGATCGAGGGCAATCAATGCCGAATCGTAGCGCTCGTTCTCGGGCGAACGGCCGCCGCCCCAAATATCCGGAGAACTCGAGCCGAGCGGCACATAGACCAGTCCGAGCTTCTCGTCGACCGCGGAAATGCTCCACGAATTGGGTGAGCCGGCCGTGAAATGATGCGAGGCCGAGGGCATCTCGTTCGGATCGGAATTGCCGGCATCGAATGCCCAGATCAGCCGTCCTGAATAGATGTCGAAGCCGCGGATCACGCCCGACGGCACGCGATCGGAATAGTTGTCGATCACCGCTCCGCCGACGATCAGCAACTTGTCCGTGACGACGGGCGGCGAGGTGCCCTCGTAGAAGCCGAGTGTCTGGATCTCGCTGCCCTGCTTGAGATCGATCTGTCCCTGATTGCCAAAATCCTGGCAAGGCACGCCGCTCTGCGCATCGAGCGCGAACATCCGTCCGTCGTTGGTCGGTATGAAAATGCGCCCCGCACAATCGCTCGGGGCCGGCGTGCCGTCGGCAGTTATCGCGCCGGGTTTGGTCGCGTGATAGGACACGCCGCGGCAGGTCATGTGCTGGAAGGCCTTGTTGTGCTGCACCTGCGGATCGAACTTCCAGCGCAGTTTTCCGGTCGCGGCTTCGAGCGCGAACACGATCTGGTGCGGCGAGCAGGTGTAGAGCAGATCGCCCACCTTGAGCGGCGTCGCCTGGTTGGTGATCTCGTCGGGATCGTCCGGGCCCTTGTGATCGCCGGTGCGGAATTCCCAGGCGAGCTTGAGGTCCTTGACGTTGTCCTTGGTGATCTGGCTCAGCGACGAGAAGCGCGTACCGAAGCCGCTGCCGCCGTAGGCCGTCCAGTTCTGGCCGGCAGCGGGCTGGTCCGGTTCGGGAGACGCAATGGCCCCCGTTGTTTCGCCCTCAGGTATCGTGCCGGCAAGATCGCGGCGATCGCTCGTCAGGGACATGCCGACGACGATGGCTGCGGCGACCAACACAAGGCCAAGCGCCCATCGCGCCGCGCGCAAGCGAGGCCCCAGGCGGGAGGCAATGAAGGGCAGTATCAGCCACAGGCCAAGCGGCACGAGCACGTCGCCGCGCGGCGCCAGCGACCAGAAATCGAAGCCCGTTTCCCAGATCGCCCAGGCCATCGTTCCCGTCAGCAGCGCGGCATAGATCCAGAGCGCCTCGGCACGACGGCGCGCGAGCAGCCAACTCGTGAGCAGAAGCATGACGCCCGCGATCAGATAGTAGACGGAGCCACCGAGGGCCGCGAGCCAGGCACCGCCCGCGAGGAGGCCCAGTCCCATGATGGCAACGAGCACAATGGTGATGGCCAGCAATGGCGCGTCACGGAGCCAATTCATTGAACGATGCATGGGAGGCATGATGGTCACTTCAGCGTATAGAGAAACGCCGCGATGTCCCGCGCGTCCTTCTGCGGGATGCCCATTCTCGGCATGGCATTGCCCGGCAACGCCCGCTGTGGATCCTCGATCCAATCAGCCATGTTGTCCGGCGAGTTCTGGATGTAGCCGGCGATGTAGGTCCGCGTGCCGATCCGATGCAAGGGTGGGCCGACATTGCCTTCGGCGCCGGCAATGCCGGGAATATCGTGACAGCCGCCGCAGTGATACTGCTTGACGAGGTCGGCGCCACGACGCGCGTCGCCGGTGAAGTTGTCCGGGCCCGCAGCCTTGCAGGCGGCGCCTGTGGTAGCCAGCAGCGCGGTGACTAGCAATCTCGTGATCGGATTTGCCATCGCTGCTTCCCGGCGATCAGGGCTTCTGGCCGAAATTGAAAGACTTGGTGGCAGACCAGGGATCGGTCGTCGAGACCTGCTCGCTCGGGACTTGCTCGACTTCGGGCGAAGGCAGATTCGCGGAAAAGGTTCGGCCCCATTGGTGGCTCGGCTCGTTGCTGATCTTGCCGATATAGGTGACGAGATCCCAGATCACGCTGTCGGGCAGCACGCCGCCCCAGGCCGGCATTCCATTCGGCCGCCCCTGGTAGATCGAGAGAAAAATGTTCTCTGGCTGCGAGCCGTAAGTAAAGTTGTTGTTGCTCAGTGCCGGACCCATGCCGCCGCCGCCATTTGGCGCGTGGCAGCCGACGCAGTTGAAGTTGACGTAGTAGGTCATCCCGCGCTGCTCCGCATTGGGATCGCCCTGCACAGGGTTCTTGATCTGCGGCGGGTCCGGCTGCGCGCCGGGATGGAGGTGACTGACGGGGACCTGCATGAAGACGCCGGGCCTGCCATTGCCGACGCTGCCACCGAAGTTCGGGCGCGGAGACAGCGTCGGCATCTGCGCCTCCTGCGACTGCGGCAAAGTCTGCTGGGCCAGTCCCGCACCATTCGGCACAACCGCCAGCAGCAACGACAGGGCGCTCGCGCGCAGCACTGGAGCAGACATCACTCATGTCCTCCCGATACCGTAACCGGTTGGTCCACCAGCGGAACGCCGTAACTGCGCAGCAGCGAGGTGATCTCGGACCGGTGCTCGTCGATGAATGCATTCAGTCGGTCGCGCAAGGCGTCGTCGCCTTTGCGCACGCCCATCGCGATGGCGAACTGGAACTGCTGAGGTGCAAAGCGCTCGTAATCCCGGATCGGCGTGACCGTCAGGGGGACGGGAGAGCGCTGGGCGAAATATCCGGCGAGCGGACCCCAGGCTGCGGCGACATCGAGGCTGCCGTTTTCGACGGCTTCGATCAGGCGCGCCGGCGGATCGGCCTGGCGATAATCACCGTAGATGGAGTAGCCGCGGACGTTGTCAACGATGCCCTGTTCGCCGAGCGCTTGCGCGGGCGGCGGATTGTTGCCGTCATCGCCGATCAGATGCACGCCGATCGCGAGGTGATGCAGGCGCGGGTCGAGCAGGGACGAAAGGTCGAGGTGCTGGTCCTGCCGCGTGACGAACACGTAGCTCGAGCGATAATAGGGCTTGGTCGTCTCGACCAGATCATAGCCGGACGGCACGCCTATGACGACGTCGCATTTGCCGGCTTTCAGCGTATTACGGATGAAGCCGCGGCGCTGCGCCCACCAGGTGTAGGAGACCTGCAGGCCGAAATGCTCGGCCACCATGGCCGCGAGCCTGTTCTCGAATCCTGCTTCGGCGCTGTTCGAGAACGGCAGATTGTTGGGATCGGCACAGACGCGAAGCTCGCGATCCGACGCTGCCGCCGCCGTGGTTGCAAGCCCGACCAGAAGAGCGATGCCGGGATAACTATTTCGAAGGCGCATGGCTGGTGTCCTCACCATTCGCGCCGCCGAGTTTGAAGACCAGCAGCTCACTCCCGCCGGCGGTGTAGAACGGCAAATCCTGGGTCGCACCGACAAAACCGAGCGCGCCGTTGCGCACCCGCGGATCGACCTCGGCGTTGGCCACCACACCCGGCCAGCCGCCGACGCCCGACAGGATCGCGATGTATTGCTGTCCGTCGGAGCCGCGATAGGAGATCGGCTGGCCAATGAATCCGGAGCCGGCGCGGAATTGCCAGAGGACATGCCCGTCCTTGGCATCCACGGCCTTGAACAGCCGATCCATGGTGCCGTAGAACGCGACGTCGCCTGCCGTAACCAGCGCGCCGCTCCAGACCGGCAGCTTCTCGTGGATCTCCCAGACCTTCTTGCGCGCGACGGGATCCCACGCCATGAATTCGCCGCGGTGGCCGCCGGGGCCGGCATACATGTCGACATCGGCGCCCACATAAGGTGTGCCTGCGATATAGCCGACCTGCGATGCCTTGAAGTTCATGCAAAGATGCTGATGCGGCACGTAGAGCAGCTTGGTGCGGGGCGACCAGGCGGTTGGCTGCCAGTCCTTGGCGCCCGGCGCGGCCGGGCAGATGTTCTCGACGGTCTTGCCGGCGAGCGGCGTCTTCTCCTCGTTGGGGATGATCTTGCCGGTCTTGAGATCGACGCCGTTATAGGCATTGACGAATTCAAACGCGTCCGCCGAGATGACTTCGCCGGTCGCCCGATCCATCACGTACATATAGCCGTTGCGGCCCGGGTGGATCAGCACCTTGCGCGGCTGTCCATTCAGTTCGAGATCGACGAGCACATTCTCGTTGATCTCGTCGTGGTCGAACAGGTCGTGCGGGTTGATCTGGTAAGCCCATTTGGCGCGGCCGGTGTCCGGGTCGCGGGCAAAGATTGTGGTGCTCCAGAGATTGTCGCCGCTGCGCTGGTTGGCGTTCCATGGGCTCGGATTGGCTGTGCCGTAGTAGATCAGATTGAGTTCGGCATCGTAGGAGATCCATCCCCACATCGTGCCGCCGCCGACCTGCCAGCGGTCGGCCGGCCACGTCTTCACGCCGAGATCCTTGCCCTTGAGACTGTCGTAGAACGGCTTGAAGTCGTCGCCGATCAGCACGTCCTTGTCCGGGCCCGTGGCGTAGGCGCGCCACGCAATGGCCCCGGTGTTTTCATCGAGCGCGGTGACCCAGCCGCGCACGCCCATCTCGCCGCCGCTGTTGCCGACGAGCACCTTGCCCTTGACCACGACGGGAGCCATCGTGATGGTCTCGCCCTTGTTGATCTCCCCGAGCTTCGTATGCCACAGCTCCTTGCCGGTCTTGGCGTCGATCGCGACCGTGTGGTTATCAAGCGTGTTGAGGAAGACCTTGCCGTTGTCGAAGGCGAGTCCGCGATTGACCACGTCGCAGCAGGCAACGCCCGCGGCTGCCGGTTCAGGCTTTGGCGCGTAGGACCATTTCAATTCACCGCTCGTGGCATCGAGTGCGAACACACGGTTGGGGTAGGGGCCGGCATAGGGGCCGACCACATACATGGTGCCGTCCACCACGAGCGGCGCCGCCTCCTGGCCGCGATCGGCACCGACCGAGAACGTCCATGCAAGCTGCAGCCGCGATGCATTGGAGGCGTTGATCTGATCAAGGTTGCTATAGCGGGTGTTGGCGTAATCGCGCGCCGCCATCGGCCATTGGCCTGGATCTTTCATGCGGCTGGCAAGATCGGTCTGTGCCGAGGCGGACGACAGCAACGCGCAGGACGCGCAAAGGGCACAAAGGAAGCCTGGAAGTCGGCCCAGCAAACGCGTGAGACCACGCACTAACATATGTAAAGATCTCCACGGCAGTGAGCAGTGACGAGGCCGTGCGCCGTTGCAGGCCGGTTTACGAACCTACAAACGTTCCGACTTCGCTTGGTTCCAAAGAGGTGAGACCGACGACGAGCTATCTCACGACGTTGCCGGATACGCCGGCGCCGAGGTCAACTGCGATCTGATCTTCCTTGCCGTTACACTTGGGGTGGCCAAATCCAGACGGACTTTTGCCGTCGGGTCCGATGTCATAGATGATTGCGTCTTTCATGTTGGGGCTGACGCCGGCCGGCACGCGGTCGAGCCCGAGCTGGTGACGCACGCGCCAGGCCACGTTGTGATCCGCGCAGGAACTGTCGCCGCTGACGCCCAGCGCGCCCGTGATGCCGTTGCCGTCATAGAGCGCCAGCCCTCCCCCGAACACGATCGTGCCGCCGATCGGCTTGCCCACCATTGGATCGCTGGCCGTGCCGAAGCTGTCCGGAGATCCGGCGTACAAGGCTTCCGGGAACGGCGGGTTGCCGAGTGCCGCGCCGAATAGGAACCCGCCGGGCTGCGCCCCGGCATAGAGATTGGCCGTCGCCATCGCCTTGTCCTTTAGGCTGAACGCATTCGCCGTATTGGCCTTCTCGGCCGCGATGGCCCGGCTGCCGAGCCACTGGTCGTCGACCTTGCCGCCGCTATAGGCAACTGCGCAGACGATGCCCTGCCGATTCACGACGGCAGCCCACTCGTTGTTGTCGAGACCGCCGTTGCTGGGGCCGCCGCCCGGCTTGACACTCTTCTTGAGGATATCGGCGAGCTTGTCATGGTCGACCGGGCACGACATCCCTGACTTGGGTTGGTCCTGCGCGCTCAAGACTGCAGGCACCAAGAATGCTGCGGTGAAGATTGCCGTTAGCACCATGACGGATCGTTTTTCCATGTGGCCTCCGTGGAGTGTCGCAGTCGGCAGGCGAACGTTCGAACAGAAGTTGCGGTTCCTATGCAGCGTCGCTCAGCCCGGATGTTGAAGGGAGCGGCAGGCGGGAATGACCGCCGTTCGCAGTCAGCCAGCGGTGAGCAAAGAACAACGCGGCGCCGGTATAGAGTAGGCCCATGGGCACCCACATCAGGATGCCGGCGAGCTGCTGGTCCTCGAGTGCCGAGAGGCCGAATTCCCCGGCGAGGGCGCCCTGGCCTGGGATCCACAGCCGCGGCGACACGGTCAGCAGAGCTCCGAGCACGCCGGAATGCAAAATGGTGATGAAAAGGCACGCGACAGCGATGCCGTCGCGAATTCGAGTGCTACGGCCCTGACCGCGGCCATGCAGCAGCACCCACCAGAACAACAGCGCAGTCGCGAAGAAGCTGATGTGCTGGAGACGATGGATCGCCGTATTCTCGAGCGCCCACGCATATAAAGGCGGTGCATGCCAGACCCAGAGCGCTGCGCCGTGCAGGATGGTCGCGCTCATGGGGTGGCTTACAAAACGCCAGGGCCACGCCAGGATCGGCCAATTGAGCATGCGACCCGCGGCCGGGCGCAGCCGGGCTGGCAAGCTCCACAGCAGCGGGCCATTGATCCGGGCGTACGCCATCAGCGGTGCCGCGACCACCATCATCAGTTCGTGCTCGATCATGTGCGCAGTGAACAGACGCTCGCCGAGCCAGTGCAGCGGCGAGGTCACGGCAAGTGCGGCCACCAGCCATCCGGTCCAGAACGCGGCCACCTGGCGGAAGCTGACGCCACGGCCACCACCTGCATGCTGCCAGAGCCGCTGCGTTCCGACATAGAAGCCGATACCGACGGCATAGAGCGGGGCCATGAGCCAGGGATCGTAGCTCCAGAGCGAACCGGGATCGACATCCGATAGTCCGTGCGCATCGGCCGGCGCCGCGAGCAGCGCGAGCAGCAGTGCTGCAAAGCTCAGCGCAGGCATGGGCTGATCATGAGCGAGGCGGCGAACTGGTTCGCAATCACCAGCGCAAATAACACGCCGGAGCCGACGCCGAGCCAGGCCATGAACGTTCGTGGTCCGCCACCCCGCGCATCGGCCCATTCAGCCCCCGCGCCGCGCCGAACGGCGCGGGCCGAAATGACGGTGCCTGCCAGCGCGACGACAGCCAGAACCGCGCTCATGATCGCGCCGCTGAGCCTGGTCTGTTCGCAGGAGAAGTGCGCGAGCACGTAGACGCCCTGCAAGTTGATACCCCACGCGATGGGCCCGAGCGCAACGCCGGCCCAATAAAGCAGTCTGGAATGTCGATCGGCTGCGGTCATAGGCGTGGCACCCAATCGAGCAAGACATAGAGCGGCAGCCAGGCGAGCACGACGAAGTTCCAATAGAACACGTTGTCGGTCACGTCGCTGAACCGGCGCGGTTTCGCATGGCGCGTGAACATCAACACCGCCAGCACGACCGTGTCGCCGACATCCGTGGCAAGGTGGGTCGTGTGCAGCCCCAGAATGAGCCAAACAATGGAGCCGTAAGCTGAATTGTCCCAGCGGGTGTTGAGATGCGCGAACTCGAAGCCGCGCAGCACCAGCAGGGCAATGCCGATCAGGGCCATCACGATGAGTCCGGTCCGCACCTTCGCGAGATCCTGCCGGTGTGCGGCGCGGTTGGTGATCTCGTTCGGGATGATGCTCAGCAGATAGATCACGACTTCGGCTGTGCCCGGCCAGAGATCGGGCGGCGAGGCGCCGATCGGCCAAGTTGGGTTGACGGCGTAGAGATAGAGATAGGCACCGATGGCAATGGCAAAGCCCATGCCCTCCAGCGCCATGAAGCCCATGGCGCCCCACCACGGTCCGCTGCGCGGGCCATAGCCGTAAGTCGGCAGTTCAGCGACATTGCGGACGATAGTCTGTCTCACTCCTCGTCCTCCTTGCTGCCGCTCGGCCAGAACCAGCCGATCAACGTCACGGCCATCGGTGGTGTGCCCCAGAGCACGGCCCAGGGCGTGAAGATCGAGCCGATGAAGAACACTGTCGTCGCGATAGCTGTGAGCAGCGGCCAGATGCTGGGTTCGGGCGAAGCCTCCCGGATCTGCGGCTCAGCTTCCGCGAGCGAGGTCAGCAGGACCTCGCGCCGCTCGGCGCTCAGACCCGCGACCACGGGCAGGCTCTCGCTATCGGCCCACAGCGGATCGCGGTGCTTGACCACCGGAATGCGGTCGAAATTCTGCGGCGGGGGCGGCGATGACGTCGCCCATTCCAGCGTTGAGGCATCCCAAGGATTGTCGCCTGCAAGCGCACCTTTGCGAAGGCTGTAGATCACGTTAACCAAAAGCAACGCGAAGCTGAGCGCGAAAATGAGAGCACCACCGCTGGACACGAGATTCAGGTGCGCCCAGTCCATGTCGGCGGTGTAGGTGTAGACCCGGCGCGGCATTCCGATCAGCCCGAGGATGTGCATCGGGAAGAAGGCGACGTTGAAGCCGACGAAGGCGAGCCAGAAATTCCAGCGCCCGAGTCGCTCGCTGAGCATGCGGCCGGCGATCTTGGGAAACCAGTAGTAGACCGCGCCGACCAGCGGGAACACAGCGCCGCCGATCAGGACATAATGGAAGTGGGCGACGACGAAATAGGTGTCGTGCACCTGGGTGTCGATCGGGACCGAGGCGACCATGACGCCGGACAGCCCGCCTAGCACGAAGATCACGATGAAGCCGATCACGAACAACAGCGGGGTCCGGTAGACCGGACGCCCGTCCCAGAGCGTTGCCAGCCAGCAGAAGATCTGCAGCCCGCTCGGCACTGCGATCAGCATGCTGGAGGCTGTGAACAGGGCCGCGCCGAGTTGGGGCAGGCCCGTGACGAACATGTGGTGGACCCAGAGACCGAACGACAGGAAGCCGGTCGCGATCAACGAGAGGATCACCACGGGATAGCCGATCACCGGCCGTCGTGCGAACGTCGCGAGGATCGCCGAGACCATTCCCGTGCCCGGGATGAAGATGATGTAGACCTCGGGATGGCCGAAGAACCAGAACAGATGCTGCCAGAGCAGGGGATGTCCGCCCGAGGAGGAATCATAGAAGCGCGTGTTGACGAGGCGATCCAGGATCAGTGACGTCGATGCGACCATGATCGAGGGCATCGCGAACATCACAAGGAAGCTCGTCACCAGCATGGCCCAGACGAACAGGGGAATGCGGTCGAGCGTCATGCCGGGCGCGCGGAGCTTGAACACGGTCACGATGATTTCCACGGAGACGGCGAGCGCCGCGACCTCGGTGAAGGTGATCATTTGCGCCCAGACATCCGGGCGCTTTGTCGGCGTAAATTGCAGCGAGGAGAGCGGGACATAGGCAAACCAGCCAACGTCCGGGCCGACATTCAGCGCAAAGGAAATCCAGAGAAAGCAGCCGCCGAACAGAAACATCCAATAGCTGAAGGCGTTCAGTCGCGGAAAGGCGATGTTCCGCGTGCCGACCATCAACGGCACCAGATAAACGGCGAACGCCTCCATGACCGGCACGGCGAACAGGAACATCATCGTCGAGCCGTGCATCGTGAAGACCTGATTGTACTTGTCGGCGGAGAGAAACGTCTTCTCCGGCCCGGCCAGCTGAATGCGCATCAGGACCGCGAGGAGGCCGCCGAGGAGCAGGAATACGAACGCCGTGATGATGTAGCGGCGGCCGACCACCTTGTGGTCGACCGACGTCAGCGCGCCCATCCAGCCGGACGGCGTGCGCCACACTTTCTCCAGCTGTGTGGAAAGTCGAAGGCCGTTCAGGACGTCGTCCCGCAACTCATTTGGTTCAGCGGCGATGCTCACTTGAGCTGCTCCAGATAATGAATGATGGCGATCATTTCATCCGATTGCAGCGGCATCCTCGGCATGAGATTGCCGGGCTTGATGTGCTGGGGATCGGCGATCCAGGCGCCGAGCGTGGCCGAATTATTCGGCAACGTTCCCGCCGCGATGGTCGTGCGGCTGCCGATATGCGTGAGATCCGGGCCGAGCTGCCCGCCGGCCAGCGTGCCGCTAATGTTGTGGCACAAGGCGCATCCGCGCGCCCGGAACAGAGCCTCGCCCTGCTTGCCGAGCGGATCGGCAGGGCTGTTGGCGCTCTGGTTTGCATGGTCACGCCAGCGGCCGAACTCGTCGGGCGGCAGCGCGATCACGGCAAATGCCATGTGGGCGTGCTGGATCCCGCAGAACTCGGCGCATTGCCCGCGATAGATGCCCGCGTTCTTCGCCGTGAATTGCAGCTCGTTCTTCTGCCCGGGGATCAAGTCCATCTTGCCGGTCAGGCTGGGCACCCAGAAACTGTGGATCACGTCGGCCGATTCCAGTTCCAGTCTCACCGGCTCGCCAGTGGGGATTCGAATCTCGTTGGCCGTCACGAAACTCTGGTGCGGACTGTCGGCCTCATAGCGGACCTCCCACCACCATTGGTGGCCGATGATCTTGAGGATGTGGGCTTTCTCGTCCTTGGCAAAGACGGTACGTTGTCCGGCATAGCTCACGAAGGAGAGACCGAGCACGACGGCGGTGGTCGCAATCCCAAGCGCGAGGATGACGCGCCCGGAGCGTTCCTCGAAGGCTTGGTGAAGGTCAAGCGGCCGATCAGCCGAACGTTTTCGCCGCATCATTCCGATGCAGAGCGCGATCACGACGGCGGTCCAGACGACCGCCGACACAGCGAGGAAGATGAACAGCGTGTGCAAGATCTGGCCGGATTGCAGCCCTTGCGGATCGAGCGCCGATTGCCGGCCCGCACACGCCGTGAGCGGCCAGATCGTGCACAACACCAGAACCCTTCGCACCCAGACCTGCATTGACGCCTTGTCGCACTCCGCTTCACAGGCGGAACCGGGCAGGCCTACAAAGGTTCCTATCCGCTAATCGGAGCGATGGGCCGAAGAGGGATGTCCGACATCAATCATCGGGCTAGAATGGCCAGCCCTTCACGGCGATCACGATCGCCGCATCGCCAGCGGCCATCAGCAACAGGACGGCGAGACTGGCGATGATTGCGCCCGGCTGGGCAAGCACGCGCAACTCTCCGAGCATGTGTCGGCTCCAAAAAGCAGCAATGCCGCGATGACCCTGAGGGTTCCTGCGGACACGCCGGGCGTTGACGTGCGAGCGCCGGAACGAAGGCCCGAGATCGCGCGTTCCTGCGACGAATTGAGGGTTCACGTGCCGCGCTATCATTTTGATCTGGTCGACTCCGAGACCGTCGCCGACGAGGGAGGAGCTGAATTGCCCGACGACATCGTGGCGCTGGACGTTGCCGAGGAGATCGCGAAGAGGCTCCTTGCGGAGCGTCCCGAACTCAGGAATCGTCATTTTTCCATCCTGGTCACGAACCAGCAGGGTGAGGAGATCGGGAAAGTGCCACTGGATGTCCTGCACTGAAGTCGCGGCCTGACATGGCGTTGAGGATCGGAGTGATCTCGGATACGCACGGCCTTCTCAGACCTGAGGCCGGACGCCGTCTTGCAGGGGTGTCGCATATCCTCCACGCTGGTGATATCGGCGCGCCGGAGGTTCTGGAGAGGCTTTGCCGAATAGCGCCCGTCACCGCCATCAGGGGAAACGTCGATGTCGGCAGTTGGGCGAGGCGCTATCCCGAAACCGAAACAGTGCACCTCGGCGCTCGTTGTTTCTACCTCCTTCACGATCTCAAGGCGCTCGCCATCGACCCCGCGGCAACCGGTGTGAACGTGGTGATATCAGGACATTCGCATCGGGTGCAGGTCAACACGATCAACGGAGTGCTTTTCCTGAATCCTGGAAGCGCCGGTCCAAGGCGATTCAAGCTGCCGATCACGCTGGCAACGCTCGATCTCGATGAGGGCGGCGACCTGCGGCCCACCATCCATGAGCTCGACGCGTGAACGAAGCGCATGCGTAGCAGCTAGTGGGTATTCGACTTTTGCCATCGCTCCAGATCAATCGGGGGACGCTTTGGGTCGATCTGCTCCTTCTCGGGATTTCCCTGCCAAGGCTGGTCCGTCTGCCGGTGGGTTGGCAAATCCGTCTGCTGTCGCGGATCGTCGACCGGTGTTTCTCTCGGGTCGTTTTCAGGCGCTTTCGCTTTCGGCATAACTTGTCCTCTCTGCGATCTGTCGGTGTGGTGGCACGCGATCAACGTACGCCAGCGATCCCGCCATCATCAGCTTCCGGGTGCCGTCCTTCTCCGTTTCCCGCGATAGAGCCTGGACCATGAACAAAAAGCCTTCCGTATGAACTGCGGGGTCAACACGGGCAGGAATCGTTCGTTCCTACGGGCATGCATCAGCATCGATCAGGAACGACCGCCGCCCCA
The DNA here is from genome assembly GCF_055807635.1 of Bradyrhizobium sp. Kon56. NCBI lineage: Bacteria > Pseudomonadati > Pseudomonadota > Alphaproteobacteria > Hyphomicrobiales > Nitrobacteraceae > Bradyrhizobium > Bradyrhizobium sp. Kon56. The sequence continues at coordinate 61,348 of NZ_JBVVOU010000028.1, read as the reverse complement.
TCTCATTGCCAGCGCATGAGGTCGCGAGACCGAAACAAGGAGCATGCAATGTCCAAATTGCCCCCCATACCGCCAGAGCAGCGCAGCGACAAGGGACCCGGATCTGATCCCAGGATCGAGACGGATGAAAGAGTCCCCGACCGCGAGAACTTCGACACCCAGGGTCGTCACGGCAACATCAAGCAGAACACGACAAACCAAGGCTACCAGCAGGACCGATGAATGCCACACAAGAACTCAGACAGTGAACGCTTCGGTGGTCCGGGCTCCTCGCGGCAGGATCGCAAGCACCCCGAAAAGGGAGGTCGCGAGCATGAGCGCCCTGCGCCCGGAACGGCTACCAACGACCGCAAATCACACGTCTCGGGAGGCGGTGGTGAGCGCGATCAACATCACACGCACGACGATCGTGAGAGGAGCTGAGCAATGGCTAAGACAACTTCGAGCTTGATGCTGATCGCGTTCCTGGCGACCGCGTCGATAGGGGCCGCCTCGGCGCAGAGTGGCGGTGGCGGCGGTTCGGGAGGATCGGGCGGAGCAAGCGCGAGCAGCACGAGCGGCGGCACCGGCGGTGCCACAAGCCCTGGGTCGGCAGGCCTTGGGTCTGCAGGAGCTACAAACCAGACGGGCGGTGCATCGCCCAGCCTGGGCAATCCAGGCGACGCGGCCGCGGCTTCGCGTGGCACGACGGCTACCGGCACGAACACCGCTGGAACGGCCCAATCGAGCGGTGGCGGGCCGCGAGGATCGACCACCGTCGGGCGGGCCGGCAATCCCGCAGGGGGGACCAGCAGCGGACGGATTGACGGAACTGCGACACCCGGTCCGTCGATCCCGGGCGACGCCGAAATACGCTCGGAGAACTCTCAGGATTCCCACGTCGATCGAAAGATCAAGAGCATCTGCAAAGGCTGTTAGATCGGCGATCAGGACGCCGGGTTTTCCGGCGTCCAATCGAGGTCGTCCTCGCTTCGAGGTTCGGGGTCGGGCGAGCAGGGCTTGATCTTCAGGTCATCCTCGAGCCTGGGCTGACCCCCGCCGCTTTCGACCAGACCGGCGTCTTCGGCCTTTTTCAGGGTTTCCTCTTTGGTTGAAAACGTCCGGCTCAGTTTTTCGCCGTCCTTGAACAGGGCATACGCCATATTGGCTCCTCGCGATTGGAATCATCGAAGACTTTGACGTGGGCGGACACACACGGCCACCGTCGCTCCTTTGTCGCTTGGTGAAGCTCTAGCCGACTTCCCTGAGATTGCTCAGGATCGCCAGGTGACGCTGAATGATCGGCGGCGACATCTATGCGACCTGCTGTTCGCCGGGGTGCCATCTGATCGCAAATACGACGTGGAATCTCCAATGTTGGATTCACAAGACGCTGCGACCGTTTCGAACGTTCCTATCGCCGCCGTAAGCAGCCGGGCGATGCTCCACCTGATGTCGGCATCCTGGCACGAGCCCGCAGGTTAACGCAGGTTATTGGCACGGGAAGTGCGTCATGATCATAGGAACGGCAGCACTGAGGACGGTTTGTCCATCATCCAGATGCCGACCGGCGCACGAGCAAAATCATGCAACACAGAAATTCACGCAGCTTCCCGATTTCCGCGGGCGTCCTTCTCGGGCTTGGTCTGGGCGGGTTTTTTGACGGCATCGTGTTTCATCAGCTGCTGCAATGGCATCATATGTTAAGCGGCTGGTATCCGCTCAACTCCATCGACAACGTCAAGCTCAACACGACCTGGGACGGCATCTTCCACAGCGCGGCCTATGTTGTTGTGCTCCTCGGCCTGTATGTGCTGTGGCAACGGGCGCGCAGGTCTGACATCCACTGGTCGCGCGGCCAGTGTCTCGGCGCGGTGTTGCTCGGTTGGGGCATCTTCAATCTGGTTGAAGGCGTGGTTGACCATGAGGTCTTCAAGCTGCACCAGGTGAATGAGACCGTGCCTCACGAGCAGCGCATCTTCTGGGACATCGGCTTCCTGCTATGGGGTGCGGCCATGTTGGTCATCGGCGCCGCCATGACACGCGCCGGCACGCAAGGGAGGGTCCATGCGGAAAGCAGTCTACAGCCTCGCTAGAGAGACCCCGCCAGCTCTGGTCTATGCCATTTTTATATTGCTGCTGATGCTCGCTACAGCACCGGCCTTTCGCATCGTGCTGTTGGGTGTGTCGCTGGATGATCTTCTGCAACTACGCTGCTTCAATCCCGGCTGATGCGCGGTTATCACGCCTCATGTCTTCCCGGAGGTAACATGGTCGAGTTCAGGCTTCCGAAACACTCCCGCGTCGAAAAGGGAAGGATCTGGCCCAAGCCGGACAGCAAATCGTTGCGCGAATTCCAGGTCTATCGCTGGAATCCCGACGACGGACGCAATCCCCGGCTCGACACCTACTTCGTCGATATGAGCGATTGCGGGCCCATGGTTCTGGATGGTCTGATCTGGATCAAGAACAACATCGACTCCACGCTGACATTCAGGCGGTCCTGCCGCGAAGGCGTGTGCGGCTCCTGCTCGATGAATGTCGCCGGCCAGAACACGCTCGCCTGCACCAAGTCCATGAGCGAGGACGTTCCGAACGGCGAGCCGCTGCGCGTGCTGCCCTTGCCGCATCAGCCAGTGGTCAAGGACCTCGTTCCCGACCTGACGAATTTCTACGCACAGCTCGCATTGATCGAACCTTGGCTGCAAACCGTGTCACCCACACCACCGAAGGAATGGCGACAGAGCCATGAGGATCGGGCCAAGCTCGACGGGCTCTACGAGTGCATCCTCTGCGCCTGCTGCTCGACATCTTGTCCAAGCTACTGGTGGAATTCCGAGCGTTTCCTCGGCCCAGCGGCCCTGATCCAGGCGGCCCGCTGGGTCAATGACAGTCGCGACGAGGCGACGGGCGAGCGCCTCGACAAGCTCGAAGACCCCTTCAGGATTTATCGCTGTCACACCATCCTCAACTGCGCGAAGGCGTGTCCCAAGGGCTTGAATCCGGGCGAAGCCATTTCCGGATTGCGCCTCAAGATGGTCGAACGGAAGTTCTGATCGGGGACGGACACTCGCGCATGAAGGAACGATGGCTGCGGGGTAGGCTTATCGACCAAACTGGAGGCGCCTGATGGGCAAGAAACAATTCGCCGCGTTGCCGTTCATGCTGAACAATTCCGAATTACGCGTGATGCTGATCACGACCAGGCGCAAGCGCAGGTGGAGTGTCCCGAAGGGATCGCCGATGCGCAAGACGGAGCCGCACCGTACGGCTGCGCTCGAGGCGTACGAGGAGGCCGGTCTCGTCGGCGTCACCGCAAAGCGCGCGCTGGGCTCCTTCAAGCATCGCAAGCGGAAGGGTGATCGCAAGCGGACCATGAACGTTGCCGTCTTTCCCATGAGGGTCCACGGGCAGGAGCGCTGGTGGCCGGAAAAGGGAGAGCGTGAAGCAATCTGGGTCTCGCCGAAGACGGCGGGCCGTCTGGTGCACAAGGCGCAGCTTCGTCGTCTAATCGCCCGCTTCGCGGCGCAGACGGAGAAGACCGCCCCCTCACCGCTGAGCGATGGCATGGCTCCAGGAACCCGCGTCTCGTCCAGTTATTCAAGGTAGATGAACCAGCAACCGACCGGACTCGCATTCGAGGAGCGACCGCCTCATGAGGTCTTGGCCGCGGCGATCAAGCGACGCTGCGCGATCCTGTTCGTCGGCGCCGGCGTCTCGATGGCTGTCGGCCTGCCGTCCTGGCAATCTCTGATCGACCATCTGCTGGATGACCTTGGACTTGAGCGCGACGTGATCGCTGGGATGCACGGCGGCTATCAGATGCTGGCGGAGTACTACCGGCTGAAGCGCGGCGGAATCGGCCCGCTCCGCAGCTGGCTCGACCGCAACTGGCGCGTCGACCCGGACAGGATCGCGGCCTCACGGCTCCACCGGCTGATCGTGGAGCTCGATTTTCCGACCATTTACACCACGAACTACGACCGCAACCTCGAGACGGCCTTCGAGGTCCTGGAAAAGCCCTATGCCAAGATCAGCAACGCAAAGGACATTGCAAGCGCCCGTTCCGGCGTCACGCACATCATCAAATTTCATGGCGACTTCGACGACGATGCCTCGCTCGTCTTGACCGAGACCGACTTCCTCAACCGGCTCGCGTTCGACTCGCAATCGATATCCGGTTTCGCGCCGATGCCTTGGGCAGCACGCTGCTTTTCATCGGATACAGCATGTCCGATCCCAACATTCGGCTCCTGCTGCATCGGATTTGGCAGAGTTGGGATGAGTCCGGGCACCGCCAGGACCGACCGAGGTCCTTCGCGTTCGTCACGCAGCGCAATCCGGTGCAGGAGGCTGTATTGGCGAACTGGGGCATCACCACCATAGCGTCGCCTGACGGCGTCAGCCCAGATGATGGTGTCAGCCAGTTTTTGCTGGACATCCGCCGGCGTATCGAGCGAGAGAGCTAAAGCGGTCCCTGGCGCGCCTTGAGCGTTTGCTCTGCTGCCGCGGGGCCGCTCGGCTCAGCGGCGGGATCGGTCAGAAGGAGGATCGATGACCAGTCCGCACCTGGGCCGGTCACCGATATCCCCTATATCGCCGTGCATAGGCATAGCGAGGATTGACGCCGCAATAGGCGTGCGTTCCCGATGCAGTCGCCATGCACTGAGCGTAACTGGCGAACTGGCAGTTGCCCGGATAGCCCCAGACGCGGCCCTGAAGGCAGTAGCGGTCTTGTGCGACGGCCGCCGTTGGGGAGCCGAGGCCCGTCACGAGCGCGAGAGAGGCGGCGGCCAGGAGCAATCGATGCTTCATGGAAATCTCCATTTCAACATTGAACGTGCCTCGTGAAGCGGCGTTCCAAGTGCAACGTTTACCGACTCCTCTAATTGCGACCTGAACGCGATGCGGCCCCGGCGAGGAGAGGATCTCACCGAGGCCGCTCTCATGCGCGCAACAGCAAGGGCGCGCTTTGGAGGATTGCTAACCGCGAACCGCTAGCGACGCGGCGTGGCGCCGTTGGACGGTGGGGTCGTTTCGTTGCGCATGCCGGAAGGACTGGAAGCACCTTGTCCGCCCCGCTCGACATGGGTGATGCCGCCGCCGCCGCCGGTTCCGCCTGAGCCGCCATCTCCAGCTCCAGCACCGCCTGCGCCTGCGCCGCCAGCCCCGGCACCAGCGCCCGCGCCGCCGCCAGCACCGCCTCCGGCCCCACCACCGGCGCCGCCTGCGCCACCACCGGCGCCACCGCCAGCACCTTGCGCGAACGCTGCGCCGACTGAAGCGCCTGCAAGCATTGCTGCCGTAAAGATCGTCAGGATTGTCTTACGCATCTGTCTTCTCCTTGAGGTTTCGATGTCGGATCAATCATGTGAAGCATCCACCGTTCCTAGCCGTGCAGCGTGATCAAGCTCTGTCGTCGACGACTCCGCGTCGATATTGCGAAGGCACGGCAACTTCGTCGAACCGTTGGGCGAGAGCATCGAGAGCCGCGCGCATCTGCGGCCCCTGCATGGCCGCGCCGTGCCCCGTGACGACGATCTCCGGAGCGAGTGCGGCAAGTGCGCGCACCGATGTCTTGGCGCTTCCCCAATCGGGGGTGAAATACATCGGGGGCCCGTGCATCTCCGGCGTTTGCGTCACTGCGGCGTAGACGGATTCCTGCCGCGTCGTGATGAAGGCATCGCCGGCAATCAGCACGCGGTCGCGTTCGCGCCAGAGCGAGATATGCCCTGGGGTATGGCCGGGGGTATGGATCCACTGCCATTCCGGCATGAAGGGCACGCTGTGATCACAGGGAAGATCATAAAGGCGCGATGCGACATCCACCGGCTTTGTCGGGAAGAGCGGAGAGAGCCGAGCGAGCAGCCCGCCACCGACGCTGGGATCGGCCGACGGATAGGATTGGCTTCCGTCCAGATAGGGATGCTCGGCCGCATGGGCATAAACCGGCACGTGCCATTCATTCCCTAGCGTTTCGAGCACGCCGACGTGATCGAAGTGCCCATGCGTCATGACAATGCAGGAAGGCCGGCCGTTTCCTCCAAACCGGGCTTTCGCGGCGGAGCGGATGGCGCCAGCCGATCCGGGAATGCCGGCGTCCACCAGCACCCAATTGCCGTCGCCGGCGTTTTCGAGGCCGACGAAAATCACGTTGACGATCGCGAGCTGACGATAGGCGACGTCAGCGACGATCTGCCGCGTGTTGTCATTGCGGTCGAGGTCGGATTGCGCGTGCTCCGCGTCGGCGGAAGAGGGAAGCGGGATCTGCGTCATGTCCATTCAAGTCCGAGTTGGTCAGCTCACTAGCGCTCGATTGTGCCGATCCGCCGGATCTTCCTCTGAAGCAGCATCACGCGGTACAGCAGCGCCTCCGCGGTCGGCGGGCAGCCGGGCACGTAGATGTCGACCGGCACGACACGATCGCAGCCGCGCACGACCGAATACGAATAGTGGTAGTAACCACCGCCATTAGCGCACGACCCCATCGAGATGACGTAGCGTGGCTCGGGCATCTGGTCGTAGATCTTGCGAAACGCCGGCGCCATCTTGTTGGTGAGCGTGCCCGCGACGATGATCACATCCGACTGGCGCGGCGATGCGCGCGGCGCGAAGCCGAAGCGTTCGGCATCGTAACGCGGCATCGACATCTGCATCATTTCGACCGCGCAGCAGGCGAGCCCGAACGTCATCCACATCAGCGACCCGGTTCGCGCCCAGGTGATCAGCTCCTCCGCGCTCGCCGTGAAGAAGCCCTTGTCCGCAAGATCGTCGCGGATCGTCATGAAGAACGGATCGGAAGTGTTGTCGGGCCGTCCCTCGCCCGGCCGGCCAAGTCCGGGCCGGCCAAGTCCAGGCCGGCCAAGCGAAGCGCCTGAGCTGCCGACGTGCGGAGAGCTGTCTGTCATTCTTGTCCCTAAGCGCTGCGGCCGTTTGGCGATGCGACCACACGTTCGGGAAAACAGTCATTTGCATGCCGCGTTCCTGCGGCGGTAGCGGGATTTGTGTTCTGTTATCGCAGGTTAGCTTCGGGTCCGGCGGCCGGAACCCAGCGTCGGCGTCACGGATCACTCTAGGAACGATCCACCGAAACTGCGGTTGGCGGCGACAAGGCCGGTGAAATGGAGAACATGAAATGACGAACGCAGCCCGCGATACATTCGTGGTTGGATTACGCAATGCGCATGCGATGGAAGTGCAGGCGCGAGAGTTGATGGAACGTCAGTCGGAACGATTGGACGAATATCCCGAGGTCAAGGCCAAGGTTGCCGCCCACCTTCAGGAAACCAACGAGCAGCTGAAGCGGCTGGAGAGATGCCTGGAAGCCTGCGGGGAGAGCACCTCCAGCCTCAAGGATACGACGCAATCCATGATGGCGAACATGCAAGCCATGGCACACTCTGTCGCCGGCGACGAGATTCTCAAGAACACATTCGCCAACAATGCCTTCGAGAATTTCGAGATTGCTGCATACAAGTCTTTGCTCGCCCTCTGCGGCGCCGCTGGGTTCGCGGAGGCCAAGGAGCCTCTTGAGACGTCGCTGAAGGAGGAGCAGCGCATGGCCGCCTGGATCGACTCGAACGTCGAGAAGGTGACAATGGAATATCTGGCGCATCAGCGCCAGGCGGCCTGATCGCACTCCACACCCACCACGGCGAGACCGGCGGCTTCGGCCGCCGAGTCCGCCTGCGGTCATATCGGCTCGCAGGACCGGAACCCTCTTATCCACGTTTGGCTGTAATGGCGCACATCATTTTCAGCGACTACCGTAGTCCCGCTGCCGAACAGGCCTATGAGATCGCGTGGGACTTTCTGGCCCGCAGCGGGGCGATCCACGATGAGTTCGAGGCGTGCGTGTTTCTGGCCCAGCGCATCACCATGATGGTCGAGGAAGGCCAGGAAAACCGGATCCGGATGGCCAATCGCGCGATCTCCGAATACCAGTACCATCTCGAGAACTTCTGCAAGCGGGCCCGTGGCGCGGCTGCTACACGGGCTTGAGAGTTCGCGCGGGTTCCGCGCGTTCCTCGGCTCGTTCTGCCGTTTACTGCCCATCGGCGATCGTTAGCTGTCCGCGTGCCCCGGTACGTCCGCTCCTGCGCGGTGCAATGGCCGGAACAAGTGCCGGCGCTTCCCCGGCCATGCGCATGGCGAAATAGGCGATCGTCGCCTTGAGACCGTCTTTGAGCGCCACGCGCGGGCGCCATCCCAGCGCTCGAACGGCTGTGTCGATCACCGGTTTGCGGCGCTTTGGATCGTCCTTCGGCAACTCCTCGAATCGGAGCGGCGAGATTGACTCCGTATACGCCAGCACGTCCCGCGCAATAGCCTCGATGGTGACCTCGTGGGGATTGCCCAGATTGCACGGACCAGTAATCGAGGATGGACTCTCCATGAGCAGCTGGAGGCCGCGCACGAGATCGTCGACGAAGCAGAAGCTCCTGGTCTGCGTACCACCTCCATAGATCGTGATCGGCTCTCCGCGAAGCGCCTGCACGATGAAGTTGGAGACCACGCGTCCGTCATTCTCCAGCATACGGGGTCCGTAGGTGTTGAAGATGCGCGCGACCTTGATTTCGACGCCGTACATGCGATGGTAATCGAACATCAGCGTTTCCGCGGCCCGCTTGCCCTCGTCGTAGCAGGCCCGGGGCCCGATCGGATTGACGTTGCCGAGATAGGTTTCCGGCTGGGGATGCACTTCGGGATCGCCGTAGACCTCGCTGGTCGATGCCTGCAGCACCCGGGCGCCTTTCCGTTGCGCGAGCTCCAGCATGTTGATGGTGCCGAGCACGCAGGTCTTCATCGTGCCGACTGGATCCTTCTGGTAATGCCTGGGTGAGGCTGGGCAGGCAAGGCTGTAGATCCGGTCGATGTCGCCCTCGATCTCGATGGGATCGCGCACGTCGTGTTCGATGAAGCGAAAATTCGGATGATTGAGCAGCGGGCGGATGTTGTCGATCCTTCCCGTAAACAGGTTGTCGAGGCAGATCACGGTATGACCGCGCTGCAAAAGCGCATCGCAGAGGTGGGATCCGATGAAGCCGGCGCCGCCGGCCACCAGAACGGTGGGAGAGCGGCGGGACGCGTTGATGCGGGTCTGAACTGTCATGTGCTGCCTTTCAGATTTGAGCGACCTGCATGGGACGCGAGGCGGGAAGTTGCGGGGCTTTCCGGCGGCGGCGGACCGACGCCTCGGCGTAGTAGGTCTCGACTTGCCGGGCGCGGTGGTCGGAGGTGTGGTCAGCCAGAACGCGGCGCCGTGCGTTTTCCGCGATCGTGCGCCTTTGCTCCTCGGGCATGTCGCGCAGGATCTCCACGACGTCGCGGGGGCTCGATGCGAGCAGGATTTCCCGGGAAGGCTCGAAGACGGTCTCGATTCCAGGCCACCGGTCCGAGATGACGGGCGTGCCGCACGCGGCCGCTTCGAACAACCGAACGCTAGGCGAGAAGCCGAGCGCGCGCATGTCGGCGCGGGTGGCGTTTAGCGTAAAGCGTTGCTCTGCGTAAAATCCCGGATGATGTTTGGGCGTGAGGTGCTCGATCCGGGCGACATTGGCGGGCCAGACCACCTCATCGGGATATTGCGCGCCGGCGACGACGAATTGCTCGCGTGAGAGAGTGCGAGCAGGGGCGAGCAGCAGCTGCTCCAGAACCGGCTGCCGGTCCTCGCTGTAGGTTCCGAGATAGCCAAGTGCCCATTTCTTCTCCGCGCGTTGCGGCGCGTAGATGTCGGTGTCGGCACTGCAATACAGCACCCGAGCCAGCGGACTGCCATAGTTCTCCTCGATCATGCCGGGCACCGGGCCGCCGGCAAAGGACAGGTAAAGGTCGAAGCGCGGGATCATCGCCGCGGACAGATAGTTCAGGCCCTGCTCGAGCTTCGCAAGCGTGACAGGCGTGTCAATGTCGTAGAAGGCAGTAATCCCCCGGGCGTGGGTCGTGATCCATTCGGAGATCGCGATGCCGTCGGGCACGTAGGAGCCGATGACCACCAGATCGGCATCCCGGATCATCTTTCCGAAACGCTGCGGGATGTCCTTCAAGGATTGGTAAAGCTCGACAGTCCAACCGGAAGGCTTGGCAAGATCACGATGCTCGCGATACCAGGGGACGTCGCGTTCCAGAAACGTGACGTGGTGACCTCGTCGTGCCAGGGCTTCGATCAGGGCGCGATAGGTCGTGGCATGACCGTTGCCCCAGGACGAAGTAACCGAAAGACCGACGACGACGATGGTGAGGTTCATTCTGCTGCCTCGATTCGCGAACTGCTTGCGGCAAAGAGATCGTTGAACTGGCGGGCGCGCTGCCGGTAGGTGTGATGGCTCAGAATGCGCGCACGAGCGCGCGCTGCGATCGCCTGAGCCCGCTCGGGGCGCAGTGCGGCAAGATGCTCTGCGACCTCCGCCCCGCTCGCGGCCACCAGCACCTCGCGATCTGGCTCGAGAAAATGATCAATGCCGTCCCACTGGTCGGTGATCAGGCAGGCTCCGGCACCGATGGCCTCGAACACGCGCGTTGGCGGCGAGAAGCCGTAGCGCGCCATGCTGTCGCGATTGACGTTCAGCGTAGCCAGACCGGAGCCGAAGAACGCGTTGTGGTCGCCGGTCCCGACATGCCCGACCTTATGCAGATTGGATGGCGTGTCTTTGGAGTCCCACCCCGATCCACCGAGCACGAACGTTTTGTCGGGCAATTGGCGCGCGACGTCGAGAAAGAACCGCTCGACGCGCTGCTCGCGGTCCGGGAGGCGGTTTGCCAGCAAGCTCAGATCGCACGTGAAGTGTGGATTGGGCGGCGCCGGAAAGTGCGTGGCGGGGTCGAGCGCATTGTAGATCGGCACGCAGTCTCGCGCGCCGATGCCGCGATAAGCGGATACGACAGCATCGCCGCCGCCATAGGTCAAAACCATGTCGTAGGATCGGATCGCATGGCGCAGATGATGGTCTGGATTGTCCGCCACGGACTCCAGCGTCGCGGGGGCATCGACGTCCCAGTAGATGCGCATTGCATTCGACGGAATGTCGGCGACCGCGTTCTCCAGCTCCCGATCGAAGACGCCGACGCCGCTGGCTTTGACCAGCATGTCGGTCGAGCGGGCGGCTTCCTCAAGCGAGCTACGCCAGCCCTCGGGCGTCGCGGCGTAGACCACCACCTTCGCCCAGTCGGGATCGTCGATGTCGCGATGGGCCTGGCGCTCGAAGGCATCGGGCTCGAAGAATGTGACGTCGTGGCCGAGGGCCGCAATCTCCTTCAGCATGCCGCGGTAATAGGTGGCGGCACCGTTCCAGTAGGATGAGACGAGGCTGGATCCGAAGAAGCAGATCTTCATGCGGAGGCTCCGATGTATCGCAGGGGCTGTGTCGCGTGGCTTGAAGCCCTGAGGTCCTGCACGATGCCGACAAGCTGCTCCGCCCGGTGACGGCAGGTGTGACGCTCCTTGATCGCTCGGAGTCCAGTCTCCACCGTGGCTGACCATAATTCCCGGTCATCGAGGAGCGCACGAAGCGCCCGCTTCATTGCGGTGCCGTCGGAGGCGCTGAGATAGGCACCTTCCGGGAACAGGCCTTCCGCGTCCGACCAGGGGGCCGAGACCATTGGAATGCCGCACGCCATCGCCTCGAAGATGCGAATGGTCGGAATGCCCGGTAGCAAGCGGACATAGGGACCGCGGGGGACGTGGACAGTCGCGCGTGCGCCGGCGAAAGCGATGGGAGCCCAGTGTGCGGGCAGCCAGCCGCCATACCGAATGCCCCCCGCCTGAATGGTCGCGAGGGCTGCGTCCGAATAGCGGACGCCATAGACGCCCGCGCGCAGCTTCAGCTCGGCCACGGGTTCGACCAGAAATTCGTTGAGCTCGGCGCTGCGTTCGCCGTCGCCCCAATTGCCGATCCAGACGACATCGTCGGTGCGCTCGATATGCGGCAGCGGATGATACAGGGCGATGTCGGCCGCCTCGTGCCAGGTGAAGGCTCGGTCCGCCCAGCCGAGCTTCAGATATATTTGGCGAAGGACCTCGCCGAAGGCGAGCACACCGTCGAAGCCGTCGAGGTCGAACTGCGCGAGTTCGTCCGGTGCGCTGACGGCGCGATGATGGGTGTCGTGGAACAGCAACGTGAAGGGCGCGCCGTGAGCCCGTCTCGATCCGATGTCTGCGATCAGATCAGGCGAATTCCATTCGTGGACGATGACGAGATCGGCGCCGTGCAATGCCTCATCGAGATCAAGGGAGGCGTCGTAGCGGCGGATGCCGATGCCGGGAAACAGCGTTGGAATATCCTCCATCGTCTGACTGCCACCCTCGCGGATCGCATTCAATCGGCTCCAGCCGTCGATCGGCTCGAACACGACGACCTCATGACCGAGCGCGTGAAGTTCGCGGGCATAACCGCGCAGGAAATGGGCATTGCCGTTGTTCCAGCAGGAGGTGAACGCGTGATAGAATAGAACGCATTTCATGCGCGTACCTCCATGGGGGCAGGCGCGTGATGGACGGCAAGCAGCTCCTCGTAGAGGCTGAGATAGGCGCTCGTGGTTCGGGTCAGCGAGTAGGTCAGGGAATGCTCAAAGGCGGCACGTTGCAGCCTCACCCGCTCGCGATCGTCGGTGCACAGACCTGCGAGCGCTCGATGCAGCGCCTTGCTGTCGGTGGGATCGACGAAGAGCGCGGCCCCGCTCCACAATTCCCTGAAAGTCGGAATGTTGGACAGGACGAGAGCGCATCCCGCCGCCGCGGCTTCCAGAACGGAGAGGCCGAACGGCTCATAGAGCGCGGGGCTGGCGAAGATGCCGGCCTGCCGCAAATGCGCGCGCATGACTTCGTGAGGCAAATGCCCGAGCCAGGTGATGGAAGCCGAAGGGCACTCATCCGCCGGGCCCGCGACCTGAACGGGCCAGTCCAGCCCAGGCGCCGCGGCCGCCAGGACCTCGATGTTCTTGGCGCGGTCCCAGAGCCGGCCCGCCGCAAAGATCACGTCTTGCTTCCGTCCCGCAAAGCCCTGAGGGCCAATTCCATTCCAGATCACGATGCCGCGCGAGCGAGGCCGATAAATTTCCGCAATGTCATCGTGGAAGGACTGGCTGGGACAAACCCAGGCCTGTGCCGTGTCGAGTGCGGCCGTTACCCGTTCGGTGTAGCTGCGCCATTTCGGTTCGCGGAGCCAGCTCGTATCGTGGCAGGCGTGCCCCCAGGAGTTGACGCAGGAATGCGCGACGACCATCACAGGAGCGCGCCAGGCGAAGGCCGCCTCGCGAAAACTATTGAGGTGAACGACGTCAGGCACGATTCCGGCCTCGAGCTTCGCAAGGACGCGCCTGGCCTGGACCAGATCTTGGCCTTCCGGATCCTGCCATTCGAGTGCAAGGTCCGTTTCGATCAGGCGGACCCGCGAACCACGCAGCATCTCTAGCTGGCCGGGCTGCGCGCGCGGGCCCATCGTCACCAGGGTAACGTCGGCGCCCTTCGAAGCAAGGGACGAAGCTAGAGAAGACGAGTAGGTCCAGACGCCTCCGACAGTATCGGTCGTCATCAGGATTCTGAGCTGCGAGCTGCGGCTCATGATGCCACCTGCAGTTCGAGAGCCTCGAGCGGGACCGGGCGATCGTTCTGCACGTCGCTGAACTGGTCGAACATCGCGAGATAGTGCCGGTGTGCGCGCTCCCAGGCGAAATCGTCGGGCTCGCCCCACAGCTTTCGATAATCCGGCGACCCGGGATAGGGATACAGCGGGACCGGATCGTTGGCCCAGATGCCGGCATCCTGCATGGTGCGACGCCAGCGCTGCACGATGGGGTCATCGTCCTCGGGGACTTCGATCAAATTGGCCTGGACGAAAGGAACGTGACGGCGCGCTTCGACCAGCCGTTCGGCAAGCTGGTCGGTCGTCATCTTGCAGTTCTTGGCGAGCGCGGCGCGACCCTCGACGGTGAGGCTTTCGATGCCGGCTTCAATCGAGACGCAGCCGGCGCGGCCGAGCAGAGCCAGCATGTCCGGCTTCCAAAGGTCGATGCGGGTCTGCACCCCGAACTTCAGTCCGCGTGTGGTCAGCCCTTCCAGCAGCTCCGCGTTCGGAAGGAAAATCTCGTCGATGAAATAGACATATTCGATGCCTTGACGGCGCAGACCGTCGATCTCTTCGAGAACGATAAGGGGGGGCCGCTTGCGGTAGGCGTTGCGAAAGTTCTCCTTGGCGCAGAACGTGCAGTTGTACGGACATCCCCTGGATGATTCGACCTCGGCGCCTGGCGCCTGCGGCTCGGCTTCGAAGCGGTGATGGTGATGGTGGTGTCGCCGGATCATCTCCTCCGGCCAGTCGAGCGGCGGCTGATCCTTGAACGCGACGGCCTGCGGGCCGCCATTGACGCGGAGCGATGCGCCATCGGCAAAGCACAAGCCCGGAAAGTCCCGTTCGCCATTGGCTAGACGCAGCAAGGACGCCTCGCACTCGCCCATCACGACGATGTCGGTGCCGAGCTTTCGAAGCGCCGCCCTTGGCACGGTCGAGCCATGGGGACCCACCGCGATGAGGATCGGAGCCAAGTCGCGCACCGCCATCGCAAGCTCCTGCGGAACGCGGAGCTCGGGAGGGGCGCAGCGCCAGAACAGATAGGTCGGCGCTGTCGTGATGACGATCTGGTCGGGGCCGAACGCGCGCAGCTCGGCTTCGATCTCGGTGAGAGAAAGGTCAAACATGTGGGCGTCGAGCAGCAGCGTCTTGTGCCCGGCCGCCTTCAGGTAGTGCTCGGAGATCCCGAGTTCGAGCGGAAGGTGAGGCGATCGGCAGCCGAAATAGATGCTGCCGCCAAAGTCCCAGTTTGGGTTGATGAGGGCAACACGCGTCATGCGAGCGCCTCGCGGTTGTCTTGTGACGATCCGAACCGGCCGGCCAGCCAGGTGTGAAGGGATCGGAGTCCGTCTGCGAATGAAATCTGAGGTGCCCAGCCGAGCGCGCTGGAGAGCGCGCGCGTGTCGGTCACGTACCAGGGCTGATCGCCGGGCCTCCAATCGGCAAAGCGATAGGCCACCTTGCGGCCGGTCAGATCGGTGATGCGGTCGATCAATTCCAGCAGACTGATCGCGTTGGCCGGACCACCGCCGAGATTGAATACGCGCCCACGGGCGAGCGCGATGCCATCGAGCACGGCGAGCCAGGCCGCGGCCGCGTCGGAGACGTGAAGCGCATCGCGGACCTGATGGCCGTCGCCATAGATCGTCAGCTCTTTGCTGCGGATAGCGCTGAGCAGGAAATGCGCGATCCAACCCTGATCCTCGGTGCCGAATTGACGGGGCCCGTAGATGCAGCTCATGCGCATTACCACGGTCTGGAGGCCGTAGACCCGCGCATAGTCGTGGACGTATTGATCCGCCGTTCCCTTGGAGCATCCATAGGGGCTGTAAAAGTCGAGCGGCGCATTTTCCGAGATGCCGGCCGCCAGCAGGCCGCTTTTCGGCGTGTAGCGGCGGCCGGTGAGCGCGATGTCGCCATCATCGATCAGGCGTCCGTAGACCTTGTTGGTCGAGGCGAACACGATCGGTGCGGCGTTGTTGTGGAGGCGCACGGCTTCGAGCACGTTCAATGTGCCACGCGCATTGATCTCGAAATCGGCGGCCGGATCGCTCACGCTGTCGGTGACGGCGACCTGGGCGGCCAAGTGCAGCACGGCGCGGGCTTCGCGTACGGCGTCGATCACCGGGATCGGCTCGCGAATGTCGGCCACGGTGATTGTGACCCGGTCGCCATGCCGGGACTTCAGCCACTGCGCATTCTCCCGCACGCCGGTGCGGGCGAGGTTATCCAGGATC
Source organism: Bradyrhizobium sp. Kon56 (assembly GCF_055807635.1). Classification (NCBI taxonomy): domain Bacteria; kingdom Pseudomonadati; phylum Pseudomonadota; class Alphaproteobacteria; order Hyphomicrobiales; family Nitrobacteraceae; genus Bradyrhizobium; species Bradyrhizobium sp. Kon56. Next base: position 45,567 of record NZ_JBVVOU010000028.1, on the reverse strand, counting down.
AGCACCGGCTCGCCGCGCTCCGCGAGGCGGTCGGCGAGGTTGCAGCCGATAAACCCGCAGCCGCCGGTGATCAGGACGGGTCTGTTGTCTCGTTCACTCATCACGCGACCAATCCTCGTTGCTGCAGCTCCTTGGTGGCTCGCTCCGCCTGATCGTCGGCGATCTGGTCGGCGAGATATTCCGCCAGCTCTTCGAGCCCGTCCCTGAATGCGACGCGAGGCTCGAAGCCGAGCACGTCGCGGGATTTTCCCATGTCGGCGAAGCAGTGCCGGATGTCCCCGGCGCGATATTTCCGCGTCAGCTCGGGCGCAATGTCGCGGCGCCCCATGACTTCGGCCAGATCCTCCGCGACCGACAAAATGGTGCGACTCTGACCAGAGCCGACGTTGAAGACGTCCTGCGCATGCTCCGCCTCCAGCGCCATCCGGCAGGCGCGGGCGACGTCATGGACATGGACGAAGTCGCGGCGCTGCCGGCCATCCTCGAACACGAGGGGAGGACGGCCGTTGAGCAGCCGGGCGGCGAAGATGGCCAGTACGCCGGTATACGGATTGGACAGGGCCTGACGTGGCCCGAACGCATTGAAGAAGCGTAGCGCCACCGTCGGAATGCCATACGCCTTGCCTGTGATCAGGCACATGCGCTCCTGCGCAAATTTGTTGAGCGCATAGATCGAGCTCAGCGAAGGCTGCTTTGTCTCCGGCGTAGGGACGGGATCGAGCGGGTTGCCAGCGGCATCGCGCAGCTCCCAATCGCCGCGGCGAAGCTGCTCGACCGCCCGCTCCTCGCAGGCGACCACGCTCTGATCGGCGCTCCGGTAAAGGCCCTCGCCGTAAATACTCATGGACGAGGCCACCACGAGCCGCGCGACCGGGCGCTTGGATAGTGCTTGCAACAGCACGGCGGTACCGAGCTCGTTGGTTCTGACGTAGGGTTCGATGTCATACATGCTCTGGCCGACGCCGACCGCTGATGCGAGATGCAGGACCATGTCGGTGCCGCGCAACGCATGATCGACCGCGAGAGCGTCGGTGACGTCACCGACGACGAGCTCCGCGTCTTTGGCAAGATAGGCGGGACGCTGGCGGTTGCCTCCGTGGACCTGCGGCGAGAGATTGTCGAGCAGGCGGACTTCGTAGCCGGCCGCGAGCAGCGCGTCCGCTGCATGCGATCCGATGAATCCCGCACCTCCAGTGATCAATACTCGCGTCATTCACCGCTCCGTGCCGCCGTAAGATCGATCCTGCGGGATCAATCCGTGATGAGAATGAAAGCGCGCTGCTGTTCTGGTCGAGCGACCGGCGCGCCAGTCACATTTGGAAGTAGAAGCGGTGCAAGGAATGTTCGTTCCTGCGAAACCTACAAACGAAAATTTCTCTAACCTGGATCAATAACCCAGGTGAATCTGCGCGGTGCAGCAGGCTAAAAATACACGCCGTGACCCGGTGCCTGCAGCTCGAGATGGCTCGCGACCGTCGCGCCGATGTCCGCAAATCCGGCGCGCTTGCCGATCGGAGAAGTTAACCGCGCGCTCCACGCCAAAACCGGCACTTGTTCCCGCGTGTGATCGGTACCGCTCCAGGTCGGATCGCAACCATGATCAGCCGTGATGATCAGGAGATCATCCTCGCGCAGGCGGTTCAAAAGATCCGGAACTCGCGCATCGAAGGCTTCGAGCGCCGCTGCATAGCCTGCCACATCTCGGCGATGGCCGTACAGCGTGTCGAAATCGATGAAATTGGCGAACAACATCCCGCCCTCCGCGAGAGAGGCCAGCCCATCATACGTGGCATCGAACAGCGCTTGGTTGCCATCGCCGCGCAGGTTCCTCCCGGTGCCGCGATGGGCGAAGATGTCGTCGATCTTGCCGATCGTTACGATGTCACGGCCTGCGCTCTCGGCAAGATCGAGGATCGTTCGCTCCGGCGGGGGGACGGAGAAGTCCTTCCTGTGCGCTGTTCGCTTGAAGTCACCTACCGACGTGCCGATGAAGGGGCGTGCGATGACGCGCCCGATGTTGAGGGGGTCGACCAGTCGGCGTGCAACACGGCAGACCTCATAGAGGCGTTCGAGACCGAACGTCTCCTCGTGCGCTGCGATCTGAAACACGCTGTCGGCCGATGTATAGCAGATCGGTTCGCCCGTTCTGATGTGACGCTCGCCGAATTCGGCGATGATCTCCGTGCCGGAGGCGTGACAGTTCCCGAGGATGCCGGGCACTCGAGCCTGTTCGCACAGGCTCTCCGTCAGGTCGCGCGCGAAGCATGGCTTGGTTCTTGGAAAATAGCCCCAGTCGAATGGCACCGGCACGCCGGCGATCTCCCAATGGCCCGAGGGCGTGTCCTTGCCTTTGGAGATCTCGCTCGCGCAGCCAAATCGCGCATGCTCAGTTGGGCCATCGAGCCCCGGCGGCACGCGCCCGGTGGCGAGACGGCAAGCCTGGCCAAGGCCGAGCGCAACCAGATTGGGAAGCTGAAGCGGCCCCTCCCGGTGCGGTCCGTCGGCATTGCCGGCCATGCACATCTCGGCAATGTGGCCGACGGTATCGGCACCCTCGTCGCCGTAATTGATGGCATCGGGCGCGGCGCCGATCCCGACGGAGTCCATCACCAGGATCACGGCACGCATGTCGGCTCCGAGATGGCCGGGCGCGAAGACGCTGCGGACGGCGCGAGCCCGGTTTTCGCGCAATAGCGTTCGACCATCTGCGCGCAGAACTCGGCGAACTCGTTCACGTCGAGCGGCGGGCTGGTGTGATGAGGCTCGATACCCCGATGTTCCGGGGTGAAGCAGAAGGTCACCGTGACCTGAAACTCGGCCAGCGCGTCCATCTGCCGATCGAACCAGTCGAGCGCATTGGGACGGAAGCTGTCGGCCCAGGACAGGCCAGTCCTGAGATGCTGCACGCCCAGCCGGCGCATCCAGCGCACGGCGTCGTCGAGGCGGTGGTCCTCGAAGTGAAACCACTGGCACAGGCCCATCGCAGGTGCATATTGGGCGAACAGGTCCGCCGAGGCTTTCGGCGTTCCGTCCTCGCGTAGCAGGCCCATGTGAAAATGCCTGTAGTAGGATGAACCTTCAGCTTCCTTGTGCCGGGTCGTGGCCTCCCAACTCGAAGGCAGATCGTAGAGGCTGTACCAGTGAATGCGCGGAGCGCGGCCGATCAACAACTCCGCCGTTCGGGTCAGGCCCCAAGCCTGCACCTCCTCGGCGCCGAAAGACGAGACTCCCACCTCCGTGACCCAAACAGGCAGCGGGGTGACGGCCTTGATCTCGTCGATCTTGGCCGGCCATTCCGCGATCTGCCACAGGTTCCAGTCCAGCGGAAAGCCGTGCACGGCCACGACATCGACATGATCGAGTACGCCGCGCGCCTGCATGTTGCGCAGGAAGGACGGATCGATCGGCGATATGCCGCCAAGCACACGTGGGAGTGTGGGATGCGCGCTGCGGATCGCCTTTCCGGCAGCGAGCGACAGGCTCGCGAACATGGTCCAATCCGGATCGATCAGGATGTCCCAGTGCGACTTGTTGTTGGGCTCGTTCCAGATCTTGGCGGCTTCGATCATCGGCCAGTCTCCCGCGACGGATAAACCGGACCTTCCGCCTGCGGCCTTGTCACCCGTTTGCAGAGATAGACTTCCTCTTCCGGATGCGCCGCGATCGCAAAGCCGGCGCTGCGCAGCATGGCTTCGGCGCAGGCGCGGTTCGGCACCCACCAATTGGTGGGGTCGTCGGCATATTTGTTCTCGATGAAGTGCAGCTTTGGATAGCCCGGGGAATCGAACTGATCGGTGGTCCAGAAGTCATAGTTCTTGTCGAGGGAATCCACGCGGCTGTCGCCGCGCTGCATCGACTGGAACAGCAGGAGATCGTCAGCCACGTGCTCGTGGATCAGGTCGAGTGCCAGCAGAGGGTGCCGCAGGTGGTAGAGCACGCCCATGAAGATCACGAGATCGAATTTTTCGCGCAGCTGGCCGACATCATAGGCTGACATCTTGCGGAATTCGATCCTGAGCCCGTTCACCTCGGCCGCGAAGCGGGCTTGCGCGAGATATTCGTCGTCGGTGTCCAGGCCGAGGACGCGCTCGGCGCCGCGCCGCTTCATCTCCATGGCGTAGAAACCGGCATTGCAGCCGATATCGAGCACGGTCTTGCCTTCGAGGCGGTCCGGAATGATCCCGGAAAAGCGGCGCCATTTCACGTTGGGATAGTCGCCGAGAAAGTGTGAAGGCGCTGTCGGCACGCCGTTCAGGTCCAGATTGTGAAACCATGGCCCGAGCGCATCGACGCGCTGGCGGATTTCCTCGCGGGAGAGGGCGCCTCTGCTCATGCGGTCACTCCATTGTTCATTGCGGAGGCAGGGCGGATTGCCTCCGGCGAACCGCCGGCCAGCAGTCGAGAGCGTCCGTTCCCGGCGGAGCTTTCCGCGAGCAACGCCATTGCCGTCCGGTAGCCATCGATGGTGCCGACGTCGACATAGGATTCGCCGGCCTTGACGCCGAGACCCTGGCCGCCGCCCGCGATGTAGGCATTGACGAGCGTCCCGAAATATTCATCGCGGCGGTCGCGCTTCGTCCACAACGACTGAAGCTCGCGAAAACCGTGGCCGGACATCTTGAAGGCGCCCCATATCCATTTCGACACCGCATCCGGCTGCTTGACCTGGATCTCCGTGACGCGATCGCCGTCGAGCACGACGGCATCGAAGAACTCGGGATGTTCGACCGGAAACAGCAGAAACGACAGGTCGGCGGCCGGCAACGTCTGCAAGGCCGCCTTTGGGAACCATACGGTATCCGGAAGTCCGACCAGGACGTCTTCGTCGTGGCCAACGACCGTGCCCGCCCTGAACACGGCATCGCACAGCCCCGACGCATCGGGCTGCACGACATAGGCGAGCTGGGCGCTGCCATAATGATCGCCGAAATATTCGAGGATGTCCGATTTGCCGGGGGAGATCACGAAGCAGATCTTGTCGGCGCCCCCAAGGATCAGCCGCTCCAGCAGATATTCGGAGACGGCGCACGGACGGTCGATGCCGTCGTCCCGTTGGCTTCCGACCGGAAGCAACTCCTTGGAGAAGGCGAGCGGCTGGATGCGGCTGCCGCGGCCCGCGGCCGGAACGATGCCCCACATGATCAGGCCTCCTCGGGTTGCTGTCGGCGCGCGCCGAGCGATGCCGTCTGCTCGAGCAGCCAAATCAGTTCGGCTGCGCGCTTGTCGGATGTGTGCTGATCCATGGTCCGTTCATAGGCGCGCCCGGCAATGTGCTGAAGCTCGGCGTCGGCCATCGTCAACGCAGCAAGCGTGTCCTTCGCATCGCATGCGATCAGGATCTCCTGCCCAGGTACAAAGAATTCATCGAGTCCCGGCCAGTCGTCGCTGAGCAGCGGGGCCTTGCAGGCAGCGGCTTCGAACAGGCGGCCGGAGGGGCACCAGCCCATCTCGGCCATGGCGCGGCGCGTGACGTTGAGTGTCAGCCGGGATGACGCAAAGAACGCCGCGTGCTCCGACGGCGGCAAGTGCTGCACGAAGTAGATGTTTGGCGACCAGGGAAAATCTTCCGGATATTGTGCACCTCCAATCAGGAAGCGCAGATCCTGCCTGTTACGTGCGGGTTCGACGAACAGAGCCTCGAGTGCGCGCTGGCGATCCTGCGAATATGTGCCGAGATAGGACAGATCCGCACGGTAATGCGGCTGCGACGGCACCGGCCGATGGATGTCCGTATCGACGTGTCCGTAGAGCGGGCGGACGTTGCAGGCGCCGAGCCTGTCGCGAAATTCGTTGCAGATGCGGGAGCCGCCGGTGAAGCTCAGGACCAGGGCGAAATCCCGCAGGCCGCGCGGCCCGATATAGGGAACGGCCTCGCCGGCCATCAGCTTCGTCAGCGTGACCGGCGTGTCGAGGTCATAGAACACGGGCACCGCACGACCCTCGGACAGGACAAGCTCTGTCGCGGCGATCGCGTCGGGACAATAGGACGTTATGATCGCGACATCTGCATCACGGATTTCGCTCCGCGCCAAAGGCAGCACATCGTCCCAGTTCGAGAACAGTCGCAATTGCCCGCCGGGCAGTTCGTGCAAATCCCGCGCGCCCGCGTAGTAGGGCACGTCGCGCTCGAAAAAGACGACGCTGTGGCCGGCTCGCGCGAGATGCTTGCAAAGCCCTCGCCACAGGGTGGCGTGACCGTTGCCCCAGGACGAGGAAATTGTCAGGCCGAAAATGACGATCTTCACGCTGGCACCCGCTGATTGATCCCGGTGATCTTGAGTCCGCGATTGTCCACGCTGAGGGTGCTGACGCTGCCGGGGTCGATCTCGATCGAGAGGAAGTCGTCGAGCTCTTTCCGGGAATAGTGCAGCAGCGCCGCGCGGATCGGTTCGGCATGGCTGACGGCGACGACGACGGTGCCGCTACCATGATCGTTGCGCAGCTGCTCCAGATGGGCGACGACGCGCTTCTGAAGCGACCGTATGCTTTCGCCCCCCGGCGGGCGGTTCGTTCCGCGTTGTTCGTTCCAGCGCGACCAGCGGGGATCCCGGGCGAGCGCCTCGAACGACAGTCCGGTCCATTCGCCGTAGTCGAGCTCGTCGAGTGCCGGCACGATCTCGACCGGCAAGCCGAAGCGCGCCGCCAGGATGCAGGCCGACTGCATGCAGCGCCGCTGCGGGCTCGACTGAACCATGCTCGGCGGGGGCGTGAAAGTATCGGCGCATCGCGCGATTTCCTCGCAGCCGAGATCATCGAGCTCTACGCCCTTCATCCGGCCACAGAGCGTGCGGCCGAGCAGGGCATGATGCCCGTGGCGGATCAGATGAATGATCTTCGCCATCAGGTATACGCCTTGTCGTCGATGAAGGCGCGCGTTCGCCGTCCGGCCTCTTCGTCCGTGAACTGCTGAGGCGGCGACTTCATGAAATAGCTCGAGGGGCCCGTCAGCGCGCCGGCCTGCCCGCGGTCCATGGCGAGCTTGGCGCAGCGGACCGCGTCGATCACGACACCCGCCGAGTTCGGGGAGTCCCAGACTTCGAGCTTGACTTCCGCGCTCAAGGGAACACCGCCGAACGTGGTGCCCTCCAGGCGGATAAAGGCCAGCTTGCGGTCGGTCAGCCACGGCACATGGTCGCTCGGGCCGACATGGATATTATCGGCATCCATGGGCACGTCGAACTGGCTGGTTACGGCTTGGGTTTTGGAGATCTTCTTTGATGTCAGCCGCTCGCGCTCGAGCATGTTCTTGAAATCGGTGTTGCCGCCGATGTTGAGCTGGTAGGTTCTGTCCAGCCGTACGCCGCGTTCACGGAAGAGATTGGCGAGCACACGGTGCAGAATGGTGGCGCCGACCTGGCTCTTGATGTCGTCGCCGACGATCGGCAGGCCTGCATCCTCGAAACGCCGCCGCCAGTCGGGATTCGAGGCAATGAAGACGGGGATGCAATTGACGTAGCCGCAGCCGGCCTCGATCGCGCGCGCGGCGTAAAATTCGCTCGCACGCTGCGAGCCGACGGGAAGATAGGACACAAGCACGTCCGTGCGCGAGGTCGCGAGCACTTCGGAGACGTCGGCTTCCGGGACATCCGCAATCGGGACGTCGTCCTTTAGATAATGGCCGACACCGTCCATGACGGGGCCGCGTTGGACCATGACGCCGGTGGGGGCGACGTCGGAGAAGCGGTGCGTGTTGTTCGGCGCTGCGAAGATCGCCTCGGCCACGTCGCGTCCGACCTTGCCGGCATGGACGTCGAAGGCCGACGCGACCTGAATGTCGCTGATGTGGTAGCCGCCGAGATCGGCGTTCATCAGCCCAGGCACCGGTTCATTCGATTTGGCGTCCCGGTAATAGGAGAGCCCTTGAACGAAGGAGCTCGCACAATTGCCGACACCGACGATGCCGACGCGCACGCGCCGCCTGTCCTGAAGACGAGAATGCATGGCTAGAGGCCCTCCGGAAGACGTGCAGCGTTAAGGCATGCAGTGTTGAAGAGATGCAGTGTTGACGTAAGTACGTCGGCGAACGTGGGGAACGTATGTTCGTTCCTGAACTCACTGCACTATGTCCGCCTCACGTCGGATTCCGGCCGAAAAAATCTCGCGCGCTTAACCTGGGATAGAATCCCGGGAGGGTTGGTGGGAACGAAAAGCTTCCATGATGAAGATGAAGAAGATGATGTTTTGAGAGAGTCCGGCCTACGAAAGAACAAATGCTCGCGCCCGGCGTTCACGGCGAAACAGTCCGACGCGAGGGCCGATCCGTCGCTCGCTCCTTGTCAGCAATCGAGGTGTCACATGTCATCCAAATCACAAACCAGCGAAGCCCAGCAGACCACCAGCCATGATGTGATCCGGAAATGGGCGGAGGAGCGCGGCGGAAAGCCTGCAACGGTCAAGGCCACGGAGGAGGACGGACACGCCGGTATCCTGCGCATCGATTTCGATCCGCCCGACGAAGGTCTCGATCGGATCAGCTGGGACGAATTCTTCGCCAAGTTCGACGAGGCCGGCATTGCCTTCCTCCATCAGGACCAGACCAAGGATGGGAAGCCGAGCCGCTTTCACAAATTCGTACGGCGCTAGTTGGATCACCACGTGTCGGGCAGCTGGACCGAGGCGATGCGGGCAGGCGACTTCGAACGCGCCTGGGCAATCAATGACCGCGATCTGGCAATGCTTGCGTATCCACCCAAGCACACCGGGCCGCGTCACCTGCAGCGGATCTGGCGTGGTGAGGAACTGAGGGGCAAGGATGTGCTGGTCCGCTGCTACCACGGGCTCGGCGACACTATCCAGTTCCTGCGCTTCATGCGGCCGCTTCGTGACGTCGCGCGCCGCGTCACGGTCTGGTGCCAGGGCGAGCTTCTGCCGCTGGTCGAGCGAGCGGCTGGCGTCGATCGGGCCTTCGCGCTCCATGATGGTGCACCTGAGGTCGACTTCGAGGTCGATATCGAGATTATGGAGGTGCCGCATGCCATAAGGGCGAGGCGAGAGCAGGTCGAGATGCGCGCACCTTACCTGTCGTTGCCGACCAAGGTCGAACCAGCGCTCCCGCAAGACCGAGGTCTCGAACTCAGGGGCCTTGCCGTGGGCCTGGTTTGGGAAGTCGGCAATTGGGACAAGCGGAGGACCGTTCCGCCGTCCCTGTTGGGACATCTTGCCGTTCCCGGCGTGACGCTCTGCTCACTGCAACGCGGGGCCCGAACGTGCGAACTGGCCGAGATCGGCGCGAGGGACGTCAGCACGCCTGACGTTACGGTTCTCGGTCATCTCCTCCAGCGGCTCGATCTCGTCATTTGCGTCGACACTATGGTGGCCCATCTCGCGGGAGCACTCGGCTGTGAGGCGTGGGTCTTATTGCATGCGGATTGCGACTGGCGCTGGCCGGCATCCGAGGCCCATTCCCTTTGGTATCCGAGCCTGCGGCTGTTTCATCAGAGGACACCAGGCAACTGGGATAGCGTCCTTGAAGAGGTGCGGGAGGCCCTGATTGCACGCTCCGCAAGTCTCCAAGGTGTCGTCCGAAAGGAGCTCAAGCGAGCGCAAGGCCCGCCGTAAGTGGCCTGAGACGCGAGGACGACGCATCGTCGCGGCTGGACGAAATGCTCAGGTAAGTCGGATCGAATCTTGCGAGCCGCACGAGTCCCTGCCAGTCCGTGATCGTTACCGTCTTGCCCTGCCATTGCAGGAGATTGCATCGTCGCAGTTCCTGAATCGTGCGGTTGGCGTGGACCGGGGAGATGCTGCATGCTGCCGCAAGGTCCGATTGGGTGAAGGGTGACGGCAGTCTGAAATCTCTCGCCAAGCCGACGCTTTGCAGCCGGGTGGTGATCTCGCACAGCAGATGCGCCACGCGCGTCAATGCATCACGGCTACCCAGGTTCACTGTCCAGTTGCGCTGAATGGCGTGGGTGGTGAGCAGCATCAGCAGCAATGCGCGAGACATCGCGGGCGAACGCGCGGACAAATCGTGAAAGAAGCGGTGTGGCACGAGAGCGACGATGGCAGGGCCGAGCGCGATCAGGTTGCCGTCAACGCGAGGACGATAAAGCGTGTGTAGATCGGCGATGTCACCGGGAACATGGATTGACGTGATCTGCCCGTCCGCACTCTCTGCATCCTGCCACGACAGATATCCCTGAAGGAGCAGGCAGCACTGGGTGGCATCATCGCCATGCCGCAAAACGGCCTGACGCGAACCGAGATGCGCGATTGTGCTTGCCATGTCCGCGAGCAGGTGGAGATCGTCGGCCGTTACGGGAGTGAGGCTCGCCAACCGGTCGGCGAGCTTGGAGAACGCAAATCCTGCCTGCATTGGTCGCCTAATAACTCAGAACCCGTCCCCAATTTGATCGATGAGAACGACAGAGCGCATTAAACTTTGATAGTTTTACTCCATGCAGGTCATTGTTTGTCTGCCCAGCATGCGCCCAGAAGTGCGAGGGCGATCGGTCAAACGGTTCCGGAATAGTAAACGGCGCATGCGATCGTCCTCAAGGATCGGACGTTTCGGGAACCGGAAGCGCGAGTCGCGCTCAGGCGAAGCATCTGTGTTTCTCGCGGCGGGATCCGCGGAGATCGCGCTAGTCATGCTCATACTGTTCCGAGAGAAACTGATTGATCGCGTCGAAGGCCTGCAACCGGTTCTTCTCCAGCAGGACCATGTGCGTGCCTTCGCCGATCTCGACCCGTCGCCGATATCGCGCGGGTTTGTGCGCACTGAAATTGGCGTGCGTGACGCGTGCCCGTGCTCCAGGTCCACGCCGAGGGCACTGGGACGTGCGTATCAGCTGGTCACATGCTCCGCTGTGCGAGATAGACAAGAGGTGCGATTCCGACCGTCCAGGGCCGGTTTGACCCGCTACGGCTCTCGCCGCGACGGCGACGCATCATTTCTTGATCGTCCCCCTATGGAGGCTCGTTCTGAAACTTGACGCGTGCGCAATCAATTGCGTTGTCAGCGTTGCCGCCATCGCGCAGGCGCCAGGCCGAATTCACGCCTGAACGCCCGGCTGAATGCTTCTCCGGATCCGTAACCCACTTCCTCTGCGATTTGGTCGATCGGCTTGCGTGTTTCTCGTAGGCTCACCTTGGCTGCCTGAAGCCGCCAGATGGTCAGATACCGGATTGGTGGCACCCCGATCAGGGTTGTGAAGCGGTCGACGAAGGCGCTCCGCGACATCGAGACTTTTCTCGCAAGGGACTCCGCGGACCACGGCAGCCCGACGTTATGATGAATGGAGGCGAGCGCGCGTCCGATTTTCGGATCGGCAATCCCCTTCAGCCATCCTCCATCTTGATCGGTGTATGTCACGGAATATTGCCGCATCGCCTCTACGAACAGCAGTTCGGAAAGCCGAGACATCAGGTTTGACGAGGCGAACCTGCCGGCCGTCAGTTCGCCGGCTGCATACCGCACTGAAGCCTCGATCCAGTCGCGTGCGACCCCCTCGCGAATGTCGAGCTTCAGCACTCTTGGCAGGGCCGCGATCAACGGATTATAGGTTTCCTCGCTGCCGAGAAAACCGCACACGATTTGCGCCGGCTCACCGCCTCCGCCGTGCATAATTTTTGCCAGCCCCCCATCCGGTGACGGCTGAATGAGATGACGCGCGTTTGTCGGTACCAGACCCGCGTCGCTGGCGAGTGTATGAACATCGTTTCTGGGCAGCAGTACGATCTCGCCGGCCCGCACCTCGAATGTAGGTTCGCTGTCGACGCTGAGCAGAAATTTTCCGGCGATGACGAAGTGGTAAGCGATCAGCAGCGAGGGCTTGACCGCGAAGGTCACGCAGTCCTCAGCGACGATCTGCGTATGGACGCTCCACGGCGCGGTGAACCGCGCATCCAGAAAAATGCCGCCGGTCAGGCGAACCGATCGAAGCACTTCCGATAGCGGATCGATCATTAGGCTAATCTCAGATTTGGACGATCGGTCAACTTATCCGGCTGGGCGATCATTCACCGTGGCGGTCCCCGCGCTTATACGGGGCTCATGAATGAACTGCCAAGCAACCGATTCCTCCACGTTTCCTTGAGACGCTGTCCAGACGGTCAGGCGGACGCGGAACCGGTTGCGGGAGAATGGAAAAGCGGGACGCCACAACGGGGTTCTGGATGGCAACCAAGCAGACGGATATCCCGATCATGAGCATCGCGCAGGCTACCGCAACCGTCACGCCGTATATCGATTTCTGGAACGCGGTACTGGCTCCGAAATTCAATGCGTGGCGGCACATCCTCGCCGGCGGCCTTCACCTGCATAGCGCTAAAGTCTTCCCGTCGCTGCCGATCAGAGCCGGCGACAGGGCCCTGGATGTGGGATGTGGCTGGGGCGACACCGCAATTGAACTTGCGCGGCGCGTCGGACCGACCGGATCCGTCCTCGGCCTCGATTGCTGCAATGCCTTCCTCGACGTCGGCCGCGCAGATGCGAAGGAGGCAGGGTGACCAATCTCAGCTTTCTCGAAGCGGATGTTCAGACCCATCCGTTCGAGCCGGTACATGATTTTTGCTTCTCTCGCTTTGGAACCCAGTTCTTCGAAAACCCAACGGCTGGCTTGAGCAACATGCGATTTGCGCTCAAGCCGGGTGGACTGATGACGATGGTCGTCTGGCGCGAACGGGCGGACAATCCGTGGCTTACACTGTCGAAGGAGGTTCTGCTTCGCTACCTGCCCCCCGTCAGGGAAGACGCTGCAACCTGCGGCCCCGGACCGTTTTCTATGACCGATCCCGAGGCCGTGACTCGGCAATTGATGATTGCCGGCTACGGCGGCATCAGGTTCGAACGGATCGATGCCGAAGTCTTGGTCGGGCGAGATCTTGACGAAGCGGTCGCGTTTCAGCTCGCGATCGGTCCCGCAGGGGAGGTTTATCGCGAAGCCGGTCCGAAGGCTGCTCGTTTGTTTGATACGCTGGTGGCGGCCTTGAAGGACGAGTTGAAACAATTCGTCCGCCCCGAAGGCGTGATGATGAATTCAAGCTCTTGGATGGTCACCGCGCAGAATCCGGGATCACCGCCGCGGCCCCGGGGGTGACGTACCCGCGCCAGTCGCTGCTCGAAATCTCTTCATTGTAAGCACCGCCGCAGCCGCCGCCGCGATCGGACGAATCGATGCAAAAAAATGAACTCTCTGGGAGAAGATTGATGGCAGGTCTAGTTGCGGTCCTCTAACGGCACTGCCGCTTACGGTGTCCCGCTCGTCGCCTTGCTCTATCTCATTGGCTTTACCGGGGACCTGGTCGTTCCAAAGTCTATCGATTCCGGGGCCATTGGTCCGGTTCCTGCAAGCATTGTTATCGATGTGCTGCTAATCGGAGTGTTCGCAATCCAGCACAGCGTGATGGCGCGTCAGGGCTTCAAGCGCTGGTGGACGCGAATCGTGCCGGCTTCGGTCGAGCGCAGCACCTACGTGCTGTTCGCCAGCTTTGCACTGCTGTTGCTGTACTGGCAGTGGCAGCCGATCCCCACGCCGGTCTGGACCGTGAACCACCCGGTCGCGGCGGGGGCGCTCGACGCCGTCTTCTGGCTGGGTTGGGTCGTGCTGGTGGTCAGCACGTTTCTTCTCAGTCATTCGAGTTGTTCGGCCTCAGCCAGGTGTTCATGCACCTGTTCGGTAAACAACCGCCCGAAGCCAAATTCCGCACGCCGTTGCTCTACCGGTATGTCCGCCATCCGATCTATCTCGGCATCCTGCTCGCAGTCTGGGCCACGCCTGCGATGACGGTCGGTCATCTGGTCTATTCGCTTGGCATCACAGCCTACATCCTGATCGGCATTCAGTTGGAAGAGCACGATCTGATCCAGCAGTTCGGCAACCGGTATCGCCGCTACCGCCGTCACGCGGCCATGCTCGTCCCGCTTTCATGCCGAAACTTCGCCGCGTCCCAGGACGCCGACATCTGACCCGAGACGCTCGTCAAGACAGGCCAATCAGTCCGCAAGCAGGGGTGGATTCAAGCGGCGCGGCGTCCGGTCGCAGCCGTATCGACACGGCCAGGGCGGCGTGCGCATCGCGTTCTGATCAACTCATTTCAACCTGAGGCGTCCGGCCAAGAGGATCACCGACCGCATGACCATCCTCCATTTGAAGGATGGCCGATATTCCCCGCGGCTCCGGTGGGACACGATCAAAATGATTTGAGCGCGATACCGGCTCGCTATCAGCGGAAAAGCTTAAAGTTGTCTCACAGCTATCCTCACACCGGGGGCGCGTCTTCGAATGAACAGGGTTTCACATCCGCGGTCGGTTTCGGAATCGTCGAAAGACAATTCAGATGATCAGCAGCAACTGAGCGACCTGATCAGCGTCATCTACGATGCCGCCATCGATCCCTCTCGTTGGGAAGACGCCATCGTCAGCATCGTGCAATTCGTTGGCGGCGCAGCAGGCGGGCTGTTCTGCAAGGACGTCGGTGTCCAGCACGCCACGGTGCCCCATCGCTTTGGATTTGACGTGCCGTTGCGGGTCGAACTCTTTCGGCAGATTTATTCCTCCGCGGAGGGGCACTTTCTCGGTGACCTCGAGCAGCCGATCGCGACGACCGATTTGATGTCTTTCGCAGCACTCACCCAGAGTGAACTATACCGGCAGTGGGCCGAGCCCCAGGGGCTTGTCGATTTTGTCAGCGCGGTTGTCGACAGGACCACGGTCAGCACAGCTATTTTCGGGGTCTTCCGCCACCGGCGAAATGGGATCGTTGACGAGCACGCGCGCCGGCAAATGAGGCTGATCGCGCCGCATATCAGGCGTGCCGTCGTGATCGGCAAGATGTTCGAGTTCAAGGCCGCTGAACTCGCGACGTTCGTTGACACGTTGGACGGGCTCGGTGCTGGCATGTATCTCGTCGATCCCGGTGGACGTCTCATTCACGCCAATACGGCCGGCAATGCCATTCTCGACGCTCGTGATATTCTGAGTTCCGTGGGCGGGCGGCTGGTCGCCAGCGATCCTCAGGTCGACCGCACCCTGCGAGATGTCTTCGCCACCGCGGGGCAGGGCGATGCCGCACTTGGTATAAGGGGCATCGCGTTGCCGCTGACCGGCAGGGAGGGCGACCGCTATGTGGCCCATGCATTGCCCCTCACGTCAGGCGCGCGTCGGCGTGCTGGTATTGTTTACACCGCCACGGCGGCCTTGTTCGTTCGCAAGGCGTCGCTGGCGGTTGCTTCTATTCCCGGAGCCATCGGCAGCGCGTTCAAGCTGACGCCGACCGAACTCCGCGTGTTGCTGGCCATCGTCGAGGTCGGTGGCGTTCCTGAGGTCGCCATGGCGTTCGGGGTCGCCGATAGCACGGTTAGGACGCATGTCAGCCGGTTGTTTGAAAAAACAGGCACCGCGCGCCAGGCGGATCTCGTCAAGCTGGTTGCAGGCTATACGACGCCCCTGGCGGGATAGGAGAGAGGGCGCTCATTGCAGCACCCAGAAGCAGCAAATATTTGCGCGCTCCTCCCACATTCGCAGGACGACACCCAAGCAGTGGTTGTTCAGGATGGCATGCGTCCGGCCAGCATGCAGTGGGGTAGGTGATCAGGCGTCCCTGCCTCGCCGCATCTGGACAGGACTTGGGAGCGCAGCATGTCCATTGAAGTCGAGGGCACGGTTTCTGCGGCGGGGCACGGACGTCAAGCAGGGGCGGCGGCGCGCAGAATAGTGATTTGTGCCCTGGCGGCGACAGGAATCCTTGCGACCAACATCTTCTTGCCTTCGCTGCCGGTCATCGCGGCCGATTTGCATGTATCCAGCGCGGCGGTCACGTCGGCCTTCACGATCTTTCTGGCGATTTTCGCCATAG
Source organism: Bradyrhizobium sp. Kon56 (assembly GCF_055807635.1). Taxonomy (NCBI): domain Bacteria; kingdom Pseudomonadati; phylum Pseudomonadota; class Alphaproteobacteria; order Hyphomicrobiales; family Nitrobacteraceae; genus Bradyrhizobium; species Bradyrhizobium sp. Kon56. Next base: position 29,769 of record NZ_JBVVOU010000028.1, on the reverse strand, counting down.
GGCAATTGATTGCCGGCCCGCTGTCGGACCGGTTCGGGCGACGCATGCCGATTCTGATAGGGCTCGGAATTTTCATCGCCGGTACGATCTGGTGCGCTTTCGCGCGCGATCTATCGAGCCTGCTGATCGGCCGATCAATGCAGGCTTTCGGCGCATGTGCGGCTTCGGTGCTTTCACGTGCGATCGCCCGGGATCTGTTCGATGGCCAGGCACTTGCAAAGGTCATGGCCTCGATCACCATGGCAACCGCGGCCGCCCCAGGCTTTTCACCGCTGCTGGGGAGTGCGCTCGATCTATTCTTTGGCTGGCGCTCGGAATTTGCCTTTGTCGCGGCCTTCGCGCTCTGCACGGCTTTGGCCTATGCGACCTTCGTCGGCGAAACCAATGACGGCGCGCGTCGTTCTCTGAATCCGCTCAAAATTGCCGGCTTCTATCTGGAGCTTGTTCGGGATCGCCGGTTCGTTGCGCCTGCTACAACCGCTGGACTGGTGATGGCCGGTCTTTTCGCGATTTTCTCCAGCGCGCCGCGGGTGCTGCTCGAATCGTTTGGATTCTTGCCAATCACACTTGGTGAGCTATTTGCGGGCGTGGTCTTCCTGGTGTTTGCGGCCGGCATGCTGGCGCCTAGGCTATCGGCGCGGGTTGGTTCCTGCCGTGCGACGTCGGTCGGCTTGGGACTAACCGTCCTCGGAGGCGCCGGGCTGCTTTGCGCGATGCTGCTCGCGAACGGCGCGCTGCTGCCATTTCTGTTAGCGGCTTCCGTCTTTCTGTTCGGCGTGGGAATAGTGAGCCCGCTGTCGAGCGCGGCAGCGCTGTCGCCGTTTGGCAGCAAGGCCGGTATCGCCGCAGCCCTGTTCGGATTCTCGCAAATGGCGGGCGCTGCATGCGGTGCCTCTCTCGCGGCGATTGTCGCCAGCGATCCGGCCGTCGGGCTAGGAATCGTGCTGACAGTAACGTCGCTCGTGGCGGTTATCCTTCACGAGCGGCGCTAATCTGAGCTGGATCTTGCCGAGAACACAATGGGTTTGGTGTGAGGTTCTTTGCGGCGCCCTGGCATGCCACTATTGTCGAGCGGCGATGGCCGTGATCTCGAGTTTGACGCCGGGACCGAGATCCGCCACGCCGATTGCGGCGCGCGCCGGCAGATGAGCCTCTGCAAATGCGCCTTCCAGGCCGCGTTGAAGTCTGCCTTCTCCTTGAGGCTCGTCATGTAGATGGTCACCTGCAAGACGTTGCTCAGATCGGATCCGAGGGTCTTGAGCAGCTGCGCCAACTGCCCGAGGACGTCATTTGCCTGGCCCGACATGTCGAGGCTCGTGTCCTCTGGGACGATTCCACCGATGTAGAGCACGCCATGATGCTCGACCACTTCGTGGAGCAGACCCTCGTAGGGCAAGACGCGCTTGATCATGATGGGACCGATGTTGTGTGTGACGGGCGGCATTCGCACATTTCAATGTCAGTGTCGTCGCAAAGAGATCTCGCGCCAAGTCTCACCGAAAGACGGACCGCGCGGCTCTGAATGCAACCGACTAAGGCGTTGAAAATAAAAGCACAAATTGGACGAAAAATCGCCGCCGGGTCGTTCCTGCGAACGTTCGCCAATCTGTCCTTGCACGAGCGCCCGGCATTTTCGCCGGCCCTGACCCGACGACATCGAAGCGCGGATCGCTATACTGCGACGCGGGTGACATCGGTGCGGCCGGGACAGTGCCGCGACCGGAACAAGGAATGCGACGATGGACGATACGATTGGCTTCCCCGACCCCGGCCTCGACCTGTCCGACGGCTTCAGGCCGCACACCTCGCATTGGGGCGTGTTCTCGGCACGTCAAGGCGAGGCCGGGCTCGAGGTCAGGGCCTATGCGGGCGATCCCGATCCGAACCGCATCATCGACAATTTTCCCGGCGCGCTACGCCATCAGGCGCGCATCACCCAGCCGGCGATCCGCCGCGGCTGGCTCGAACGCGGTCCGGGTCCGGACGATCGCCGCGGCCGCGATGAATTCGTATCCGTCAGCTGGGAAAAGGCGCTCGATCTGCTCGGCGACGAGCTGGCACGCATCCGTGACACGCGCGGCCCCGGCGCGGTGTTCGGCGGCTCCTATGGCTGGTCGAGCGCGGGCCGCTTCCACCACGCCCAGAGCCAGGTGCATCGCTTCCTCAACATCGCCTTGGGCGGCTATGTGCGCTCGGTGAACTCCTATTCCTCCGGCGCGTCCTCGGTGCTGCTGCCGCAGATCCTCTGCGGCTACGAGGATATCACCAAGCGCAATGTCACCTGGGAGCAGATCGCGGCTGATACCGACATCGTGCTGGCGTTCGGCGGCATGGCGCTGAAGAACTCGATGGTCGCAGGCGGCTCGATCAGCAAGCATGTCGAGCGCGGCGCGATGGAAGCCGCGCGCCGCCGCGGCTGCGCGTTCATCCTGGTCAGCCCGTTGCGCGAAGACCTGCCCGTCGAGGCCGGCGCCGAGTGGATGACCTGCGTGCCCGGGACCGACACCGCGCTGATGCTCGGCATCGTTCATACGCTGATCGCGGAGAACCTGCACGACCAGGCCTTCCTCGATCGCTACACCGAGGGCTGGCCGGTCTTCCTGCGCTATCTCACCGGCGAGAGCGACGGCCAACCCAAGCACGCCGAATGGGCCGCCGCGATCTGCGGCGTCGACACCGACACAATCCGCAAGCTGGCGCGCCGGCTCGCCGGCAAGCGCGCGCTCATCACCGTCTCTCATTCGCTCCAGCGCGCCGAGCATGGCGAGCAACCGGTGTGGATGGGCATGGTGCTGGCGGCAGCGCTCGGCCAGATCGGCCTCTCCGGCGGCGGCTACGCCTATTCGTTGGGGGCAATCGGCTATTACGGTCGCCGCGTCAACGACGTGCCGGGGCCGACATTGGGGCAGGGCCGCAACGCTGTCCGCGATTTCATTCCGGTGGCGCGCATCGCCGACATGCTGCTCAATCCCGGCAGCGCCTATCGCTACAACGGCGAGACGCGCACCTATCCGGATATCCGCCTTGTCTACTGGGCCGGCGGCAATCCCTTCCATCACCACCAGGACATCAACCGCCTGCGCAAGGCGTTTGCGAAAGTCGACACGCTGGTCGTGCACGAGCTCGCATGGACTGCCACGGCCCGGCATGCCGACATCGTGCTGCCCTCGACGATGACGCTCGAACGCGAAGACATCGGCTATTCCAGCAACGATCCCCTGATGGTCGCGATGCACCGGATCGCCGAGCCGTTCGGCCTTGCGCGCGACGACTACGAGATCTTCGCCGATCTCGCCGACCGTCTCGGTGCGCGCGAGCCCTTCACCGAGGGGCGGACGTCACGTCAGTGGCTGGAACATCTTTATGAGCCGACCCGCGCCTCGCTCGAAGCGCGCGGCCTGGAAGCGCCGAGCTTCGAAGAGTTCTGGCGGCGCGGCAGCCTGGTGGTGCCGCAGCAGCCCGACGACGGTGGCCGGCTGCGCCGCTTCCGCGACGATCCCGTCAATCATGCTTTGCCCACGCCGAGCGGTCGCATCGAAATATTCTCTGCCAAGATCGCAGGTCATGGTGATGCGGATTGCCCGGGCCATCCGGTCTGGCTGGAGAAGTCCGACACGCCCAAGCCGGGGGCGCCGTGCTTCCTGGTCGCCAACCAGCCGGTGACGCGTCTGCATAGCCAGCTCGATTTCGGCGGACATTCGCTTCAAAGCAAACATCGCGGCCGCGAGGTCGCGCGCATGAACCCGCAGGACGCAGACGCACGCGGGATCAAGCACGGCGACATCATCCGGCTGTTCAACGCGCGCGGCGCCTGTCTCGCCGCGGTCCACGTCACCGACGGCATCGCGCCCGGCGTGGTCCAGCTCCCGACCGGCGCCTGGTACGACCCGATGGACCCCGAAGACGACGCGCCGCTCTGCGTGCACGGCAATCCGAACGTGCTCACCCGCGACGTCGGCACGTCGTCCTTTGCGCAAGGCTGCACCGGTCAGCTCACGACAGCCGAGGTCGAGAAGTTCACCGGCAATCTGCCGCCGATCCGGGCTTTCGACCCGGTGTAGAAAAAAGGGGCCGTCCTGTGTGGGTGCAGGGACGGCCCCGAGTGGCTCGCAGGCCCGGGAGGATGAGGGCGCGAGCGAATGCTTACGCGGCTGCGCTGATCCAGTCCCTCTCCGTAGCAGGACGACGCGGCGGGAGTGCTTGCACCTCTCGCCGTTCGCCCTTGCTGGCGAGGCGCCAGCGTGCCGGGGATTGATCGGTGATGCGCTTGAAGACAGTCGAAAAATGCGCCTGCGTGCTGAAGCCGACGGCGAGTGCGATCTCGGCCAGCGGCCGCTCGGTGGTCGCCAGCAACGTCTTGGCCTGCTCGATCCGGTGATTGAGCAGATATTCGCGGGGGCGATAACCGGTCGCGACGCGGAATTGCGCCGCAAAGTGCATTCTGGACAGGCCGGCGACATTGGCGAGCTCGGACAGGCTGATGCAGCGGTGGAAATGATCGGCGACATACTGCTCGACGCGCCGCAGCCGCCATTTCGGCAGGGCATTGACCTTGGCGCGTGGCAATTCCAGCCGCGCCAGATGCATCGCGAGGGTTTGGCCAATGCAGCGCGTGAACTCGTGGTCCGCGGCGTCGCCAAGTTCGATCAGCGCCTTGGCAAGCTCGGCCGCGAGCGGATCGCGCAACAGGACGAGATCATTCAAACCTTCGGTTCCGGAAAATTGTGCCGGAAATTGATCCGCGGAGATGTAAAAGTGCAAGAAGGCGCATGGCGACTGGAATTGTACGGCGAGGGGCTTTGACGGCGCGGTGAGATACAGTGTGCCCGCGGGCATGGTCCCGTCGAAAATGACCTGGCGATCCCGGGTCAGTTTCGCGCGCGTGGTCTTGAGGGCGATGCCGACGAAATAGCGATCCTCGGGCGTCGTCGCTTGGTGCGACGAGGTGCTCCGCGGGTCTTCCCATCGCGAGATCGCGATGTCCTCGGCCGCCGCTCCCGTGCCCGGATCGATCTGACGCCATTGACGCTCCCGAATGATCGCGTGTGTTGCCCGGGGGAACTCGCAATCCCCCGAGGTGCCCGGAAATTCAATCCAGGCATCACCTGCCTGCAAATTGGTCAACATCGTTCGTCCTCTCCGGGCGTTCTCCGCTGTTTGCAACCAGCAAACGCGCAAAGCCCACGTTTTCCATGGTGAGAGGATAGGCGTGAGCTGACCTGCAAGCTCGTTAGTGGTGATTAGGATGTGTTAGTTTTTGTGGGAGCGCATCAGGTGCGGCATCCCGTCTCAGGAAGCGTCGTTTTTGTACAGTTTATCAGACATTTGCGTATCCCCGACACGACTCAGGAGAGCACCGGTCATGGCGTGGAGATCGATGTGGAGGTGTGAGTTCTGTGGGTTGCCCTCGCTGGACCTCGCACTGGCGCCGGGTATAGTCGCGCCGCATTTCGCTGGAGCGGCCGTCAAGATGAGTCAAAAGTGATCGAGCTCTCGGCAGGACAGGGCCCCCGCGGCCGCGACGCCGCGGCGATCCCAGATTTCGATGCCGTCGCGTTCGGGCCATTTTCGCTGCGGTCGCGGCTGCTGGAGAAGGATGGCTTGCCGGTCAGGCTCGGCAGCCGTGCGATGGATATTTTGCGCCTGCTGGTCAGTCGCGCCGGCGAAGTGGTCCCGAAGAACGAAATTCTCGGCTATGCGTGGTCCGGACTTTCCGTCGAGGAGGTCAGCCTGCGCGTCCATGTCGCGGAGCTGCGCAAGGTGCTCGGCGACGGAAAGGATGGTGCCCGCTACATCACCAACATCCCGGGCCGGGGCTATTGCTTTGTCGCGCCCGTGCGGCGTGGCGGGCGCGCGGAGGTGGCTACACCGGCGTCGCGTGTGCCTGAAAGGGCCGCGCCGCCACCGTCGCTACCGCGCCGATTGGACCGGATGGTCGGGCGAGAGGACGCCGTGGCCGAGTTGGCAGCGCGCTTGCTCCGCGATCGCTTCGTCACGCTGCGAGGGCCGGGCGGCATCGGAAAGACCACCGTTGCGACTGCGCTCGCGCACGAGATGTGCGATAGCTTCGACGGCAACGTCCATTTCCTCGAATTCGGTCCGCTCAAGGACGGAGCGCTGGTCGCGAGCACGGTTGCAGCCGCGTTGGGCCTCGTCGTGCACCACGAGGACCCCTCGGCCAGCATCGTCAATTTCCTGCGCGGCCGCCGGCTGCTTCTCGTGCTCGACAGCTGCGAGCACGTCATCGAGGAGGTCGCGCGCCTTGCAGAAAACATCTACCGGGAGGCGCCTGGCATCGTCATCCTCGCAACCAGCCGCGAGTCGCTGCTGGTGGAAGGCGAGCAGATTTTCGAGCTCGTTTCGCTCCCCGGTCCGCCGCAGGGCACCCGCCTCAGTGCCGGCGAGGTGCTTGCTTATCCCGCCGTGCGCCTGTTCGTCGATCGCGCCGTCGCGGCGGGGCATCGCGACGACATCACCGACGAGGATGCCGAAGTCCTGGCCCGGATTTGCGGCAAGCTCGACGGCATCGCGCTGGCGATCGAGCTGGCTGCCGCACGTGTCGGTCTCTATGGACTGCGCGAGATGGCGGCGCTGCTCGACAACCGGCTGCAGCTCGAATGGCGCGGGCGGCGGACGGCGCCGCCGCGCCAGCAGACGCTCGGCGCTACGCTCGACTGGAGTTTCGGTCTGATCGGCGAGAGCGAGCGGATCGTATTTCAGCGCCTCGCCGTCTTCGCAGGTCACTTCACGTTGAGGGGCGCGATAGCAGTCGCGGCCGGGGCGGAGATGGCGGAGGATCGCGTCGTCGAGGCCCTGGAGCAACTCGTGGTGAAGTCGCTGGTTTCCACCCAGCCGGACGGCGCATCGCGGCGCTATCGCCTGCTCGACGCAACGCGTGCCTATGCCCTGCAGAAACTGGCCGACGGCGGACAGCTGGCGCAGATCGCGCATCGTCATGCTCTCTATGTTCAATGCACGCTCGAAGCGGGCATGAGGGACAAGGAGGGCGGCGATCATGCGTCACGTTTGCAGGAAAGCGCGAGCCTGCTCGCCGATGCCCGCGCTGCGCTGCAATGGGCTTATGCCAACGACGACGGCGCCGGCTTGCGCGTGCCGCTCGCCGGCAGCTGCACAAGGCTGTTCGTCGAACTCAATTTGCTGAACGAGGCCCGCATCTGGTCCGATCGCGCACTCGCAATGCTGGACGAGGCCGACCGGGGCGGCGCATGGGAGCTCGAACTTCAGTCGACGCTCGGTCACGCCTTGATGTTCACCGAACGTAACAGCGAGCAGGCGGAAGCGGCGCTCAGGCGCGGGCTGGAAATAGCGGAAGCGCTTTCCGATCACGCCAACACATTCAGGCTGTTGTCCCGGCTCAACATGTTCTACCGCCGGACCGGTCGCTATCGGCATCTGGTGCCGACTGCGCTTCACGCCGAGCGGATTGCCCGCGTCATCGGCGATACCGCGGGCATCGCCGGGAGCAAAGCGCTGCTCGGCGTGTCATATCACCTCGCCGGAGACCAGGCCGCGGCGCAGGCTCATCTCGACCAGGGCCTGCGAGACGACGCTGCGCTCCGCGGCACCCAACCCGGGCATTTCGCCTATTCACGCACACCGCAAATTCCGCTCGCGCGCGTGCTATGGCTGCGCGGCTTTCCCGATCGTGCGCTCGAATGCATCCGGCCGCTGGTCGGCGCTTCGGCGCCGCATGACGTGGTCATGCATTGTATCGCATTATGCTGGTCCGCTTCGGTATTCGGCTGGCTCGGCGACTGGTCGTCGGTCGAGGCCATGACCGGTCGTCTGACCGCGCATGCGAGCATGCACGGGCTCGTGCCTTACGAAGCCGTCGCGGCGGGTTTTCGGGCGCAGAGCATGATCGCTCGGGGCGAGGCGGCCGGCGGCGTCGACCTGATGCGGAGTGCGCTTCCACGCCTGCATGCCGACCGCTACGAACTCTATGCCTCGGCGTTCGCCGCGGATCTGTCTCGGGGCCTGGTCAGCTTGGGACAATTGACGGAAGGCATTCAGGTTCTTCACGAAACCATTCTGCGGGTCGAGCGGGAAGGCGGCGCGTTCGACATGCCCGAGCTGCTCCGTCTGCGGGGAGAGCTGGAGATCCAGGGCGGCAATCCCGACGCGGCCGAGGCCGATCTTGTCGCCTCGATCTCGCTCGCCGAACAGCAGGGCGCGCTATCGTGGCGGCTGCGAGCCGAGATGTCGCTGGCGCGGCTTCGAACCCGGCAGCATGTGCAAAATCCGCTCGAACAGCTCGCTCAAACCTATGCCCGGTTCTCCGAAGGGTTCGAGACCGCCGATCTCATTGCAGCACGGCGCATGTTGAACGAACCGGGGGCCTGAACAGTCGATACGACCGTCTCTTCTCGCTGCTGAGCGCGTCCATCAGCGCTCAACCCTTGTGTCCAGCCAGCCGCCCCAGGAAGTCGCGGACAAGCAAAGCGATCTCGTCGGTGGCTTCATCCAGCGCGAAGTGGCCGGCTTCGAGAATGTGAACCTCGGCATCCGGCACGTCGTCGCGATAGGCCGTCGCGCCTGCGACGGCGAATGACGGATCGTATTCGCCCCAGACCACCAGCGTCGGTGGCCGCGTCTGGCGCAACCAAGCCTGCCATTTCGGATAGGAGGCGACGTTGGTCCGGTAATCCAGGAACAGCGTGGTCTGAATCTCGGCCTGGCCGGGACGCGTCAGGAACGCGTATTCGTCGATCCAGGTGTCGGGGTCATAGCGCTCGGGACGCGGACTGGAGCCGAGATGCCGCTGACGCGTCGCCTCCAGGGACGTAAAGTTGGCCTTGAGCGCCTCGACCTCGTGCGCCGGGTCGGCCCAGTACTTCCTGCGCGCATTCCAGAGCGGGCTCAGCCCCTGCTCGTGCGAAACCGCGTTCTGGACGATGACACCGCGGACGCGTTCGGGATGCGCCAGCGCCATGCGGAAGCCGACAGGGCCTCCGTAGTCCTGCATGAACAGGACGTAGTCGGTGAGGCCGAGCTTCGTTGTGAGCTCGCCGATCACGGCGGCGATGTTGTCGAACGTATAGGTGAAGTCGCATGGCGGCGGCGCGCTGCTGTTGCCGAAGCCGGGATAGTCCGGCGCGATGAGATGATATTTGTCGGCGAGCAGCGGCATCAGCGGCTCCCACATCCGCGACGACGAGGGAAATCCGTGGAGCAGCAGCACCGTCGGAGCGTCGGTGGGCCCAGCCTCGCGGTAGAAAATCTCGAGACCCCGGATATCGGTCTTGTGATAGCTGATCGAGCGCCGGCTCGATCGCAGATCCTGTGCCGAGGCCTGCACGGTCGCGCAGGCCAAAGCGGCCGATAGGGCAAGAGTGGCTGGGATGTTCATGTCATCGCTCCGAATTCGGCATGTGAGGTGAAGATGTGTCGCAAGTAGGGGACATCCCCTTGTGACGGCGGCGTCGAGAGGCACCATCGCGGGCGCCTCTCGCGATGTGCCGCATCTGGGCTTTACGACGCGCGCGCCAGCGGCTCGCCCTTCAGGGCGGCGAGCAGGGCCTGCGCGGCCGGACCCGAGGAGTGCGGGTTCTGGCCCGTGATCAAGAGGCCGTCGGTGACGACGTGAACGCCCCAGTTTGCCGTCTTCGAGAAGACGGCGCCAAGCTTCAGCATTTCGTCTTCGACCAGGAAAGGCACCACCTTGGTGAGGCCGACGTCCTCCTCTTCACCATTGGTGAAACCGGTCACCTCCTTGCCCTGAACCAGGGGCTTGCCGTCGGGCGTCTTGACGTGGCGCAGCGCACCAGTCGAATGGCAGACCACGGCGACTGTCTTGCCGGCGGCAAGGAAGGATTCGATGAGCTTGACCGAGTCCTTGTCCTCGGCGAGGTCCCACATCGGGCCGTGACCGCCGGGATAGAAGACGGTGTCGAAATCTTCCTGCTTGACGCTGTCGAGGCGAACCGTCTTGTCGAGTTGGGCTTCGGCGGCGACGTCGGCCTCGAAGCGTAGCGTCAGGTCGGTGCGGAATTCGCGCTCGTTGCTCTTGGGGTCAAGCGGCGGACGGCCGCCTTTCGGCGAGGCGAGGGTGATCTCGGCCCCGGAATCCCTAAAGATGAAATAGGGGGCGGCGAGCTCCTCGAGCCAGAAGCCCGTCTTGCGCCCGGTGTTGCCGAGCTGATCGTGCGAGGTGATGACCATCAATATTTTCATGACCGTTCTCCTTGAGTGCGTTTGCTGCGATGACGCGCTCCATTGCGGTGGAGATGCGCGGAGCTGGGTCTCGTTCGAGCACGTCACGTCGTTCGTTGCTCGCGACCCCAATCTGCGCTCAAGGCCGACTGTTGGCTCGTTATGTATTGTTAGACGTTGAGAGTTGGAGATATCGCGCGGGCCGCTACTCGAAGACGGCGTCAAAGATCTCGACATCCATCAGCACGGGCTTGGCGACCACGGTTCCGTCGGGCCGCAGCGTCTGCGCGCGTCGGAGCGTCGGCACCACGATGCCGCCGAAGCTGTCATGGGCCCAGGAGTAATGCGCGACTTTCATTCCGAACAGATCGTGGTCGGTCCGCCGTTGCAATGCGTTCTCGTCGAAATAGAAGATCTGTTCGGGCGCGAGCGTGATCAGGCTCGGTGGGAATTGCGCCCGCAGCCGCCGCCATGACTCGTTATTCTCCTGCCACGGCGGCAGCTCCTCCACCAAGACATCGGGATGGGCGAGCAGGAATGGATTGGTCAGATAATTCCAGATCGCGACGCCGCAGAAGAAGACGAGATGCAGCTCGCCCGCGAGCGCGGGCGAACCGGCCTCGGTGAACGCAAGACTCGGATTGCGCCAGGTCCGCAGAATCTCACCTTCGAGGCTTTCGATCGTGATCGCGTCCGGCTGAAACGAGCCGGAGTGTTCGCCTCCGGTGATGCCGGTGAAGCGGACCGATTGCGTGCGGGTCGAGCCCTCCGCCGTCACGTCCTTGAATTCGCTGGCATGTCCGGTGCTGGAGAACAGCGTTCCCGCGACGGAGAGGTGAAGCGTGAACCGGCTCAAGCTATTCCAGCGGGCCATTCCGCCGCTGGCATCAATTACATCGTCAAGAAGCGCCATGTCCCGCCATATCCACCATGAAGTGCCACCACCATGGCGGGGCGGATGCGGCTTGGCGTGTTAGAATTTGTTAGGAGTTGCGAGCGGATAGCCTTGCGGTATCTCATTGAAGATACTCTCAATTCAGCGCCGCAAGGAGCTCCCTGGCGGCGACGAGATCACGGGTCTGGAGGCCCTCCCGGTACCGCGCGACGAGGGGGGCGAGCAGGGCGCGTGCGTCGGCGGCTTTTCCGGCCCCGCGCCAAACCCGGCCGAGACTAATTGCTCCCCGCAGCTCCCAGCCGAGCGCGCTTTGGCGGCGTGACAGATCGAGCGAGTCCAGGAAGCAGCTTTCGGCCTCCGCGGCATTGCCCGACCGGGCGAGGATGTCGCCCTTGACCCTGAGCATCTCCGGCATGTCGAAGGATTCGCCATGATCGGGAATCTCTGCGATGGCATCGTTGATGGTCTGCAAGGCTTCGTCGGCCTGGTTCTGCGCCACGAGTCCCTCCGCGAGCGCGGTCGCAAACACCGTGGTCATGATCCGGTGTCGCGTCGCGTACAGCGTGGCCTGGCTGCGGCGGAGGTGCTCGATGCCGGCGGCGACGTCGCCGCGGCGAAGCAGCAGCTCACCCTTCTGGCCGATGCCGACCGCGTGATAGGGCCCGAGGAAGTGCCGCGCGGAATGATCGATCAGCCGCTCGATCAGGATTTCCGCATTGGCCAAGTCGCCGACCCAGAGGAACACGTAGATGGTCCAGATCAAGGAAATACCGAGAGTGAGCGGCTGTTCGAGCAGCTCGGCTTCGCGAACGGTGTATCTCGACGCCTCGATCGCACGATCGGGCCGGCCGGTGAGCCAAAGCCCGCGTGCCAGCGCCACCAGTGCGACGATGCGGTCGTCATAGCCGAGATGGCCGATATTCAGCCGCTGCGAGCCGGGATTATGCAACATCGCGCTCTCGCAGAGCTGCACCGCCTTGTCCTGGTTGCCGATCAAATGATGGGCGACGCCCAGCATCCATTCGACGTTCAGCGTGCTGGCGGGATCGTTCAGCTTCCGCGCGACGCTCTCGCCCTGTTCCCCGGTTCCGAGTGCTCCGTGAAAATCTCCGACCCTGGTGAGATAGATGTGCAATCCGCGGAGCAGCCAGAGCTGCCAGTGCAAATCCTGGAGCTCCTGGGCAAGTTGGAGACTGCGCGTGAATGCCGAGCGGACCGCTTCGGTATTGCCCTGCGTGAACATCGCGGATACGCCGAGCGCGGCCTGCAAGATCATTTCATTGCGGCCATCCACCGCGCTCGCGTCGAGGGACGCCAGCGCCTGCTGGGTCCAGCGGTAGCATTCGGTCAGCAATGTCAGCTCGAGAAAGAATTGCGCCGCCGACGCCGCCAGATCCACGCCGATCGTTCGGTCCCCGCCGTCCGAAAAGCTCCAGGTCAGCGCGGCCCGGACATTGGGCAGGTGGTCGGCATAGGGAAGAAAGCCTCCGGCGCTCTGCATGCCCGTGGATTTGAGGGCGATGTCACGCAGGAAATCGCGGAAATATTCGGCGTGGGCACGTGCGACGCGGTCAGCTTCGCCGTTCTCGACGAGCTTCTCCGCGACGAAGGCACGCGTCGTATCCAGCAGGCGATAGCGCAGCCGCCGCTCCGCAGGCGAGGTCGCGATCAGCGATTTGGAAAGCAGGTTGGAGATCGCCTCGGCGGCTTCTGCCTCGCCGATGCCCTGACAGGATGCGACCGCAAGCGCGGCTTCCAGCGTGAACGGCCCGACGAAGGCCGACAATCCGCGCAGCGTTGCGCTTTCGGTTGCCGGCAGCAAATCATAGCTCCAGGCGAGCGCCGCACTCAGGGTGTGGTGTCGCGGGACAGCGGTGCGCCGGCCGCGCCATAGCAGGGAGAAACGGCTGTCGAGCAGCGAGGCGGTGCCGGCAATGCCATAGGCGTTCACACGCCCGGCCGCGAGCTCGATCGCGAGCGCGATGCCGTCCAATCGACGGCAGATGTCGGCCACAAGCGGCGCATCCTCCTCGCTGAGCTCGAATTCGCTCAGGCTCTCTGCAATGCGTTCCACAAAAAGCTGAGTTGCGGGATAGGCAAGGATGTCGGCGATGCCGAGTCCGTCGCGCTGTGGCGGGCAATCCAGTGGAAACAGCCGATGGACACGCTCACCTTCGGCGCGGAAGGATTCGCGGCTGGTGGCGAGAATATGCAGCTCACCCGCTTCCCGGACGATGCGCTCCGCCAGAGGGGCGAGATCGTCGAGGATGTGCTCGCAACTGTCGAAGACCATCAGCATCCGCCGGTTGCGCAGGAACGTCAGCAACCCCGGCACCGGATCGTCGGAATTGACTGTCAGGCCCAGCGCGGCCGCGATCGTTCCCGCAACGAGCCGGGTCTCCCTCAGCGCGCCAAAATCGACAAAACACACCTGGCCGTCGAAGGCCGGGAGCTCGCCATGCGCCACGGCCAGTGCGACCGAGGTCTTGCCGATCCCGCCGGGACCGACGATCGTGACGAAGCGATGCAAAACGAGCTCGGCGGAAATTCTCTGGACCGCATCGTCCCGCCCGATCATCTTTGCCAGCGGCGAGGGCAACGAGCGCGGCGAAGCAACGGGCAGGCTGGTCCGGTTCTCCGAAGGGGCAGCCCGGAGCAGCGCCGCCGTGAAGCAATAACCTCGTCCGGGGACGTTGACGACGTAGCGGGACCCTTCGCCCGGATCGCCCAAGGCCTTGCGCAGCGTCGTGATGTGAAAGCGCAGGCTGCCTTCGTCCACATTCACGTCGGCCCAGACCCGCCGGATCAACTCACGCTTGTCCACGACCTCGCCGGCGCGCTCGGCGAGAAAAACGAGGATGTCGAGCGCACGGCCGCCGAGGTGAACCGGGGCGCCGTCCTTCTCGAGCAGCCGCGTCTTTGCGAACAGCCGGAATGGCCCGAAAGCAATGGCCGAATCCTGGTCGTTAGTGTCCGGCACGGGCCAATCATTCCAGTGAGAGCTGAACTCTGCACTTTGATCTAGCAGAAGGGAACCCTGAGTAAACTGGTCGAAAGTGGCGAAATCGCGTGGAGGGTGCCGGCAATTGGCCGGTCGCGCGCGACGATCCGTCGCAAATTGTACTCAACGCGAGCCTCTTTCGGAGCGATCGGGACAACCCGGCAGTGTGCTTGACCGACCAGCTCACGTTCGGAGTGCCCGTCGTCGGACCCCCATCATAACAGAATCTTGCAACGTCTAACGAGCAATGCGCGCGAACTGCATCCAGTATCCGTTCCGAGTTTGACGCTAATTCCAACGGGGAGGCTACGATGTCCGGTATCAATGCTCGGCCGAATGACGACGTCGTTCGATCTCAATTTGTGGCCAGTTTAGACGATCAGTCGCGTGACTGGGAGCTCGTGCTGCGGGAATCCCACCATCGGATGAAGAACACGCTAACGATACTGGGTGCGTCAGTCCGCCGCGATTTCACCCGAACGGGTACCAGGGACGTATCGCTTGCAGCGGACCGGCTCGAGCGGCGCATTGTCGCCTTCGGCAGGCTCTATCAACTCTTGTCCGACAATGACGACCATACGGCGATCCCGGTGGCGGCCTTCTTCGAAAATCTGTGCGGAGCGATTTCCGAGGCCGTGCTGGAGCCGGCGGGCATCCGCTGCGAGGCTGCAATTGAAAGCGGCACGCTGCCGGCGTCGCAATGCCATCGGCTCGCGCTGATGCTGACGGAGCTGGTAACGAATGCGGCCAAGCATGCCTTCCCGAACAGGAATGACGCACTGATCCGCATCGAGACGGCCAATCGCGACGGCGCCTGGTTCTGCACGGTAATAGACAACGGGATCGGCGCGACCGGGCCGCTTCAGGGCACCGGCAGCCGGATTCTCGAAGGACTCGCACGCAGCATTCACGCCCGGCTGCAGGGCGAGGCGGGAGAGGACGGCACACGCGTAACCATCGTGATGCCGATCACAGCTGCTTGAAGCTCGCCTTAGATCCAACCCAGGGAGTTCGACATGGCCACTACCGAAATCGACCGCGACGCCGCGGCCAAGCTTTCCAATAAGCCTTCCAACAAGTCTTCCAACAAGTCTACGAAGACGCCTTCGACATCGCCTAGCGTCGATCAGCGGCTCGAGGTGATCGTGATCCCGGTGTCCGATGTCGATCGCGCCAAGGCCTTTTACGCGCGTCTCGGTTGGCGACTGGACGCCGATTTTGCCTCCGGCGATGACTGGCGCGTGATCCAGTTCACGCCGCCGGGTTCGGCCTGCTCGGTGATCTTCGGCAGGAACGTGACGGCGGCAGCGCCGGGCTCGGCGCGAGGCTTGTACCTGATCGTCTCCGATCTGGAGGCGGCGCGAACGGATCTGCTCGACCGCGGCGTCGAGGTCAGCGCTCCATTCCACGGTGCCGGCGATGTTCACGCGGGGACCGACGAGCCTTATCTCTCCGGCAGCGTTCGGGTGAGCGGTGCTGACCCGAAGGGCGGCAGCTACGGCTCATATGCGTCGTTCAGCGATCCCGACGGCAATGGCTGGTTGTTCCAGGAGGTCACGACGCGATTGCCGGGACGGATCGCGGGCGACGGCACGACATTCGCTTCGCAGGCTGCGCTGGCCGCAGCACTGCGCCGCGCGGCGGCGGCCCATGGCGAGCACGAAAAGCGGACCGGCGGGCACGACGAGAACTGGGCCGATTGGTACGCCGATTACATCGTCCGCGAACAGGCGGGCCAGCCGCTGCCATCCTGAGCTGGGCAGCACGGATTCTTCGACTGATGCAAGCCGACACGGCGCGCGATGACTGAGCTCATCGCGCGCCGTGTTGTTTTGGCGGCGCGCGTCGCGCGTCGACGATCGCTCTCCTCGGTGTCGCGCGGCTCGCAACGGCTAACGCGCTCTAACAACCCATAACGAGCAAATTGCCAGGGCCTGCGCCAATCTCTCGGCATGGCGAACCGAGGCGTTTATGTCAAATTCGGTCAGCGTCACCGACCAAAGCCAGGGAGATCGAACATGACCACGCAAGCACGTACCGACATTCTCAATCCAGACCGCCGTCAACTGTTGAGCCAGGCCGCGATGGCCGCGGTTGCCGCAAGCGTATCGAGCCTGCTGCCGCTGCACTCCGCGAAGGCCGGCGTGAGTGGGGCGGTTCGCCCGTTCCACGTCAGCGTGCCCGAGCAGGATCTGCTCGATCTCCGTCGCCGTCTCGCCGCGACGCGCTGGCCTGATCGTGAGATCGTTGCCGATCAATCGCAGGGCGTGCAACTGACGACGGTGCAGCAGCTCGTGAGCTACTGGCAGAACGACTACGACTGGCGCAAGATGGAGGCGCGGCTGAATGCCTTGCCGCAATTCGTCACCGAGATCGACGGCGTCGACATCCATTTCATTCACGTCCGCTCCAGGCACGGGAATGCCTTGCCGATGATCGTCACGCATGGCTGGCCCGGTTCGATCATCGAGCAGATGAAGATCGTCGGCCCGCTCACCGATCCCGCCGCACACGGCGCGACGGCGGCGGACGCTTTTGATCTCGTGATCCCTTCGCTCCCAGGCCACGGTTTCTCCGGCAAGCCGGCGGAGCTGGGCTGGGATCCCCAGCGCGTCGCGCGTGCCTGGATCGTGCTGATGAAGCGGCTCGGCTACAACCGCTATGTCGCGCAAGGCGGCGATTGGGGCAATGCCGTGACGGAGCAGATGGCAGTGATCGCGCCGCCGGAACTGCTCGGCATCCACACCAACATGCCCGCGACCGTTCCTGACGACATCGCCAAGGCGCTTCAGCCCGGCGGATCGCGGCCGTCGAACCTCTCGGCCGACGAGCGCTACGCTTACGATCAGCTCGAGGACTTCTACAAGCACGGTCTCGGCTACGCGATCGAGATGTCCAACCGGCCGCAGACACTCTATGGCCTGGTGGATTCGCCGGCGGGCCTCGCGTCCTGGATGCTCGACCATGATGCGCGCAGCGCCGCATTGATCGCCCGGGTGTTCGACGGCAAGACGGAAGGGCTGTCGCGCGACGACGTGGTCGACAACATCGCGCTCTACTGGCTCACCAACACCGCGGTGTCGTCGGCGCGGCTGTACTGGGAGAACAAGCTGGTGTTCTTCGAGCCCAAGCACATCAAGATCCCGGTCGCCGTCAGCGTCTTCCCGGACGAGATCTACGCTGCGCCGCGCAGCTGGACCGAGAAGGCCTATCCGAGGCTGATGCACTACAACCGTCTCGACAAGGGCGGCCATTTCGCCGCCTGGGAGCAGCCCGCGTTGTTCTGCGCGGAAATGCGCACCGCCTTCCGACCGCTGCGTCAGTCGATCTGAGACCTGCGGGGACGCGCACTTCCGCGCGTTCCCTTCTTTCCCCACAGACCAGGAATCCAATCATGAACCGCCCCGAACGCACCTTCACGACCGACCAAATCCGCCTGGAACGTCGGCTGCCGTCGTATTGGCGTGTCACCTTCGACATGCCCCCAGTCAATATCTTCGGCCCCAAGCAGCTTCCGCTTCTTGATGACGTCGTCAAGGCGATCGAGACCGATCCTGAGGTGAAGGTCGTGGTGTTCGACAGCGCCGTCGAAGGCTTCTTCATCACGCATTACGACTTCCTCGCGCCGCTGGAGGATTCGCTTCGTATCCCGCCGGGGCCGACGGGCCTGCAGGCACTGCCCGACATGCTGGTGCGTCTCAGCCGCGCGCCGGTGGTTTCGATTGCCTCGATTAGGGGCCGTGCGACCGGCGTCGGCAGCGAACTGGCGCTGGCAAGTGATATGCGCTTTGCCAGCCGCGAAAAGGCGGTCCTGTCGCAATGGGAGGTTGGTGCGGGCCTGGTGCCCGGCGGCGGCCCGATGGCGCGGTTGCCGCGCCTGATGGGCCGCGGCCGCGCGCTCGAGGTTCTGCTTGGCGCCGACGATATCCACGGCGATCTCGCCGAACGTTACGGCTATGTGAACCGCTCGTTGCCGGATGCCGAGCTCGATGGCTTCGTCGAGGCGCTGGCCATGCGCATCGCGCCCTTCGACAAGGAGGCGATTGCCGAGACCAAGCGCCTCGTCGACGTTGCGAGCCTGCCACCGGATATCGAGATCAAGCCGGAATGGGACGCGTTCCTGGCCTCGCTCAGCCGCCCGGCAAGCCAGAGCCGCATCAAGGCGCTGATGTCGCGCGGCTTCCACCGCGCCGGTGATGTCGAGAACCGGCTCGGCTTCCATGTCGGACAGATCGGTAGCTAAAGCGTTTTCAAGCGAAGTGGATACCGGTTCGCGTGAAGAAAACGCGTCAAAGCAAGAATCAAGTCCCGTTCCGATTTTATCGGAACGGGATTTGACGGAACTGCTGCGGCGCTCGGCCGGTTGGAACGGCGACAGGCGGTCGTGCCAATGTCGCTTTCGTACCGTACCGAGTGCCGGTGCTAAAAAAATCAACCAGGAGAATTGAGATGATCCGCAAGGCAACAGCAGTCTGGAAAGGCACCGGTCGCGATGGCACTGGTCAGTTATCGAGCGAATCCGGCGTGCTCGCCGCGACGCCTTATTCGTTCAAGACCCGCTTTGAGAACGAGAAGGGCACCAATCCCGAGGAATTGATCGCTGCGGCCCATGCCGGCTGCTTCACTATGGCGCTGGCCTTCGGCCTGCAACTCGCCGGCTTCACGCCGGACGAGCTCACGACTGAAGCTGCGGTCAGCCTCGAGCCGGAAGGCAAAGGCTTCAAGATCAGCAAATCGGCGCTGACGCTACGTGCCAAGGTGCCGAACCTCGACGACGCTGGTTTCGCCAAGATCGCGGGCGAGGCCGAGAAGAACTGTCCGGTGTCGAAGGTGCTCAACGCCGCAATCACGCTCGACGCGAAGCTGACGTAAGGCGCGCTCAATTTATGTCCATCTGGTTCTGCTTGGGGAAGCTGAGGTCGTCGAAGCTTTGGCCTCCACGAGAGGAACCGGATGGGCAAATGCCCGGCTTTCGACTGGGCCGCCGAAAGCATAGGATGCGACGGGTTCAGAACGGACAGACCGATCAATTGGGAGTGGAGATATGACAACGGAACGCGCAATTTTGGCCGGAGGCTGCTTCTGGGGCATGCAGGATCTGATCCGCAAGCAACCGGGCGTGGTCTCCACCCGCGTCGGCTATACCGGCGGCGCGGTGAAGAATGCCACCTACCGCAACCATGAAGGTCATGCCGAAGCGATCGAGATCACCTTCGATCCCGCCAAGACCAGCTTTCGGACCATGCTGGAGTTCTTCTTCCAGATCCACGATCCGACCACGCTCAACCGCCAGGGCAATGATTTGGGCACGAGCTATCGCTCGGCAATCTTCTATACCAGCGACGAGCAGAAGCGGATCGCCAAGGACACGATTGCAGACGTTGAGGCGTCCGGTCTCTGGCCTGGCAAGGTCGTGACCGAGGTCGCGCCCGCGGGCGAGTTCTGGGAAGCCGAGCCGGAGCATCAGGATTATCTCGAACGCTATCCGGACGGGTACACCTGCCACTTCATCCGCCCCGACTGGAAGTTGCCGCGGCGCGGGGCTGCCGCGGCAGGCTAAAGCTGGTCGTCGCTATTGCCGGGGAGAGCCATGGCTGAAATCCGCGAGATCATCGCCGGCATCCGCAGATCACATCGACCGCTTTTCGGGCCATCTCCCTCAGCTCGGAGCGGCGGGCGCCGGCACGGGCGCGAATGGCGATGGTGTGCATCGTGGCTGAAGCGAAAATGGCAAGCGCCGCCGGATCGGCGTCGCGCTTCAGTTCGCCCTTGTCCTGCGCGAGCCGGAAGCGGGCTTCGAAATCGGCATCTATCATGCGCAGTCCCGCCGCAACGCTGCTCCGGATCGCGGCATCTTCTGCGACTTCGGTCACCGCCGTCCCCACCACGAAGCAGCCGCGTGCGGCTCCCTTGCCGGAAAAGTAGATCGACAGCGCCGCGTCATAGGCCAGGATCAGCGCTTCGTCCAAGGGATGGTCCCCGGCGAGAGCCTCACGCGTCGCGGCAAGGCTGATCTCCCAATACCGCGCGAGGGCCTCGAGATAGAGCGCATGCTTGTTGCCGAACACCGCGTAGAGGCTCGGCGGACTCATCCCGGTCGCGGCAGCGACCTTGTCCAGGGAGGTACCGGAATAACCGGTCCTCCAGAACGTTTCCGTTGCCCGCTTCAAGGCCGTCTCTGCGTCGTAGGCCGGTGGGCGTCCCCGGCGCGCCGGGCTCGTTTCGCTCTTTTTCCGTGCCATATCGTCAGAACCCCGGTTGGCATGTTCCACACGCATATTTGTATGGATCGTTATAAAAATCAAGGTCGCGGACTTGATCGCCGCGTCGGGGTACAATATTTGTAACGAACGTTATTAAATAGATTGAACCCGAGGATCTTCCGATGCGTTTCGATTTCGCGCCAATCGCCGGCGGGCTCGGCGTTCGCAACAGCTTCCGCCCGAGCGACGCAGCCGCCCAATGGTTTGGGGCAGGGCTCGGCAAGCCGCTGCGACGGCCGCTGATGCTTGCGCTGCCGATGGCGGCGGCCGTGGTCGGCGCATTCATCTATCTGGCGCAGGAGCAATATGTCTCGACCGACGACGCCTTTGTGCGTGCCGCCAAGGTGACCATCAACGCGCGCGTTTCCGGCCAGGCGGTCGAGATAGCCGTGCGTGACAACGAGCGCGTCCGGCGGGGGCAGGTGCTGTTTCGCATCGACCCGGAGCCTTATCAAATTGCCGTCGACCAGGCCGAGGCGCGCCTCGGCAGTGCGCGGCTCCAGATCGAATCCCTCAAGGCGACCCACCGTCAGCAGCAGGCGGAGCTGCAGTCGGCCAAAGAGACGGCTACGTTCGACGAGCACGAATTCGACCGCAAGAGGATGCTGGTTGCCTCCGACTTCACGCCACGCGCGGTCTATGAACGGGCCGAGACGGATCTCAAGGTCGCTCGCCAGCGCGTGGCGTCGGTCGAGCAGCAGATCGCCACCACGATCGTCGCACTCAACGGCGAGCTTGAGGGTGATGTCGATCGCCATCCGGCAGTCCGCGCAGCCAAGGCACAATTCGACCGTGCGCGGCTGGATCTCTCCTACGCCACCGTGACGGCGCCGGACGACGGCATCGTGACCAAGGTCGACGATCTCCAGATTGGTGGCTTCGTCAATGCCGGGGCACCGACGTTCTCGTTGCTGTCGAGCCGGCACGTCTGGGTCGAGGCGAATTTTCGCGAGACCGGTCTCACTCATATGCGCCCTGGCCAGGAGGCGACGATCGACGTCGATGCCTATCCCGATCGCAAGTTCAAGGCACACATCGTCAGCATGAGTCCGGGGACCGGCTCGGACTTCTCGCTCCTGCCGCCCGAGAATGCGACGGGAAACTGGGTCAAGGTCGTCCAGCGATTGCCGGTGCGCTTGGAACTCGACGATCTCGATCCAAACCGGCCGCTGTTCTCAGGCATCAGCGTGACGGCGCGGGTCGATACAGGCCATCGCCGCAGCTGGGCGCATCTGCTCCAACCGGCGCTTGCGATGGAGGGCAAATGAGTACGCCCCTCCCATCGTCCACGGCGCCCGGCGGTCATCACGCGATCGCCGCGGCCGCCCTCATGGCGACCTACATGCAGGCCGTCAACATCTCGATACCGAACGCGGCGCTACCCCATATTCAGGCGACGCTCTCGATGGCCAATGACGAGGTCGGTTGGGTGTTTTCCTCGTATATCGCGGCGAGCGCCGTGACCATGTCGATCACGCAATGGCTGGCGGGACGCTACGGTCGGAAGGTGGTCTATCAGGCCGCCGTCACGATCTTCGTGTTGGGTCTCGCGCTCGACGCGCTGGCGACGACGTCGATTCAGTTCGTGCTGGCGCGAATCCTCCAGGGCGCGGCGAGCGGACCGCTGGCACCGCTCTCGCTGGCGATCCTGCTCGAGGCGACATCGCCGGTGCGACATGCGCGCATGAGCCTGGCGTGGACCGTCTGCTCCCTACTCGGCATCAGCAGTGGCCCGGCCATTGGCGGCTGGCTCAGCGAATATTACGGCTGGCCCTCGATCTTCTATTTCAGCCTGCCGATGACGGGCTTCATTTTCCTGACGATGGCTCAGCTGCTCCGCGAGAAGCGGGCGGAGCGGAGCCGGTCCTTCGACTTCTTCGGTCTGACGACGTTCTCCGTCGGCATGATCGGGTTGCAGATGTTGCTCGACCGCGGGGAGCGCCTCGAATGGTTCGCCTCGACGGAAATCTGGATCGAGGCGGGCGCCTCCGTGCTCGGCTTCTATCTCTTCATCGTGCACGTCATGACGACAAAGGAGCACTTTCTCCGCACGGCGCTGTTCAGGGACCGCAATCTCGTGCTCTCGACGGTCATCTCCTTCGCGCTTGGCTTCGTGCTGCTGCCGACCCTGGCCTTGACGTCCCCGATGCTGGAGGAATTGCTCAACTACCCCGTCGACACCACCGGATACATGACCGTTCCTCGCGGCGTCGCGCTAGTGGGGGCGCTGGTGCTGACGAGCCTGGTCCCGGCGCAGATCGACTACCGGCCGTTCCTCGTGGGTGGAATGACGCTGGTGGTCTATGCCAACTGGCTGATGCTTGGCTATTCACCGGCGATGGATTGGCGGCCGGTCGTCGAGGCCGGCCTGCTCCAGGGAGCGGGTGTCGGCATGTTGCTGCCCGCGCTCGCCAGGGCCGCGTTCGGCACGCTCGATCCGAAGCTCCGCCCGGAAGGCAGCGCGCTGATCAACCTGTCGCGCCTCTATGGCAGCACCATTGGCATCGCGGTCGTCCAGCTCTTCTTCTACGCCAACACGCAGGCTGTGCATGTCGCACTCGCAAAGAACCTCACGCCCTATCGTGTCGCCGCTTACGTCGGGGGCTCGGTCGGCAAGCCGGGTCTTGCGGCCCTCAACGGCATGGTCACGCGTCAGGCGGCGACCGTCGCGGTCATCGACCAGTTCGAGATCCTGATGTTCGCCATGCTCGTCATGATTCCGCTCGTGTTTTTTCTCCGTAAGCCGCGGCCTACCGGTTAACGCCTGGAGTCGTGGAATGACATCGCATCGTCAATTTCGAATACCTCGTCCCTTACTTTTGAGGGAGCTGAGGGCAAACAAAGGAGCATCAGCATGACAACGTCGGATTCGCTTCGTTATACGAGAATTCTAACTCATCAATCCGGGACGATTCCCGCGGTGGGATTTGGCACGCTCATTCCGGATCCGCTCGTGACCAGGCGGGCCACCAAGGCTGCATTGGAGGCCGGATTTCGACATCTTGATTGCGCGGAGCGCTATCGCAACGAAGAGGCGGTCGGCGATGCGCTGCGGGAGGCATTCAAGGCGGGGACGCTTCAGCGCAAGGACCTGTTCGTTACGACGAAGCTATGGAACACCAATCATCGGCCGGAACGGGTCAGGCCTGCCTTCGACGGCAGTCGCCGGCGGCTGCAACTCGACGAGATCGATTGCTACATCATCCATACGCCCTTTGCCTTTCAACCCGGCGACGAGCAGGACCCGAGGGATGAGCACGGTCGGGTCATCTATGATTCAGGGGTTACGCTGGCGGAGACATGGGGGGCGCTGGAGCGCCTCGTCGACGAGGGGCACTGCAAGTCGATCGGTCTGTCGGACATCACCCTGGACAAGCTGCGCGAGATCGTTTCGATCGCGCGGATCAGGCCCGCCATGGTGCAAGTCGAATCGCATCCGTATCTTCCCGAATGGGACCTGCTCGACTTCTGTCGAGAGCACGGGATTGTCTTGCAGGCGTTTGCAGCGCTGGGACACGCCATGAAGCCGAACGTGCTAGCCGATCCGGTGATCACTGCCATCGCGGAGCGCTTGCACAGGACGCCGGCTCAAATTGCGCTGGCGTGGGCCCTCCAGCGCGGCACCGCTTTCCTGACGACTTCGACCAATTCCCGGCGCATCCAGGAAAACTTCGATATTTCGGCCTTGCCCGAAGACGCCATGCGAGAGATGAGGGACCAGATTACGACAAACATCAGGTTCAACACGGTCGTCGAGACCGGCGTGCCCGGATTCATTCCGCGGGCCGGATGAATCGGCGCCGGTCAGCCGACTCGTCAAGCCCGGAGCTGCTCGATCAGATCGTGGGCGCTGCGGATCTCGGCAATGCCGGCGCCCTCGGTGAACGGCCCGCATGCGCGTTGCAGAATTGCCAAGGCCTCCGCGCTCTGGCCGGCCCCGATCATGTACCGCGCCAGGCTGACCGCGCTTCGCAGCTCCCAGAAACGCGCGCCTTGCTGGACGGCAATGTCCATGGCCTCGCGAAAGCGCGCCTCGGCATCCTCTGAATGCCGGGCGTTCCTGAGCATCAACTCTCCCTTGATGCGGATCAGCTCCGGCAGATACCAGAGCTCCTGCCGGTCGTTGCAGCGGGTCAGGACATCCTCGATCACGTCGAGCCCGCGATCGACCTGGTCGGCCTCTCCGGAACACGCGGCGAGCTCGCCGAGCAAGGGCAGAAAGCGCGGCAGGAAGCGCGCATCGCCGGCGCGATTGAGCTCCTCGCGCAGCAGCGGCAGGCCAGTCGTGACGTCGCCGCGCCTGACCATGACTGCGGCGTTGAAGGCCCGTGCCCACAGGCCCCACAGCCGGATGGCGTGGCGCTCGGTGTGTTCGAGCAGCTCGATGCCGTGACGCTCGGCGGCGTCGAAATCGCCGGACCAGAAGGCGATCGGGCAGGCGGCTTGTCCGAGCACGCTGCAGAATGTCAGCGCGTGGCCGTTGGCGCGGCCTTCCTCGATGTTTCTGGCGGTGAGGGCCTGAGCCTGATCGGCCAGACCCTGAAGCCACAGGATGCGAGCTCGAAAATATTGCGTCGATATTCTCAGATCGAGCGGGAAGATTTTCGGCTTCTCCGCCAACACATGCAACGATGCATTGACCCGGTCGATGCGCAGCCGAGCCTCGTTCTGATCCCCGAGATAATGCAGCGCGACGGCCATCAGCCGGTCGCCCAGCATGACATCGGTCCTGTCGGGCGAGTTCGCGGCTGCGTTCGCAAAGCGATCGGCGAGCGCACGGGCCTTGCCGAACTGTCCGTTATTGAACTGGTCGATGCACAAGCCCCAGAGCGCGCGCAGCCGGAAATCCTTGTCGTCGAGCCTGTCAGCCAGCTCGAGGGTCGTCTCGAGGATCGGCCGCGCCTCGCGCGCGCGGCCCTCGCCATACATCAGCGACCATCCGAGCGCCGACAGCAGCTGCATGCGGATGCGGTCGTCGTCGGCGGTGTCTCCGAGCGCCGCGAGCGCCGTTCTGCTGCGCTCACGGCATTCCGCGAACAGCGAAAGACGCACCCACAGCGTGACTGCGGCCGACGTCAGCGCGATCCCGAGTTTCGGCTCGCCGTCGGGCCCGAAGGCCCAGTCCAACGCCGCGCGCACATTGTCCAGCTCCGCGCCATACATGCTCAGCCATTCGGGCAGCGGCGTCGAAATATCGGCCTCCGCGCGCTGGAATAAATCGCGAAAATGCTCGGCATGACGCCGCGCGAACTGCCCGGCTTCGCCGAGCTCGTTGAGTTTTCCGTATGCATAGGTGCGCGTGGTGTCGAGCAGCCGATAGCGCAGCGTCCGCGAGCCGGACGGCGAAATCAGAGACTTGGTCACCAGGCTGTCGATTGCTTCGAGGGTCTCGGAGGCGTTGAGGCCGTCACCCGACGCGACCGCCGCAGCCGCCTCCGGCGCGAAAGGCCCGGCGAAGACCGACAGGCGTCGCAGCGTTGCGCTCTCCGCGGCAGGCAGAAGGTCGTAGCTCCAGTCGAGCGCCGCAGCGAGTGTCTGGTGCCGCGGCACGGCGGTGCGTCGGCCGCGCCATTGCAGCGAAAAGCGGCTGTCGAGCAGGGATGCCGTGCCGGCGATGCCGTAAGCATTGACGCGGCCCGCCGCGAGCTCGATTGCCAGCGCGATGCCGTCGAGGCGCCGGCAGATGCTCGCGACGAGGGGGGCCTCTTCCGCGCTGAGCTGGAACGGGCCCGAGCTCTGCGCAATGCGCTCCACAAAGAGCTGAGCCGCAGGGTAGGCAAGGACCTCGTCGACAGCAAGCCCTTCGCGCTCGGGCGGACAGTCCAGCGGGAACAGCCGGAAAATTCGCTCGCCTTCGCTCCGGAACGACTCGCGGCTGGTTGCGAGAACACGAAGCTGCGGTGCTTCGCGAACGATGCGCTCGACCAGCGGCGCCAAATGATCCAGCACATGTTCGCAACCGTCGAAGATCAGCAGGGCCGGGTCGGTCTTCAGAAACGTCAGCAGGGCCGGCGTCGGATCCTCCGCGCTGATGGTCAGTCCGAGCGCCGAAGCAATGGTGGTCGCGATGTGACTGGCATCCCTCAGCGGACCGAAATCGACAAAGAAGACTCGCCCGCCGAAATCCTGGGAGCGGCGATGCCCGACGGTGACGGCGACCGAGGTCTTGCCGATGCCGCCCGGGCCGACGACGGTCATGAAGCGATAGAGCGAAAGTCCGTTCGAGATCTTCTCGATGACACCTTCCCGGCCGACCATCCTGGTGAGCTGAGCGGGCAAGGAGCGGGGAGGGGCGCTTTCGGCCGGGAGCGGGGCGGCCGGAGGAGCTGCTTGAGCGAACGAGGCGACAAAGCAATAGCCGCGGCCGGGCACGTTGACGACGTAACGCGCCGACTTGCCGGTGTCGCCGAGCGCCTTGCGTAGCGCTGCGACATGGAAGCGCAGGCTACCCTCGTCGACATTGACGCCGGCCCAGATGCGCTTGACCAGCTCTCTCTTGTCGACCACTTCTCCGGGGCGTCCGGCAAGGAAGATGAGAATGTCGAGCGCGCGGCCGCCGACATGAAGCGGCGAGCCCTCCTTCTCCAGGAGCCGGGACTTCGGAAACAGTCGAAATGGCCCAAAGGAAATGGCCGAATCTTCGCTACGATCTGGCACGCGCCATCGCCCCCTCGAAGGGAGTCAAAAGGTATTACTTTCTGATCTAACAGAACGAGGCGTACAGTAAACCGGTCGAAAGCAGTGGGCAGGGCTGACAGCCCTGCGCGGACGGATGGCTCGCCGAAATAATGCTTGTGAAATAAAGAGTTAGGCCGACATGACAATGCGATGACGCCGGGGCACGGCCGGATGGAGCATTGACTGTGATGCCGGATTGCTGCGATGGCATGGTCCGGGAGCCGGTCCCGCCACCACATTGACTGCCGACTTCCGGAATTTCCAGCATGGCCTCTTTCACGCGGCGACAATTGGTGCACGCGTTGTCGGGCGCAGCGGCGCTCGCCGCGCTTCCCCGCAGCGGACAAGCCGCCGACTATCCGTCTCGTCCCATTCGCCTGGTGATTCCCTACGGAGCCGGCGGATCGGGTGACCAGATCGCGCGCCCCTGGGTGGACAGGATGCCGTCGCTGCTCGGGCCGACCTTCGTCGAATATATCGGCGGCGCGGGCGGCGCCATCGGGACCGCGGCGGTCGCGCGCGAGGAGCCCGACGGCTATTCGCTGCTGCTCGGCAACGGCAGCACGCAGGTCATCATTCCCATGACGGCGGCAAATCCCGGATATTCCGTTGGCGATTTCCGCGCCATCTACCGGCTGATCAACAGCGCGCTGGTTTTCGCCGTCAATCCTTCGGTGCCTGCCGCAAACCTGCGCGAGTTGATCACCTATGCGAAAGCCAATCCAGGAAAGCTGTCCTATGGCACGCCGGGGATCGCCACCGGAAACCATCTGGTCGGCGAATCCTTCAAGCAGCAGGCCGGCGCGCTGGACATCGTCCACGTGCCCTATCGCGGCATCGCGCAGGCGACCAACGACCTCGTCAGCGGCCAGATATCGCTCGTCATTGCCGTCATGTCCGTTCAATTGCAGCAGCTGGCCCAAGCGGGAAGAGTCAGGCTGCTTGCGGTCACCACCGAAACGCGGCTGAGCGGCGCGCCGGAGATCCCGACCGCCGTCGAATCCGGCATGCCCGGCATCCGGTATGAGGGATGGTTCGGTCTGTTCGCACCCAAGGACACCGACGATGCGATCATCGACCGGATCGCGCAGGCGACGCGGCTCGCCATGGCCGATAGGGCGCTTCTGGCGAGCTATCGCGCCCAGGGCATGGAGCCGGACAACGATTCAAGCCCGGACAAATTCCAGCGCATCGTCGAGGCCACATCCGCAAGCCTCGCGCCCCTGATCAAATCGATCGGGCTGAGCAATTTGTGAAGCCGCTCAGGCATCGGCGCGCGTGACAATGCGCGCCGTCAGCGTGACGAGGCCCATCAGCGCGGTCAGGAGCCAGAACGCCACCGGCAATCCGCCAAGACGTGCGACGAAGCCGACACCGGCGGGACCCACGAGAACGCCGGCGTAGCCGGCGGTCGTGATCGCCGCGACGGCGAGGCCCGTTGGCATCACCTTCTGCCTCGCCGCTCGGCGGAACAGCACCGGCACGAGGTTGGATGCGCCGAGGCCGATGAGTAGGAAGCCGCCTATGGCGACCGCCACGACGGGAGCGGTGAGCAGGACCACGAAACCCGCGATCGCAATCAGGCTGCCCCAGAACAATGTCGTGCGGTCTCCGATGCGCGCGACGACGGCGTCGCCGGCGAGCCGCCCAATCGTCATCGCGACCGAGAACACGATGTAGCCGATCCCGCCTTGCGCTTCGGAAACGAGACCCGCGCCGATGACGAGCAACGCGCCCCAATCGAGCATCGCGCCTTCGACGAGGAAGGTGATGGCGCAAAGCAGCGCGAGCAGGAGCACGGCGCCATGCGGCAGCACGAACAGCGGTCCTTCCTGCACCTGCACGGAGCGAAGCAGCCGCGGCCAGGCCCCAAGCATCGCGATCAGCATCAGGACGGAGCAGATCAGCGTGCAAGCGAGCGCGCCGAGTTGCAGCGAGAGCAGTGCGGTCATGAGCGCGGCCCCGGCGAAGCCGCCGATACTGAACAGCGCGTGGAAGCCGGACATCAGCGGACGTCCCGCGGCGCGCTCCACCTCAACCGCGTGGATGTTCATGGCGACATCGATGGAGCCGAGCGCGGCGCCGAATGCGAGGAGTGCCAGCGCCAGCATCGCGGGCGAGTTCGCGATTGTCAGCAGAGGCAGGACCAGGGCAAGACCGATCCCGCCCGCCATGATGATCGGCTTGCTGCCATAGCGCGCACTCAGCACGCCGGTCAGAAGCATCGCGACGACCGAGCCGATGCCGAGGCTGAGCAGGAGCAGTCCGAGGATGCCGTCGTCGACGGCGAGCCGCGCCTTCGCGAACGGCACCAGTGGTGCCCAACACGCCATGCCGAAACCCGCGACGAGGAAGGCAAGTCTGGTCGCAAGGCGTGTCGCTGGCCTGTCGGCAGAAGACATGGGAACTCCGGGAAGGGGGAATCAGGGCAGGGGCAGTCGACAAGCCCCGCAATTGTCGCGTCTTTATGTCCGCGGCGGACTCGGATTGTCGCAGGCGGCCCCCGGGCGGCCGCAAGCGGACACCAGGCCTTTTGGCTCGTCACCGGCATCTCGGCGCGCCGGTGGGCTGCGCCGTCGGGCGAAACACCTTGACAGCCCGACCCGCACCGGTGTCAAGCCGCACTGATGAAAATATTCCGCTTTACCGAAATTCGGAAACGGCGTATGTGTCGCCCATCCTGGCTCATCCTTGAGGGGCGATCTTGTGGTCGTCATGTTCGCGAGCCGGGCTTGCGGTGGACGCGGCAGCGTTCGGGT
>NZ_JBVVOU010000027.1:0-81794 GCF_055807635.1 Bradyrhizobium sp. Kon56 | reverse complement strand
GCGACCAAGGAGTTCATCGACGCCTCCGGCCGCCGCAAGGTCAAGGGCAACATGGACATCGAGCTCGCCGTGAACGCGATGGAGCTCGCCGAGCACATCGACCAGATGGTGCTGTTCTCGGGTGACGGCGACTTCCGCTCCCTGGTCGAGGCCGTTCAGCGCCGCGGCGTGCGGGTCACCGTGATTTCCACGATCGCGAGCCAGCCGCCGATGATCGCCGACGAGCTGCGCCGCCAGGCCGACGTCTTCACCGACCTCGTCGAGCTGCAGTCCAAGCTCGGCCGCGACCCGTCCGAACGCCCCGCCCCGCGTGATCGTGAAGCGCGTGGACACATGCCAAAAATCTTGCAGGAGCCGAGGGGAAACGACCCACACGACTAGATCCTGAAGGCGGCGCCCGCATTCCGCAAGCGCGGCTCGCGGTGGGCCTGTTTGTTACTTGAGATATCTTGGTGTCGGCTCGACGTCGCTTGCATGAAAGGGGTAGCATCCGGCATCATGTTTTTGCTGGCGAAGCGAACCTGCCTTGGCTCTGAAGAATCCCGACGCAATTGCCGTCATCGTGACCGCCCTCCGGCTTTCTCACGGCGACGAAGCTGCACGCGCCATGCTGGTCGGCGGCATGAGCCTGGCCCTGCTGATAGAGACGATGTTCTCCGCACCGATCGGGCGACGGGATGCCGTTCACAACATCACACGTGCGTTGGACGACTTCGCCATTTCGCCGGAACTTGGTCCGGTCTGGCGCCTTCGCTACGTTTACGAAAGTCATGGCCCGCTTCGCGTCGTCGATATGGAGATTGCGACGCCAACCGGTACGCTGTCCAGTAAAGACGTCTGGCTTCCTCTGCCCGTCTAGCTATCTCGCCACCTCTGCGATGTGGCCGGTGCTGTCGACGATTAGCAAGCGCGCGGTGCCTTCCTGGACGGCCTTGTAGGTCTTTATCTTCCGGCTGGTAGTTCCTGGATGTGCGAATAGCCGGCGGCGCGAAGCTTACCGATGATCTCCTCACACGTCAGGCAGAGCGCGGACGAGCATGGCCAAACCACCATGAGGGCAGCCTGACGAAAGATCGCAGCACTTGCCCTCCCTGCGCGCTCGCCGCCATCGGATGGCGCCTTAGCTTAACCGCCGACCGGCCCCGACAACGTCTCCGTGTGCCCCCAATACGCTTGACACATCCTGCTTCGCGCCGCGTTCGACGTCGTGAACGGTGCGCTATGTCTGTTCGCCTCCGTCGCCACGCGCCACTAAGCCGGAATGCAAAAGCTATCGGCCCCCCTGACAATGACAACCAAGTCGATTGGACTTTGCTGGAACCATTCCCCGACGGATGGTGGGCTTCCTCCTAAAAAGCTAACCAAGCGCTGACCTTGATGAAGAGATCGATCCAATGCCGGTGGGCTACCCACCTTGCGTTCGCCCTTCGGTTGCGATTGGATCGTCATTTTAGGATTTAATCCAATGGCGATCCACCTTACTCGTGGCGAAGGTTCTCAGGGACGAGCTATCTTCGAGGGGCATTCGATCATTAACCGCCGAAGAGTCCGAGGCGATTGCTGCTCGCATCTTCGAGCGGATCACTGAGCTCGAGCTGGAACTTGCTGCCCGGGGCTTCAACGTCCCCGCGAGCGGCGATGACCGGCCGACGTGACGAGCCGAGGACCCGCTACGGAGGGAGCTGGGGCGCACAAGGGCGCAACTCAGCCTTGGCCAACGCACCGCGTGGCTCGGAAACGCCTGCGGCTATCTCGGCAACGGGCGGGACAGGCACTGCTACACTCCTCGCTGGAGTTTTGAGTTCCATTGCAGCAAGCACTCCCACACCCAGTGGGATGAGGAGGCCCAACAACATCATTCTCAGCATGATGCCTCCGGCTTGAAATGGCGCCGGTTAGAATTCTCCGATCTAATGAGGCAACTTGGCGGCGGCCGACCTGACAACGCGCCCCACGTGCAGAGCGTTTGCCGACAGGGTTACAGCCGCTCCAGAAAATCCGCATTGCTAGACCGCGGAACAGGCTTCGTCAGGCTTGGTCGCGGCATCGCGATCGTCTCAAAGTCTTCTCGAGCTTGCTGTCGTACTGCCCGTCCTTGCCCTTGGCGTCATCGAGTTCAAAGCA
The DNA here is from genome assembly GCF_055807635.1 of Bradyrhizobium sp. Kon56. Classification (NCBI taxonomy): domain Bacteria; kingdom Pseudomonadati; phylum Pseudomonadota; class Alphaproteobacteria; order Hyphomicrobiales; family Nitrobacteraceae; genus Bradyrhizobium; species Bradyrhizobium sp. Kon56. The sequence goes on along the minus strand of NZ_JBVVOU010000027.1, from coordinate 79,670 downwards.
GCCGCTGCCCTCGGCTTTCTTTTCCATCTCAGTCCGTGCAGCCAAGGACTTCCAGGGCAACTTGATTTCTCAGCCTGCCCCGGTACCACGGGTGTGTCAGCAACTGCGAAAGTGCTGTTTGCAAGTGCAGTAGCGAAGCCCGGTGCTCCTGCGGACGATTGAAGGCCGCACCTGGCTGAAATCAGCCTTCGGGCGAATGCCCGCTTCCCGCCAGAGAGGGCCGTTCACAAGCGTGACTCCCTGCTCGCCGTGCGCACTGATAAGGTTTCAGCAATTTCCTTATCAGTTCGCGAAACTGCTCCATTTGCGACAAGCCATATCGGTTGCCGACTGACTGCTGCGCTCACCAACCCCACTTCGTCTCGGACTCGCTAAATGAGCCCTATCTTCCAGGCGACTCCGCAGGCTAGGAGATTGCGCGCGCGTCTTGGTGTTCCGTGACACCGTTCATTCAATGGGCGCGCGCCGGGTGTGCCAGTCCGTCACCGACTGGAAGGCATGACCAGCGCGGGCAAGCACATCCTCGGACAGATGCGGACCCACCAACTGCATGCTGAGCGGCAGGCCGTCGGACGCCATCCCGTTCGGCAGTGTGATTGTGGGGCTGCCCGAGAAGTCGAACACTGCGGTGAAGCGGAGGATACTGAGCAGCACGTTCGGATCGGCACCGTATTCGCCCATCTTGGTCAGCGTTGGGATCGGCACAGGCATTGTCGGGATCAGCAGCAGGTCGATATCGCCGAACAAGGCGGCGAGACTGCCGCAAAACTTCAGTCGCTCATGATGGATCTGCGCGATTTCGACACCGCTCATCGACCTGCCCTGCTCGATCAGCTGCGCCAGATCGGGGCCGTATTCCGATTTTCGCGACGGATAGGTCTCCAGGTGCGCCTCCGCCGTTTCGATCGAGCACATCGGGATCCACATGCTGACAAGCTTCTCGTAGGCCGGGAACTTGACCTCGCGGATATCGGCACCGAGCGCGGCCAGCGTGCGTTCGGCTTCCAGCAACGCAGCGACCACCTGCGAATCGATCCCGTCCTGGATGTAGCTGCGGTCGACGCCGATCCGTACGCCCCGGATGCCGTCACCGATACCGGCCAGATAGTTCGGCACCGGCGCCTGCAGGGCCGTGGAATCATTCACATCGGCGCCCGCGATGACGCCAAGCATAGCGGCGGCATCGGCCGCGCTCCGGCACATCGGCCCAACATGGTCGAGCGAGTCCGCCAGCGGAAACACGCCGTGACGGCTGACACGTCCCCAGGTAGGCTTGATTCCTGTCAGTCCGCAGGTTGCGGACGGAAACCGGATCGAGCCGCCAGTATCAGTGCCAATCGAACCGAAGCATAGGCCCGCCGAGGTTGCCGCGCCCGATCCACTTGAGGAAGAGCCGACCCAGTAGTCGACGCCCCAGGGATTGAGAGGTGCCTCGTCGTTCGGATGATGACTGGTGTAGGCGCCCTCAGTCATCTTCAGCTTGCCGAGTATGATGGCGCCGGCATGCTCGAGCCGGTCCACGATGGTCGCGTTGAAGGGCGGGATAAATTTGGCGTGCATCGTCGTGCCGCCCGCGGTCGGCGCAAAGGTCGTGTAGCAGAGATCCTTCAATCCGATCGGCACGCCGTGCAGCGGTCCGCGCCAGATGCCTTTCGCTAGCTCGGCGTCACAGAGCTTCGCTTGCGCCATGGCGCGCTCAGCGAGAACGAGTGCGTAGCTGTGGAACTTTCCATCGAGCTTGTCGATCCGGCTCACCATGGCCTCGGTTACCTTCGAGGGCAGCAGCTCGCCCCGGCGGGACAGATCGGAGAGCTCGATAATCGATTTGTAGTGAATTGGATCTGCTGACATTTGACAGCCTTCTTGTTGTCGAAAGCGGCTTAGGCCACCTGCGCCGCAGCCGACGCGGTCCGGTGACCATTGGGCTCTCGATGCTTAGAACTGCACGCCGCGCGTGAGGGCCCCATCGACCACGAGGTTGGTTCCCGTGATGAAGCTCGCCGCCTTGCTGGCGAGGAACACCGCGCCGTTCGCCATCTCCTGTGGCGTGCCCATGCGGCCGGTAGGGTTCAGCGCCAATGCGCTCTTGTACAGCTCGGGATTGCCGTCCTTGATCTGATTCCAGACACCGCCCTCGAAATAGGTGTTGCCCGGCGACACCGAATTGGCGCGGATGCCTTTGCCGGCAAGCTGGAAGGCGAGTCCTTGCGTGTAGTGAATGATCGCGGCCTTGAACGTGCCGTAGGGACCGCTAGCGAAATCGACCTCGCGGCCCGACACGCTGGAGATGGTGACGATCGCGGCGGCCTTGCTCTTCTCCAGATACGGCATCGCCGCATTGACCAGCCGCACAGTGCCCATCATGTCGGTGGAGAACTCCTTCTCCCAGCTCTCCTCGTCCTGCCCGATCGACAACGCGCTGACATTGGCGACGACGACGTCGACGCCGCCGAGCCTGGAGGCCATATCCTCCACCCAGGCCTTGAGCGCCGGGCCGTTGGAAACGTCGACCGAGCTGCCGAACGCGGCGACGCCCTTCGCCTTGATCGCGGTGACCGCGTTGTCGACGTCGGCCTGGTTGCGCGCGCAGATGCCGACATTGGCGCCTTCGGCCGCAAACGTGTCGGCGATCGCCCTGCCGATGCCCTTGGTGCTGCCGGTGACGAGAACCTTCGCTCCCTTGAGTCCCAGATCCATGTCCATTCCCTCCCTATTGACGACTTGAAAACATGCCATGTGGCCATTCAGAGTAGGAGCTGCTCGCGAACATTGTCCTCGTTGACCTCGCCGCCTGCCAGCGATTGCGTGATCTTGCCCTTCTCCATGATGTAACAACGCTCGGCGATCGCCAGGATCGTGTCGAGATTTTGCTCCACGAAGATAATCGTGGTGCCGAGCTCGTTCCGAAACGACCTCAGCGCCTCGCAGATGTGCTGGACGATCGAGGGCTGGACACCCTCGGACGGCTCGTCCAGGATCATCAAGGACGGATTGCCGATCAGCGCACGGCCTATGGCGAGCTGTTGCTGCTCGCCGCCCGACATGGTGCCTGCGGCCTGCCGCCGGCGTTCTTTCAGTCTCGGAAAATACTCATAGACGAGTTCAGGCAGCTTCTTGCCACCGGGACCGCCAATCAACTCTCCCACCTGCAGGTTTTCCTCGACAGTCATCTGCGGAAAGACATCGCGTCCCTGCGGGATGTAGCCGAAGCCTGCCCTCGCCCGCGCGTCGGCTTCGAGCCTTGTGATGTCCTGCCCCATGAAGCTGATCGTGCCACGCCAGGTCTGCAGCAAACCGATCAGGCACCGCATCAGAGTCGATTTGCCTACACCGTTACGGCCGATCACGCCGACGATCTCGCCGCGCGAGACCGACATGGTGACGCCCTGCAGGATCGGCGTCGCACCGTATCCCGCCCACAATTCCGATACGTCGAGAATCTGGTCAGTGGGATTGGGTTTAGTGAGCATGGGTCTTACCGAGATAGATTTGCGCGACCTTTTCGTCCTGCAAAATGCCTTTGAGATCGCCGCGCGCGAAAATCTTGCCGAGATGCAACACCGTGACGCGCTGGGCAACCTGACGCACGAAGGCCATGTCATGCTCGACCACAAGCACCGTCATGCCTTCGGCATTGAACGACTTGATCAACTCGCCGGTCTTGAACGTTTCATCCGGAGACATGCCGGCGGTCGGCTCGTCCAGCAGCAAGAGCTGAGGCTTCAGCGCCAGCGCCATCCCGATCTCGAGCCATTGCTGCTGGCCATGCGACAGCGCACCCGCGAGCTTCTCGCTGTCCGGCCCGAGGTTGAGCAGAGTCAGCAGGCGATCCTCCTCGGCGATGCGTTCCGCACCGGATAATCGCCCCTGGAGCGCAATCCGGATGTTTTGCCGAACCGGCAGCTCCTTGAACACGCTCGGAGCCTGCATCTTGATGCTCATGCCCCGCTGCACGCGCGCATATGGACGTTCAGCCGTGATGTCGACGGTATCGAACAGTATGCTGCCTTGGCTCGGCGGGTAAAGACCCACGATCAGCTTGAACAATGTGCTCTTACCGGCGCCATTTGGTCCGATCAGGCAGTGGACCTCGCCGGCGTTGACCGTTAGGTCGACGTCGGAGACTGCGGTCAATCCGCCAAAACGCTTGGATACGCCTTTGACTTCAACCAGCGCCATGATCAGGTCTCTTCCGATTGCAAGCGACCAGCCTCCGCCATGACGGCGCTCTCTTTGCGCCGCCGACGCCCGCTCCACCAGTCGGCAGCAAGCTTGCCGATGCCGAGCACAAAACCCTGCGGCGCCAGCATCACCGTGGCGAGCAGCAGCGCCCCCATCAACACGAGTGCGGCCTGCTGGCTGTAGACCGTGATGGTCTGAAAGCCGAACAGCAGCAGGAACGATCCGACCAGCGTCGCGGTCAGATCGCTCCGTCCGGAGAAAGCCACCCATATGATAGGCATCGCCGCAGCAGGCAGACCGATGCTGGACGGCGTGATGAACTGCCCCCATGACGTGTACAACGCGCCGCTGAGGCCCGCGAGGCCGCTGCCAATCACAAAAGTCAGCAGCTGATATTTTCGGACATCGTAACCTAGCATCTCGGCACGCTGCGGGTTTTCCCGCGTTGCCACGATGACGTTGCCTATGCCCGAATTCACCAGCATGCGCAGCGCGAGGTAGACGATCACGATCAACGCGATCATGACGTAGTACAGCGTCGATCCCTCGATAAACAAGTCGCCCACGGTCAGCGGGTCCATGCCCTTCATGCCGTTGAAGCCGTTGAGCCGAGCCGAGCCTATGTGCCACTCCGGCCCTGCAGTTTGGCCAAGGAAGAAGGCGAGCACGAGGGTCGCGGACAACGTCACGATACCGAAGAAGATGCCGCTGATACCGCCCCAAATCATGAAATAGCCGAGGATGCCCGCCGCCACCATCGCTAGGACAACGGAGAGCATCAGCGCGACGATCGTTGCTGTGCCGCCGCCCATGTTGATCGCGAGCACGCCATACCCGTAGCCGGCGATGCCGAAGAACAAGGTCTGGCCGAACGATAGCATGCCGCCATAACCCCACATCAAGCATAGGCCGAGCGCCATGAAGATCCAGATCAGAAAGTAGGCGAAATTGCCAACGTCGTAGGAATCAGCGAACAGCGGATATGTCAGCGCGCCCGCGAGCACGACAAGGAAGCTGGACCAGAAGACCTTGCCACGTCCGAGCGTCTGCGGACCTTCCAGCAGCTTCAACATCACGATCCCCTTTAGCGCCCACGACGAACTAGAACACTGGAGAGTCCCTCGGGCAGAACCCGAATGATCAAAATAACAGCGACTAGCATGCCAATCTGCCCGATGATCTGGCCGTAGCTCGCGTTCAGCGCCATCCGGATCATGGCCAGCAACACGGCCGCTGGCGCTGTTCCGAGCAGCACGTTCGCCCCTCCGATCACGACTGTGACAAAGCTTTCGACCACGAAGGTCGCTCCCATGGTCGGGATCAGCGTCATGGTTGGTGCGTAAAGGGCCCCGCAAAGCCCGGCGAGACCAGTGCCGATTCCGAAACTGATCGCATAGATGCGGCCAGTGCGCGCGCCCAGCGCCTTCGCCATGGCCGCATTCTGCATCGTCGCGCGCGAGATCACGCCGAATCGCGTCTTCATGAAGATGATGTAAAGACCAGCCAGCACCGCTACCGCGCACGCGAACAGCACCAAACGATAGGTCGAAAACGTATAGCCACCGATCGCAAAACTTCCCTCGGGCGTTCCGATGCCCCGCACCGCAGAGCCTACGGTCAGAAGCATCGATTGCGTTACGATCAGACTAAGGCCCCAGGTCGCGAGCAGCGAGTCCAGCGGCCGCTTGTAGAAGCGCCGCACGACCAGGAACTCGACGAGGACACCGATGAGCCCCGCCGTGAGCGCGGCCAGGATCTGCGCAATTGCGAGCGGAACGCCCAGATTCACAAGGCCGACGGTGACATAAGCGCCGCACATGATGAACTCGCCATGCGCCATGTTGATGACGCCCATCATACCGAACACGATGGCAAGACCTGCAGCCGAGAGAATGAGGAACGCGAACACGTCGGCGAACTGATAGAATACCGAGAATACTTCAGCCGACATCTTGGTCCCTCTGTCGATCCCGGCGCCGCATCGTTGCGGCGCCGGCCCTGTCCAGAACGCAACTCTCAATACGAGCAAAATCCGTGCCCGTCAGGCATCACGATTTCTTCGGGAGATGGCTCGGCGTGTATTGGTCCTTGTCGTTCCTCTTGGTGAGATCGCAACCGATTTCGCTAAGCCAGTACGGCTGGATCGTCCCATAGTCCTTCTCAACCTTCACCTCATGCTTCGGCCCGACCGAGATCAGACGCATGCGGTGCGAGGTGTGCTGGCTCTTCGGATCGATGCACACCTTGCCTTCGGGAGCGTCGATGCATGCATCGCCGGTCGCGATCACCTTGCGCATGTCGTCGAGCTTGATCGACCTCGCTCTCTCGACCAGCGCCTTGTACATATAGAGCGCATTATAGGCATTGTAGCCCATGTCGTTGATGTAGAGTTCGTCAGGGAATTTCGCATGCCAGCGCTGCTTGAACTCGGTCGCTTCCGGCGTGTCGATCTCCTCGAACCAATTCGCAGTCGCATGCATGTTGTTAAGCGCAGGCGGCTTGAACCGCTTGTGCTCGAAGCCGAGCATGACCTTGATCGACGATCCCATCGGCAGATTGAGGTTGGCCGCAGCCGCCTGCTCGAAGAATGAATCCTGCGCAGCGCCGACATTGATCGTGAGTAGCCAATCCGGCTTCGCTTTCTGGATGTTCTGGATCGTCTGCGCGAACTGCGACACGCCGAGCGGGATGAACTCCTCGCCTACGACCTCGCCGCCGAGATCCTTCATGATCTTGCGGTTCCACTCGGCCGAGATTTGACCGAAATTGTAATCAGCGGCGATGACATAGACCTTCTTTCCGAATTTCTCGACCATCCATGGAATCAATGTTGAGAATTGCTGCTCCGGCACTGCGCCCATGCTAATCATGCTGGCGTCACAGACGCCGCCTTCATACTGATTGGTGTAGAAGTACGGTGTCGAGGTGCGATCGACGATGGGACGTAGCGCCTCGCGAGAAGCCGAGGTGATGCCCCCGATCAGAACGTCGACCTTGTCGCGGTTGAGCAGTCGACGGCCGAACTCCTGATAGCGCGCATTGTCGCCCTGCGGATCAAGGTGAATCAGCTCGATCTGTCGCCCCAGGATGCCACCGCTTTTGTTGATCTCCTCGACTGCCAGCTGCGATCCATGCAGCTTTGGCATTCCCATGAAGGCGAGGTCGCCGGACACGTCCTCGAGCAGACCTACCTTCAACGGCGGTTCCGCCGCCCGACCAACACTCGCGCCTGCCACTGTACCGAGCATGGCGCCAAGCAAGACCATTCTGAGCTTACGTCCCGAATTCATCGTGCTATCTCCTGTTCTGAAAGCGTCTGGATGTCATGGCTTGAGGTAATTCTTCAGGATCGATGCCCCCATCGTGTATTTTGGATCGACCATGTTGCCGAGCCGCATGCGGCCGGCTTGGCTGAGCAGCATGTAGGCGTCGATCTCGTCGAAGCCGTAATCGGCCGCCATCCACCGCACGAGTTCGCGATAGGCGATACGCGCCGCGTCCTCAAGCGGACGCGCGCTGCCGATCGTCATGATGAAGTCCTTCGTCTCGAGCCGCGGCCAGGCGAAGCTCCAGTTCTTGATCAGGTCGACCTGCAACGTGACGGTTGCGCGCTGCTCCAGCGCCACGCCTGAGAGCTCACCGTCGCCCTGCGTCGCATGGCAGTCGCCGACGTAAAGCATCCCGCCCTCGGTATGCACCGGGAAATAGATGATCGCTCCGGGAGCGACATCGGGCAGATCCATGTTGCCGCCGTGGTAGTCGGGTTGCAACGACGAGATCGCCTCGATCTCCGGAGAGACGCCGATTGTGCCGATGAACGGCTCGTAGGGCAGCGTGATCTTATCGTTCCAGCGCACGCCGTTCCTGTCGACATGCAGCTTCTTCACACGCTCCGCCAGCGGCGGATTGAGCAGCGCCGTCGAGCTTGTTCCAACCAACCCCCCGAACTCCGGAATAATGCAGGTCGTTCCGGCCGGCTGTTCACCCCGCGTCTCGACATCGCGGATATAGATTGCAAGGCAATCGCCCTTCTTGGCGCCTTTGACGGCAATCGGTCCGCATTGCGGGTTGAGATAGGGGAAGTTCAGTTTGGCCGTGGGGCTGTCGCTCTCCTTGGTGAGCACGCCGCCGAAGGCGTCTTCCGTCTGGACGACGACCACCCCGCCCGGATCGATGGACAAGGTCGGGTTGGCATAGGGACCGTAGACGTAGTGGAAGCCACCTTGTTGCTCGATGGTCAGACTATGCGTCGCGCCGATCGCACCCTTGGCGACTGCGCGTTCAGCCATAATGGATTTCTTCAACCAGTCTTCGGACATGTGATCGGCTCCTCAGCTCAGATCGGGGGATGACGCTTGTGCCAGTCGGTGACGCGCTGGAACGCATCGCCTGCGCGAACGAGGCCGGCCTCATCGAAGTGACGGCCGACGAACTGGAAGCCGACCGGACCGCCATTTGCGGTGAAGCCGCCGGGCAGCGTCACGGTCGGGCTTCCCGTCATGTCGAACGGACACGTGAAGCGGAGTAATCCAGCGATGAGAGAAGCGTCCTCGCCGAGGGCCGCCATCTTGGCGAGGGTTGGCGCCGCGAATGCCTGCGCCGGCACCGCGAGGAGATCGACCGACTCGAACAGAAGGCGGACGGCGCCGCGAAACGCCTCGCGGCGAAGCACGATCTTTTGATAGTCCATGCCGGACTGCTGCCGGCCGAGATCGAGCAGGCTCGCGAGCGCCGGGCCGTACTCGTCCTTGCGTGCGGGATAAGTGTCCTCGTGCGCGACGGCCACCTCGATGCCGCAGAGCGGGAACCAATCGTCGATCACCGCCTTCGGATCGGGAAACGTGACCTCCTTGATCTTCGCGCCGAGGTCGGCCGCCACACGCAACCCCTCAGTCAACACCATGGCCGCATCGCCGTCGGCGCCTTCGCTGGTCCAGCGCCGGTCGACGCCGATCGTCACGCCACGCAGGTCGCCGGAGAGACCAGCGAGATAGTCGGGCACGGGCAGCGGGACCGACGTCGTGTCCTTGGGGTCCTGACCCGCGATCACGCCGAGGATCGCGCCGCAGTCGACCGCGCTCCTTGCCATCGGGCCGATATGATCCAGCGTTGCCGCAAGCTCGAACGCGCCGTACCGACTGACTCGTCCCCAGGTCGGCTTGAGCCCGGTGATGCCGTTGGCCGCGGACGGGAAACGGATCGATCCGCCGGTATCGGTGCCGAGCGAGCCGAAGCAGAGCCCTGCCGCGGTGGCGACGCCGGAGCCGCTCGAGGACGCGCCGGGCCAGAGATCCGCGTTCCACGGATTTTTCGGCGGGTCGATCTTCGGGTGATGATCGGCGTAAGCGCCTTCAGTCTGCTGCAGCTTGCCGAGAATGATTGCGCCGGCTTCCTTCAACCGCGCCACGACAGTTGCGTCCTCGGTTGGACGAAAGTCGCGATGGATGGTCATGCCGTGCGCGGCGGGCGCGCCCTTCGCCCAGCAGAGGTCCTTCACCGCCACCGGCACGCCGTGCAGCGGCCCCCTGATCTTGCCGGAAGCGATTTCCTTCTCGGCCGCCGCCGCTTCGGCGAGCGCCGAGTCGGCCATTACATAAGCAAAGCTCTTGAGCTTGCCGTCGAGCTGCTCGATCCGCCCGAGCATCGCTTTGGTCGCTTGGACCGGCGATAGCTCCTTCGCCTGGATCTTCCGCCCGACGTCAACGAGTCCTAGATAGTGGAGATCTGTTGTCGCCATCGCCTATCACCCTCCCACTCGATGTGACACACGGTCGTCTTCACGCATGCGCTATCCTCACGGGCGACGCGGACGCATCGCCAGCTTCCCCGGCGGCAAACGAAAAAAGCCACCCGTCCCTCCCGAATGAGGCGACGAATGGCTCAAATGCCGCGGCTATGATCTATCGCTTAGGGTCCACAATCGAACGAAGCACTTAGTGCAAAGAGCTGGACGTCATCGGCCAGATCGGCGCACGCAAGGTTCGGCAGGTAACCCCTAGGAGAAAAGTCTAAGTAACTGCCTATCGCATTGTCAACGATGCTCTCTGCCTAAATTTCGATAGTGCTGCGCAGCAAACCGGCAGGCTACTTGCACTGCCATCCCCGATGATGATTTCATTGTCGCGTCGCACCACCGAAAGTCGGCAATGACAAAATCGTCTGTTCCCGTTGGCATCATCTGCTCGCAGTCCGGGCCCTATCAGGCCATGGGCCGCGAGATCCTCAAGAGCGCCATAATGGCGGTCGACGAGATCAACAACCAGGCGGAGTTTGATTTCTCGATCGCTCCCCATATACGCGATCCCCACGGCGTCATCTCGGAGTATCATACGGTCTGCGACGACCTCATCCGCAATGTCCGCGTCGAGCACATCATCGGCTGCTACACGTCGGCATCGCGCAAACAAGTGCTGCCCATCGTGGAGCGCACCGATCGCCTACTCTGGTATCCTGCGCGCTATGAAGGCTTCGAGTGCTCCGACAACGTGATTTATGTCGGCGCTTCTCCAAATCACAACGTCTTGCCGCTCGTCCAATACGTGCTCGACAATCTGTCACGGGAGATCTTCTGCGTCGGCTCCAACTACGTTTGGACTTGGGAGACAAATCGCGTCACCCGTGAACTGGTCAGCGCGGCAGATGGCCAAATCCTCGCCGAACGGCTGCTCGAACTCGGCGAAAGTGCCGTCGATCACATTGTCGACGAGATCGTTCGTCGCAAACCGCCAGTCGTGTTCAATACGTTGGTCGGAAGCTCGAGCTACGACTTCATCCGCGCCTTTCACGCCGGCACCAAGGCCGCGGGTCTGGCGATTCCCATGTTGAGCTGCAGCCTCTGCGAGCCGGAACTCGCGATCATCGGACCGGCATCGGCCGGCTGCATCACGTCGTCGGCCTATTTCGAGAGCATCCGCCTGCCGGAGAACCGCGCGTTCGTCGCGCGCTGGAAGGCGCGGTATGGTGACGACAGCAGCCCCTCCGTCGACGGGCAATCCGCCTATGTTGCGGTCTATTTGCTGGCGCGCGCGCTGCAGCGCGCGGGCACATCCGACATCGCCGAGGTGCGGCGCGCCGCGGCAGGCTATCGCTACAATTCGCCGCAAGGGCCGGTCTGGATCGACGGCGGCAACAATCACTGCGTCCTTACACCGCGGTTGGCCGTATCCAATCCGCACGGCCAATTTGATATCTTCTGGGAAGCCGACGCGCCCGTTAAGCCTGATCCTTACCTGACGCAGCTCGACGTTACGGTCAGCCCTTCGAGGGAGATCTCGGTGGGCGGCGCATTGCCGAACGCGCCGCATTTGCGGGTTGTGAAATGAGCAGACCGTCTTCGTTTTCGCTGCGCGGACGCAAGGCGCTCGTTGCCATCAAGGACGAACGCGATGCAACCATCGTGCGACGGCAGTTCGAGCGTCTCGGGATCGCGGGTGTCGCATGGATGCCGGGTGAGCCCGTCGGCTTCGCACCGGACCTGTCGCTGATCGATGACGAGTTCCTACCCTTGCTGCAGCCGACGCAATGCGCGTACCTGGCGCGGTCACCTGTCATCGCACTGGTCGGCACCGAGACCCCAAGCCGCCTGAAGTTGGTGTTCGAGCTCGACCCAGCTTCGTTCCTCATCAAGCCGCTGCGATCGGCCGGCATCTATGCAGCGCTCGTCATGGCATTCGAGCGAAACGAACGCACAAGCGAATTGAAGCAACAGATCGTCAAACTCGAGCAGCGCTTGCGGTCACGTCGTGTCGTACTTGCCGCCGTTCTCCAGGTGATGCATTCGCATGCGCTTGCCGAACCTGCCGCCTTTGCGCTGATCCGAAAAGCCGCCATGGAGCAACGCAAGACGATCGAAGAGCTTTCGGCAGAGATTGCGGCAACGGGCATGCTCCCGCGCGCAACAGGTTAGATCGCCTTCTGCGGGCGGGCGTGGCAGGCCGCAATCTCCTGTGCCCGCTGGACTCCTTGCTGTTTGCATCGTCACATCAAGAAGATGAGCCGTAGCACGCGCATCGCATAGCGCTTGATAAGCTCTCAACTGATTGGCACCATCGGGCAAACTCTGTTTCGGCTTCTGGCCCGATTCTGTTGAAAAAGTCGGCTGTTGCGGCGCAGATAGATCAGTGATTCAGTCTGTCTAGTTGGCAGGACTGAAGATCATGATGGGGCATCGGCAAGTCGAGCAAGCCGCTTTGTTCTATGAGTTCTCACTTGAGAAGCATATTCCCGCCGATCACCTGCTCAGGTCGATCGACAGGTTTGTTGACCTCGGAGAGATCAAGCGGGACCTGGCACCTTTCTACAGCAACATCGGTCGGCCTTCGATCGATCCGGAGCTCATGATCCGGATGCTGGCCGGCACGTCGGAGCCGATCCCGAACTCGCGGCTGCAGAACGATCCCAGACAAATGCCCTTCTGCTTTTCGGCTCGGCTGGTGCCTCCGCGAACGGCCGTATGATCGACGAACGGTCCGGTACTCAGCGAGCGTAGTGAATCGAGAACAAATCCGTCTGCGACCTAGCGTTGGACGTGGCTGGTATCAACACAGGCAGTGGAATGCGTCGCATCTTCCAGAATTTCATTGATCTCTCCTGTTGGCCGCAGAAGACATCGACGACTTTTCCAAAGCCACAGCGGCTGCCGCGACCGCTCTGGATCTGTCCCGTTTTGCTTATCTCGCCACCGAGCGCGCACAAACCGGCGAGCCCCGCCTGATCGCCACCTATCCTTCCGAAGAGATCAGCGGCTCGCGCGCCTCCATTGCTACTTAGAATGTACGTGCCGGCCTCGGAGAACGTGAAAATGGACCAGTCACGGACGTGCCGGGGGCACGCGGTTGACCTGCAACAGCTTCGATTTGCGGTAGCAGCCGCAGACTATGGGAGCATTCGGCAAGCCGCCGAGCTGCTGTCCGTTCGACACTCAATCCTGAGCCGATCCATTCGTCAGCTTGAGCATCTGATCGGCGTTGCCATATTCGAGCGCTCGGGCGGAGGCGTAAAGCCAACGCCAGCTGGACGAACCGTTCTGAGGATGGCCAGGTTAATTCTGGAGCAAGTCGATGTGCTTGTTGCAACAGCAAAGTCGAATGGACGAGGTGAAGCCGGCCGCCTTTCGATCGGCTTTTGCACCTCCATTTCCGCGGGCAATCTGCGAGCAACACTTAGTGAATTCAAGAACCGGTATCCTCGGGTCGAACTCGCAACAGTCGAGCGGTCGCGAACGCATCTCGGGACGGCGCTGCGAAATGGCACAGCGGACGTTCTCATCGTGCCCCGGGGCGCGCGACTGCCGGACAATAGCGTTCACCCGCTTTGGAGTGAGCGTATCCTGGTCTCTTTGCCGGACAATCACGCATTGGCATCAGAAACTGTAGTCCATTGGACCGATCTCCGAAACGAGACCGTTCTACTGAGCCAGCACGATCCCGGACGCGAGCTTGAGGATCTCTTGATATCAAAGCTTGTTTCTCCTGCGGATCGACCGAAGATCGAACGCCACGACGTCAGCCGCAGTATCATCAAAAGTCTCATCAGCATGAAGCTCGGAATCAGCCTGGTCCTGGAATCAGATGTTGGCGCGAGCCTAGCTGGCTTGGTTTATCGCGAACTGCGCGATGGGACGGGGCCGACCCGGGTTGACTTTTCGGCACATTGGCGAGCCGATAACGACAATCCCGCTTTGGATAGTTTTCTTGAACTGTTAGCCGAGCGCTACCCTTTGTTTGGCTCAGGCGAATGAACCGCACGCCGGAGCTTCGCAAAGCCGCGATCCGTAGCCATGAACCGCGCCAACATCGGCGCTATAAGCTTTCCCGGTTCGCTGATGGTTTGACCGGATTCGCTTGCAACGGCCTTCGCGTAGGCAAGCAGATCTCGATGCACGGAAGCTGGCAGTTCAATGCTGACCTTGACTGGTCTCTCGTCGGCAAGCGCCCCAATCTTGAGCTTGGTCATTTCACCCTCGGTATGGCTCGAGAACGAGATCGCGATTGACGATAACGCGCACCGGGAATCCCGGACGGACGGTCAACGTCGGCTGAATATTGAGGCTGCGCCGAACCACCTGCTGTCCAGTTTGGTTTAGCGAGTCAGAGGCGCCATGCCGCAACGCCTGGATGATGGCGCTGTCGTTGCTATTGGTGTCGGACCCCGCACCTAGTTCTGCCCCGACAGCCAAGACGGTCGACAGCGCTGCCGCCTTGAATAGCTCCCCCCAATGATTGTCGATCTGGTCTTCGAGCCCGGCGTAGCCTGCGCTGTCAGCGCCGGGCTGCCGCTCCAGAACGATCGAGCGGCCGTTCGGCATGATAAGCCGGGTCCAGACCAGCAGCACTCGCGACTGGCCGAAGGAAACCTGGCTATCATAACTGCCGATCAGCTTCGCTCCTTGGGGCACGAGCAAAAAGCGGCCGGTTGGAGTGTCGTATAAATTCTCCGTCACTTGCGCCGTGTTCGGCGCCTTCGACGTTTCGCATTATCGACCCAGCGAGCGGCCAAATAGCGTCAGAATCGTGCATCCGAAGAATGGAGAGGAGGCCTGGTGGCCACTATCGGACGAAACCGGCACCCCTCTCTTTCCTGAGCTTATGGAGGAGCTCGACGAGATCAAGAGGACCACCCTCTCCGGTCTGGTATTCCGTCGTGATCATGCGCATCGTCAGTCGGCAATCCCGCTACCATGGATTACCCCACGCAAGGATCTCCGCTATCTCCGTAGTGTGGTAAAAACCATCATCACAGAGGCTGGCCTACGTCAGGAGCTTTCTTTTAGGTCTTTCCGACACGGAGGATTTACCGAGGGCGCCGACAGCGATCTCACGGATGCAGAGCTGCGCGCGGCTGGTCGTCATAGATCAAGTCGCCAACTGCCAACCTATGCCAAGCGTACGGCCAGGCAGTTGATCATTGCCACAAAAAAGCGTCTCGAGGAGCGGACAAGATCTCTCCTTATTCGGCTAAACACCAATCTCCCCTCGGAATAAAGGCATGTCGGCCGATGGCAGCACGATCAATGCGCTGAAAGGATCGCCTATTTTCCCGTCCACACCGGCTTGCGCTTCTCGCTAAACGCCTTCAGCCCTTCCTTGGCATCCTCGGTCATGGCGAGCAGCGCGATCTGGCTTTCGGTGTAGGCGATGCTCTCGTCGAACGACATCGAGGCGATGGCGCGCATCGCGTATTTGCCGCGACGGATCGCGGTCGGGGATTTGTCGACGATGCGGCCGATCAGCCAGTCCACCTTGGCATCCAGCTCGGCCGTGGGCACGACGTAGTTCAGCAGGCCTGCTGCCAATGCCGCTTTCGCGTCGAACGGCTCGCCGGTCAACGCCCATTCGTTGACGAGGCGCGGTGGCGCGATCGACTGCAACAGGCTCAACACCTGCATCGGGAACACGCCGACCTTCACTTCCGGCAGGCCGAAGATGACGTGATCGGCGGCGACGGCCATGTCGGTCATGCAGAGCAGGCCCATGCCACCTGCCATGCAGACGCCACTGAGGCGCGCGATCGCGGGCTTGGTCGCGTTCTGCGACAAGCGTAGCAGATCGGCATAGTCGACATTCGGCTTCGAATGATCCATCGCGAAAGCCGCGCCGGAGTTCTGCAGGTCCGCACCGGCGCAGAACGCCTTGTCGCCCGCGCCCGTCAGCACGATGACGCGCACGTCCTTGTCGTCATGCGCGTCGCGATAGCCGCGCGTGATGCCGGCGATGACCTCGCCATTCAGCGCATTGCGTTTCTCGGGCCGGTTGATGGTGATCCAGAGCGCCTGCCCGCGCTTCTCGGTGATCACGGCTGTGGTGTCGGTCATGGCGCGCTCGCTTCCTTGGGCTCTCCGTTTTGCAGCCATTTGCGGCAGCTCGGGCGGAAGGTGCAAGGGCAATTTGCGGCGCGGCGCCGCTTTAGCGTCTCGACACAAACTGTAACACGATCGAAGGCATGTTGCGGATCAGGCCGCCACCGCTTTCCTGATCCAGACCTTGTTGTCGTGGAAAGCGGCGCCGCCGATCGGCGCGATAGTGTCCGCGCCCGTCAGCATGTTGATGCCGCGGTTACCGATATGGTTCTTGTTGGGATGAACGGACTCCGCGATCAGCACGCCCCGGCGCACGCCCTCGAACAGCGTGGCGATCAGCGTTGTCTCGCCGCGGGTGTTGCCGAGCGTCACGGCGTCGCCATGGGCGATGTCGAGCGCGGCCGCATCCAGGGGATGGATCATCACGCTCGCCTTGCCCTCGCGCGCCTGGGAGGACGGCGTCTCGTTGAAGGTCGTGTTGAGGAAGCTGCGCGACGGGCTCGTGGCAAGCCGGAACGGATGGGCCTGGTCGGAATGCTCGATCACGGCCCAATGGTCCGGCAGAGACGGCATCTTGTCGAAGTCACCCATCGTCTGGCCGAACGGCGGATGCGCCCAATCCGCTTTGAAATGGAATTTCCTGTCGGCATGGGCGAAGCCGTCGAGATAATGCGACGTGCGGAAGTCCGGCTGCAGGTCGCGCCAGAGATCGGCTTCGAGGCCGGCAATGTCGCCGTGGTCGCTCAGCTTCAGCGTCGCGTCGATCAACTCACGCGGCGTCAGCTCGAACCCTGGATGCCTGGCGCCAAGCCGCGGCGCCAGCGCCTGCAAAACCTCGTGGTTGGAGCGGCACTCGCCGGGCGGGTCGATCAGCTTCGGGCCGACCGAGATGTGCTGGTGCCCGCCACCGTAATAGAGATCGTCATGCTCCATGAACATCGTCGCCGGCAGCACGATGTCGGCCATCTCGGCCGTCTCGGTCATGAACTGCTCGTGCACCGCGACGAACAGATCCTCGCGCGCAAACCCCTGCCGCACCAGTGCCTGTTCCGGTGCCACCGTCATCGGGTTTGTGTTCTGGATCAGCAGCGCCTTGACCGGACCCTTGCCGTGCAGAGCCTTGGAATCGCCGGTCAGGATGCGGCCGATCTGCGACTGGTCGAGCGCGCGGATGGTCGGGTCGATGGCGTCGTGGCCTTCGATGATGGATCCGTTGAAGTGCCACAGCGCGTAATTGTTGAAGAAGGCGCCGCCGCCTTCATATTGCCAGGCGCCGGTCACCGCGGGAATGCAGTTTGCAGCATGCATCTGCGCCGCGCCGTTGCGCGAGCGGGTGAAGCCGTAGCCGAGCCGGAAGAAGGTCCGCTTGGTCTCGCCGACCAATCTGGCAAAAGCCTCGATCTCCGCCACCGGCACGCCCGAGATCGCCGACGCCCATTCGGGCGTGCGCGTCTTCAGATGCGCCTCGAGCTCATCAGGGCAGTCGGTGTACTTGTCCATATAGGCGCGATCGGCATAGCCGTCGCGGAATAGGACGTGCATCACGCCGCAGGCGAACGCGCCGTCGGTGCCGGGCCGCAGGATGATCTTGATATCCGCCTGCTTCATGGTCTCGTTGTCGTAGATGTCGACGGCCGCGATCTTGGCGCCACGCTCCTTCCGGGCACGGGCGGCGTGCGTCATCACGTTGACCTGCGTGTTGACGGGGTTGGTGCCCCAGATCACCACCAGATCGGACAGCGCCATCTCGCGCGGATCGACGCCGGCGATCTTGCCGGTGCCGATCGCGAACCCGATGCGGCCGACATTGGCGCAGATGGTCTGATAGAACCGCGAATATTTCTTCACATGGGTGAGGCGGTTGAGACCGTCGCGCATCACCAGCCCCATTGTGCCGGCGTAATAATAGGGCCAGATTGACTCCGCGCCGAATTCGCGCTCGGCCTGGTTGAAGCGATCCGCAATCTCGTCCAGCGCCTCGTCCCAGCTGATCCGCGCGAACTGACCGGAGCCCTTCGGCCCGGTGCGGCGCATCGGATAGGTCACCCGATCGGGGTGATGGATGCGCTCGGCATAACGGGCGACCTTGGCGCAGACCACGCCGGCCGTATAGGTCTGCTTTTTCGAACCGCGGACACGACCGATGCTGCGCCCCTCGACCACCTCGATGTCGAGGGCACAGGCCGACGGGCAATCATGCGGACAGGTCGAATGGCGGATTTCGATCTTGGCGTGCTGGTTCATGTCCAATTTGGTAACACCAAAATACCTGTCAGCCGAGGGTATTTATCCGGCAACGCCCATGCGATTTGCTCAGACCGCGTGCGCCGCCGGTTCCTGCCGCGACCGCGAAGAGCAGACCCGCCACACCGAAAACCGCCGGATATTCCAGGCGCCATCGGCTTTGTGAGGCGTCGACAGTCCGCCTCCCCTGCCGCTACAGTGCCAAGCAACAAGAGCGACATCAGGGAGGTGGGTGTGACGGCCCGACAATTGATGCTGGCGCTGGCTGCCGGCCTGCTCAGCGCGTGCTCCACAGCACCGTCCCTGGCGCAGGACTATCCCAACCACGCGGTCCGGATCGTCGTGCCCTTCGGCGCCGGCGGGCCGGCCGATGTCGCGGCCCGGCAGATCGGCAATGCGCTCCAGGAGAGTTTTGGCCAGCCCTTCGTGATCGAAAACCGCACCGGCGCGGGCGGCGTCATCGGCACGGTCGAAGCGGCGAAGTCGCCCGCCGATGGCTACACGCTGTTGATGATGTCCAATACCCAGACCGCGAACGAATCGCTGTTGACGCCGGACAAGCGCAAATACGAGCTGATGCGCGACCTCGCGCCGATCGCACCGGTGAACTCTTCCGATCTCGTCATCGTGGTGAACCCGCAAGTCGCAGCGAAGACGTTGCAGGAGTTCGTCGCCCTCGCCAAATCGCAGCCGGGCAAGTTGAATTACGCCTCCTCCGGCCAGGGCACGCCCTATCACATGGCCGGCGAGCTGTTCAAAGCGATGGCCGGCATCGATCTCGTCCATGTCCCCTACCGCAACAGCGGCGAGGCCCGCAGTGGCGTGATCGGCGGGCAGGTGCAGATGATGATCGATGCGGTGCCGGCAATGGCGCCAAACATCGGCGAGAATCAGGTCCGCGCGCTCGCGACCACCGGCAAGCAGCGCTCAGCCGTGCTGCCGAATGTGCCGACAGCGATCGAGGCGGGTGTCGCAGGCTATGAAGCCACGATCTGGCTCGGCCTGATGGCTCCGGCCGGCACGCCGAAACCCGTGATCGACAAGCTCAATGCCGCCGTGAACGCAATGGTGAAGCGGCCCGACATCGTCAAGCTCTGGACTGCGCAGGGTGCAATGCCCATGTCAATGACGCCGGAGGAATTCGACAAATTCCTGCGCGGCGACATCGAGAAATGGGCGGACGTCGTCAAGAAGTTCGACAAGTCCTGAGGCCGTAGCGCGACAATGCCGACCATTCAATTCCAGCTCAACGGCACGGCGACGGCCGTCGAGACCGATCCGGATCAGACGCTGCTCGATGTGCTGCGCGGCCGGCTCGGCGTCACAAGTCCGCATTTCGGCTGCGGGGCCGGCGAGTGCGGCGCCTGCCATGTCATGGTCGGTGATCGCGCGATGGCCTCCTGCGACATGCCGATGTGGTCGGTCGCCAACAAGGAGGTCGTCACGGTGGAAGGCCTCTGCACCGCGGACCAACCGCATCCGCTGCAACGCGCCTTTATCTCCGAGCAGGCGATGCAATGCGGCTATTGCGTCTCGGGAATCCTGATCAGCGCGGCGGCGCTGCTGAAGCGCAATCCGTCGCCGACGGAGGCGGAGGTGAAAACTGCGCTTGATCGCAATCTGTGCCGCTGCGGATCGCACAACCGCATGGTCCGCGCCGTGCTGCGGGCGGCCGCGGAGATGGCGACATCATGAGTGCGCCGTCCCCTGCCCCGAGACTGCCGGTCAGCCTTTCGGCCACTCCCAAGCTGTCATCCTGGGTGAAGCTCGTCGGCGACGGCGGTGTGGCGATCTCGCCCGGCAAGGTCGAGATCGGCCAGGGCATCGTCACAGCCCTGGCGCAGATCGCAGCCGACGAACTCGACGTCGATATCGGCCGCATCGAGATGATCCGCGCCTCCACGGCGGCAAGCCCGAACGAGGGCGTCACCTCGGGCAGCCTTTCGATCCAGCAGTCCGGCCGCGCGCTGCGCCACGCCTGTGCCGAGGTGCGCCAGCGCTTCCTCGCCGCGGCATCCGAACGTCTCGGTGTCGATGCATCGCTGCTCGAGATCAGTGACGGCACGATCTCGGGCCCCGGCAATGTCAGGACCAGCTATTGGGAGTTGGCCTGCGACGTTTCGCTCGACCACGACGCCAATGCGGGCGCGACAGCGAAGATTGTCGCCAAGCGCACTGTGGCCGGACATTCGGTCCAGCGCGTCGACATTCCGGACAAGGTATTCGCACGGCCGCGCTTTATTCATGACTGTCCGCTGCCGGACCTGCTGCACGGACGCGTGCTGCGGCCGGACATCTCGGGCGCCAGGCTGATTGCGCTCGATGAGACCGCGACGCGAGCCGTTCCCGGCCTCGTCGCGATCGTCCGCGACGGCGGCTTTTCCGGCGTGGTTGCCGACAGCGAGGTAGCGGCGGAAGCCGCGCTGAAAGCCTTGCGCAAGGGGGCGACATGGTCGGCCGGCGAGCCGCTGCCGGATGAAAATGATCTCGCCGGGTTCTTGAAGAGCCAGCCGGTCGAGACCACCGTGATCGATGTCCGGACGACTGCGGCGACACCCAAGCTTGCGCGCACCCTCCGCCGGCAATACATCCGTCCCTACATCGCGCATGCCTCGATCGCTCCATCCTGTGCGATGGCCCGATGGGACGGTGACCGCGTCCACGTGTGGACGCACAGCCAGGGCGTCTACCTGCTGCGGGCCGACCTCGTGATCGTGCTCAAGCTGCCGCCAGAAAACATCGTGGTCGAGCACATGGAAGGCGCGGGCTGCTACGGACACAATGCCGCTGACGATGTCGCGCTGGATGCCGTGCTGCTGGCGAAGGCTGCCGGCGGCCGTCCGGTGCGGGTGCAATGGTCACGCTACGACGAGATGTCCCACGCGCCGTTTGGCGCGGCGATGGCGATCGAGATCGAGGCCGATCTCGACGCGGACAACGAGATCGTCGGTTGGCGCCATGCGATCTGGAGCAACGGCCACGCGGCGCGGCCGGGGCGCGCGGCGCAGCCCGCGCTGCTCGCCGCAACCGAGATCACGAACCCCTACCCGCGGATGATTTCGACCAATCCGCCGGCGGCCAATGGCGGCGGCGGCGACCGCAACTCCGTTCCGCTCTACGACCTCAAGGCCTGGACGGTCACGAGCCACCGGCTGCTGACCATGCCGGTGCGGACCTCGGCGTTGCGGACGCTCGGCGGACAAGGCAATGTGTTCGCGATCGAGTCCCTGCTCGACGAGATCGCCGCACTGCGCGGCGAAGACCCGATCGCGTTCCGCTTGCGCCATCTGCGCGACGAACGCGCGAAGGACGTCATCCGGGCCGCGGCACGACGCGCGCAGTGGAAACCGCAGAAGCAGGCCGGCATCGGTCATGGCGTCGGCTTCGCCCGCTACAAGAACATGGGGGCCTATTGCGCCGCCATTGCGGAGGTCGAAGGCACTGAAGACATCCGCGTCAAGCGGCTGACGCTGGCGGTCGATGTCGGCGAGGCCATCAACCCGGACGGCGTCATCAACCAGATCGAGGGCGGCGCGATCCAGGCGACGAGTTGGGTGCTGAAGGAGCGCGTCCGCTTCGACCGAACGCGCGTCACATCGACGTCCTGGACCGACTATCCGATCCTCACCTTCAGCGAGGTGCCAATGGTGGATGTCGAGATCGTTCAGCGGCCGGAGATCGAGCCCGTCGGCGCCGGCGAGGCCGCCCACGGCCCGGTGACGGCCGCGATCGCAAATGCCGTTTACGATTGCCTCGGCGTGCGCGTGCGCGACCTGCCGATCACCCGCGACAAGATCATTGCAGCCATGGAGCTGGCATCGTGACGACACTGAGCATTTTGAGCGGAGGCGCGGCGCAAGGCCTGGTGCGCGGCCTCAGCGATCCCTTCAAGACGCAGACCGGCTTCGGCATCGACGGCGAGTTCGGCGCGGTCGGCATCATGGCCGACAAGCTGCGCGCGGGGACGGCGGCCGATCTGGTGATCCTGACGCAGGCGCTGCTTGCAAAGCTTGCCGAAGAGACGCTCGTCGTCCCCTCCTCAATCACAAATGTCGGGCGAGTCGAAACGGCGCTGGCGGTCCGCAGCCGCGATCCCAAGGTGACGGTGACGACCGAAACTGACCTGCGCGAGGTGCTGCGAAGCGCCGATGCGATCTACGTCCCGGGCACGAAAGCCTCGACCGCCGGACAGCACGTTGCAAAGGTGTTGGATCAGCTCGGCATCGCCTACGAGGTCGCCTCGCGCCTGAAGATCTTTCCGAACGGCACGACCGCGATGCGGGAGCTTGCGGCATCCAGCGCCAAACATCCGATCGGCTGCACGCAGGCGACCGAGATCATCGCGACCGACGGCATCGCACTGTCAGGAGCGCTGCCGCCGGGCTGCGAGCTCGTGACGATGTACACGGCCGGCGTGACCACGCGGGCCGCACATCCGCAAGAGGCGGCCGCGCTGATCGCGTTGCTGACCGGCGCAGACCGCAAGGATCTGCGCCAGCGCGCCGGCTTTGCCGGCTAGATAACCGCTTTATTTGTGTAACTGGGTGAGGCCGGTCGGCGGCCCGTCGACGGCCGTCCAGCCCCCATCGACGAACAGCGTGCTGCCGCTGACATAGCTCGCGGCGTCCGAGGCGAGATAGGCGACGGCCGTCGCGACCTCGTCGGCGCTGCTCCAGCGGTTGAACACGGTGTGGCCGGCATAGAGATTGTAGATGTCGGGACGCTGCTTGAACGGGCCGGTCAGCGCGGTCTCGGCGATGCTCGGCGCGATCGCATTGACGCGCACGCCGGAGCGTCCAACCTCGGAGGCAAAGCCCTTCACCAGCAGGCCGATGGCCGCCTTGGTCGAGCCGTAGACGCCGAGGCCGGGCTCGATGGTCACCGCCCGTACCGAGGAGCAGGCAATGATGCTGCCGCCCTTCTGCTCGACCATGATGCGGCCGAAGGCCTGGAAGAACCAGACCGTGCCCTTGATGTTGAGGTTGAGGACGCGGTCGAGATCCTCCTCGGTGTAGTCGAGGATGGTCTTGCGGATGTTGAGCCCGGGCGTCGTCACCGCAATGTCGAGCCGCGAAAATTTCTGCATCACGGTCTTGGCCAGCGCATTGACGTCCGCAGCGCTCGCGGCGTCACACCCAGCCGCCTCGGCCCAGCCGCCCTTCTCACGAATGCCGGCGGCAGTTGCTTCGGCGGCGTCAATCGCGCGATCGGCGCAGACGACACGGGCGCCGAGCCCGGCCAGCGCCTCGGCCGACGACTTGCCGATGCCCGAGGCCGCGCCGAGCACCACGGCCGTCTTGCCGGTGAGATCGAAGAGCTTGCGATAGTCAGTCACGGATAGATTCTCCTGTATTGCTGCTATCCCTTGTAGCCCATCAACAGGCGGGGCAGCCACAGCGAGAAGGCGGGGACGTAGGTCACGAACATCAGAGCTGCGATCAGGGCGGCGTAGAACGGCAGGATGGTGCGCATCACCGCGCCCACCGAGATGCCGCCGATGGCGCAGCCCACGAACTGCGTGGTCCCGACCGGCGGGGTGTTCAGCCCGAGCGCGCAGTTGATCAGCATCAGCATGCCGAACTGCACCGGGTCCATGCCCGCCTTCATCGCGATCGGCAGGAAGATGGGCGTGCAGATCAGGATGGTCGCCGCCATGTCCATGAAAGTGCCCAGCACGAACAGGATGACGTTGATGAGCAGGAAGATGACCCAGGGCTGCGTCGAGACCTTGCTCATCATCTCGCCGGCGAAGTCGGCCACCTCGTAAAGTCCCATCAGATACTGGAACATGGTGGAGACGCCGATCAGCAGCAGCACCACGCCCGTGGTCTTCACCGCCTTGGCCGCGGCGCGCAGGAAGTTCGGCAACGTCATGGTACGGTAGATGAAGAACGTCAGCAGGATCGTATAGGTGACCGCGACGGCCGCGGATTCGGTGGCCGTGAACACGCCGGACAGGATGCCCGCCAGGATGATGCCGACGATCAGAAGGCCGGGCAGAGCGGCTGCGAGCGAGCGAAAAACCGCGGGCCAGCCCGGGAACTTGCCGGCCGGATAGCCTCGCTTCACCGCGACCGCGTAAGCGGCGACCAGCATGCACACCATCAGCACCAGGGCCGGCAGGAGCCCGGCGGCGATCAGCGCGCCGATCGAGACCTTGCCGCCGGCGGCGAGCGCATAGATGATCATGTTGTGGCTGGTCGGCATCAGCGCTCCGACCAGCGAGGCATGGGTGGTGACGTTGACGGCGTAGTCGGTGTCGAAACCTTCCTTCTTCATCATGGGGATCATCACCGCCCCCATCGCCGACACGTCGGCCACGGGCGAGCCGGACACGCCGCCGAACAGCGTGCAGGCGACCACGTTCGACATGCCAAGCCCGCCGCGGATGTGTCCGACGAGATTCTTGGCGAGCTGCACGATCTTGTCGGCGACGCCGCCATGCAGCATCAGCTCACCGCTGAAGACGAAGAACGGGATGGCGAGGAAGGAGAAGATGTTCATCCCCGACATCATCTGCTGGAAGATGACGGCGACCGGCAGGCCTTCGTAGAGAATGGTGCAAATCGCCGAGAGGCCGATCGCGAACGCGACCGGGACGCCGAGGACCAGGAAGCCGAAGAAAGTGGCGCCGAGGATGATCAGTTCCATGAGGGGACGACCTCTTCGCCGCGCAGGAGAGCGATGATGTGCTCGATTGAAAAGGAGACGATCAGGACGCCGGAGGCGATCAGCGGCACGTAGCGGATGACTTCGGGCAGCCCGAGATTGGGGATCTTCACGGTTCCGACCGACGCTCCGAGGATCCAGCCGTTATAGGCCATCGCGACGCCGAAGCCGGCGACCAGGACGTGGATGACAAGCTCGATCTTCTCCCGCGCGCGATCCGGCAGCATCACCAGCAAACTGTCCATGCCGATATGCCCGGCATCGCGCACGCCGACGGCGGCGCCGATCAACGTGACATACAGGATCAGAACCAACGCAAGGTTCTCCGTCCAGGTCGGGCTGGAATTGAGCACGTAACGTCCGAACACCTGGTAGAAGACGATGGTGACGATGACGAGCAGCCCGGTCACCGACAGGTACATCCCTAGCCGAGCGACCGGAGCATTGATCCGGGACAGCAAGCCGGTGGACGGGCGTCCGGCTACGTCCAGTTCGTGGTCTGCGACGTGAGGGTCTGTCATCCAAGTCTCCTTGCAAGTCTCCTTGCGCGCGTCCAATGCGTCGGTCCGGCGTCGCCAGTCGGCAACGCCGGACCGACGCTATGGCCTTACTTCGTGTCCTGGATACGCTTGACGAGGCTCTTCAGCTTCTCGTCACCCGCGAACTTGTCGTACACCGGCTTCATCGCGTCGACGAATTCCGCCTTGTTGGCGATCGTCACGACCTGAACGCCGGCCGCTTCGACCGTCTTGCGGGAGGCCTGCTCGCGTTCGTCCCAGAGCTTGCGCATGACGGGCACCGATTCCTTGGCCGCCTTGCGGACCATCGCCTGGTCCTCCTTGCTCAGCGTGTCCCAGACCGTCTTGGACATCACGAGAACTTCGGGCGCCAGGGAGTGCTCGGTGACGTTGTAGAACTTGGCGGCCTCGAAGTGGCGCGAGGACTCGTAAGAGGGCCAGTTGTTCTCGGCAGCGTCCACCAGACCGGTCTTGAGAGCGGTATAGACCTCGCCATAGGGCATCGGGGTCGGATTGGCCCCGAGGCTCTGGATCATGCCGACCCACAGGTCAGATTGCTGGACGCGAATCTTCAGACCCTTGACGTCCGCGAGCGACTTGATCGGTACCTTGACGGTGTAAATGGACCGGGCGCCGCTGTCGTAATAGGCAAGGCCGATCAGGCCTGCGGGCGCCATAGCCGCCAGGATCTCGTCGCCGATCGGGCCGTCAAGGACAGTGCGCATGTGCTGCGTGTCCCGGAAGATGAAGGGCAGGCACAACGCGATGGTTTCCGGCACGAAGTTGTTCAAGGGCGATGCGTTGATCCGCATCATATCGAGGGCGCCGATCTTGAGCTGCTCGATGGTGTCCTTCTCGGAGCCCAGCGCACCGTTGGGGAACACCTTCACGCCGAGCTTGCCGCCGCTCGCCGCGGCGAGCTGCTTGCCCATGAACTTGACGGCCTCGACGGTTGGATAATCGGCGGGATGGATGTCGGCGGAACGGAAATCGCGTGCGGTCGCCAAGGGGGCTGAGACCGCCAGCAGAGCGGCTGCGATGACGCCGGTGAGTATCTTCATCTGGGCTTCCTCCTGAGGTGATTATATCGTTGGGCAGATGCTGCGGGCCGCCTTGGGTCGCTCCACTTCCGGTGTGAAGTCAAGCGCCATCGTCGTCCCTAGGGCGCGCGGCATTCTCTGTCCAAGCCAAATCCGGCATCGATCAATGCTAGAGTTGCATCGATGGATGAGACCGGCTTTGGGCAGACAGCCGGCTCCTCGTCCAGTTTTTCCGAAATCATCTGTCGTCTGACGCTGCAAGCGTTCATGCGCGTTGCTTGACGCCGCCGGTGCGGCCCCCTCAAGATGCTGCGAAGCAAAACGGACCATCCCGAGGAATGCCTATGCCGCGGAAGCTGATCGACATCTCCGTGCCGCTCAGAAACGACGTGACGGCGGATCCGCCGGGCAATCACCCGACGATCCAGTACATCGATCACCAGCAGGGCCTGCCGCGGATGCTGCAGTTCTTCGACGGCCTCACGGCACAGGACCTGCCGGACGGCCAGGGCTGGGCCGTCGAGCAGGTCTCGCTGTCGACCCACAACGGCACGCATCTCGACGCGCCCTGGCACTTCCATCCAACCATGAATCGCGGCGAGCGGTCATGGACGATCGACGAGGTCCCGCTGGAATGGTGCTTTCAGCCCGGCGTGAAGCTCGACTTCCGGCATCTGCCCGACGGCTATGTGGCGAGCGCCGACGACGTCGAGAAGGAGTTGAGGCGGATCGGGCATGCGCTGTCGCCGCTGGAGATCGTCGTCGTCAACACCGGTGCCGGCGCCAGGTTCGGCCAAGCCGACTATGTCAGCTCAGGCTGCGGCATGGGCTACGAGGCCACCATGTATCTGCTCGAACGCGGCGTGCGGCTGACCGGCACCGACGGCTGGAGCTGGGACGCACCGTTCGTCCACACCGCGAAGAAATATGCCGAAACGAAAGATGCCGGCCTGATCTGGGAGGGCCACAAGGCGGGGCGGCACATCGGCTATTGCCACCTCGAGAAGCTGCACAATCTCGACCAGCTGCCTTCGACCGGGTTCACCGTCTCGTGCTTTCCGGTGAAGATCGAGCGGGCCTCCGCGGGCTGGACCCGCGCCGTCGCGATCATCAACAGCTAGCTGTCGAGCCCGCTCTCGGCGAGTTCGCGCAAGGCATTAATGTCGAGCACGACGATGGCGCCGTGCTCGAGGCGAACCCAGTTGCGGCCCGCCCAGGCGCGCAATTGCTTGTTGATGCTCTCGCGCGTCATGCCCACCATCTCGCTGATCTCCTGCTGCGTGATGGCGAGCGTGCCACTGCCGGAGTCGAACTTGCGCTCTTCGGTGAGGCCGAGCAGCGCGCTCGCAAGCCGGCCCGGCAGATTTTGCAGGATCACCTGCTCGACCTGCTGACTGGTCCAGCGCAGTCGCGCGCAGAGCAGCTCGATGAATTTCATCGCGAGCGCCGGCTGGCTCTTCACGAACGGCAGGAAGTCCCGGCGATCGATGATGTAGAGCTCGCAATTGGTGTTGGCGGTCGCATCGGCCGACCTGGGGGCGCCGTCGAGCACCGCGATCTCGCCGAAGATCTCTCCGGGACCGATCAGATTGAGAATGGCGTTACGGCCGTCGGGCGACGAAGAGGAAATCTTCACCGTCCCTGTGATCACCGCGAACAGATTGTTGCCGGGATCGCCCTTGGCGGCGATCGTCGCGCCGCGCTTCACCGTGGTGTGCTTGGCGTAACGGCAGAGCTGATCCAGCGCCTCCGGCTCCAGATCCGCAAAGATCGGGTGCTTGCGCAGGACCGATAATTTATTCCCCGCCGCTTGTCGGGGGTCGTCGCCGGTCTTGTCCTGAGGCACGCCATTGGGCTCCTAAGACTGCGAGGCACTGGGGTCCCTGCGTAGTCAGTGTAGCCCAGTTTTTCAACCGGAAAGCATGCGCCCTATCTGAGGCAAACGCGGCGAAAATGCCGCGGTCAGGCCTAAAGCCGGCAGCCGAAGGATGAGCCAATGCGTCCCAGTCGATGCAGAGTTGCAAGTGCCGCACGCCACCTTGCGTTGAGGCGCGGCCAACCGTCCCGAACTCGCACGGCATAGCCCGCCCCGCGGGCGCCGCAAGATGGGACGGTGATCTCAGAAGCTTCGACGCTTGACGTCCGACTCGGGCCGGCCTGCACTGGTTTGCCGGTCTGCCCAGGCCAGAGCCCCGGCGAATGTGACAAAGATTGCCACGACAATGGTGCTCATAAGCAACGCGTCAGCCGGCATGATGCCCTCCGCTGTGGTTTCAGGCATTATCCGGGGCAGGCGGCCGAATGCATTGATCCCGATCAAAATCGAGCAGCGCTGCGTCGGAATCAGGCTGCGGCCAAGGCCTCGACCTTCGCCGGATCGAGCAGGCTGATCCCGCCATGAATGATCTCGATCACGCCGTGGCGCTCCAGCTTGGTGAAGGTGCGGCTGACGGTCTCGATGGTCAGACCGAGGTAGTCGGCGATGTCCTGGCGGCTCATTGGAAGCGGAACCGTGTCCAACGCCCGCTTCAGCGAGACCAGCCGCTCGCGCCAGCCGAGCAGAAAGGGCGCAACCTTTTCGTCCGCCGAACGGCGGCCGAGCAGGACCATGTGGTCCCGAGCCTGGCTCAGCTCGCGAATCGCCAGCTCGTTGATCCGCCTGAGGAGATGCGGCCCATCCTCGATGAAACGGCCGAAGGGTGACTTCGCGAACTGGCATACGGTCACCGCGCCGATCGCATCGGCCGAAAAATTGTGCCTG
Source organism: Bradyrhizobium sp. Kon56 (assembly GCF_055807635.1). Lineage (NCBI taxonomy): Bacteria > Pseudomonadati > Pseudomonadota > Alphaproteobacteria > Hyphomicrobiales > Nitrobacteraceae > Bradyrhizobium > Bradyrhizobium sp. Kon56. Next base: position 50,459 of record NZ_JBVVOU010000027.1, on the reverse strand, counting down.
CCCGAAATATTCATCCCCAGGAAATCGCCGGGCAAGGCAAAGCCCACGATCTGCCGGCGGCCATCGGGCAGCAGCTTATACAGCCGCATGACGCCCTCAAGAAGATTGTAGAACGAGGTCGTGATGTCCTCCTCGGAGAACACAGTCTCGCCTGAGGAAAAATGGACGCGCCGACCGAGATGCTCGAATTCCCGAAGCTCGACCGCATCCAGCGACGAGCAAACCGCTGATGCGCGGACGGCGCAATCGCTGCAGAGCTGCCAGTTCGGCTCAATCGTGCCCACGGGCTTCATCGACCCCTCCAAGCGCCGGCTGCCCATCAGGCCCATTCCGCCGCGCAGCTGCATTTTACTGCAGTGCGCCAAAGCCGGTTGACCCAGATCAATTTTGGAGGGAATCCCCGCCCTATTCTTCTCCCAGGCGTAGATGGGGTCGCTTTACATGCTGCAAGGAATGCTGCGTCACGGCTTGATCGGGTCGCTTCTGATCACGCCTGCCCTGGCGGCCCCGACGGCCGAACAACGCGGCAAGGCCTTTGCGCGAGCCAATTGCGCGCGCTGCCACGCGATCGACCGTGCGTCGAACAGTCCGCTCAAGATCGCACCGCCGCTGCGGACCCTGCACCAGCGCTATCCCATCGAGAGCCTTGGGGAGGCGCTGGCCGAGGGCATCAACACCGGCCACGCCGACATGCCGGCCTTCGAGCTCAGTCCGGACCAGATCCACGATCTCCTGTCCTACCTCAAGACCTTGGAATAGCCGCCCTCACACCGCCTGCACCGTCCAGCCGATCAGCTCCTTCGCGATGCGCGTGAAGGCCACACCGAACGCTGCGACCGCTATGGCGGGCTCGACCTTGTCGAGCTTTTCGCTGGTCTCGAGGAGACGCGAGGCGATCACCTTGCCGTTCTTGTCGACGATCCGCGCCGACAGCCCGATTTCGACCCGCGTCTCCCCCTCGGTGGCAATGCGGAAGCGCCTGATGTCGATCAGCAGCTGATAGTCCGCCTGCCCGAGATCGGCCGTGCGCAACGGCGCGTGGGCGATGTCGTAGTTCTCGAAACTGTCGATCAGACGCGCCTGTATCAGCTTGGGAATGCTGTCGGCCCAGAGGAAGTCCGCAAAGCCCGGATTATCGCCGCCCGGCGCGAACAGCATGCGCTGGGTCTGGAGCATGGCGACCGCTGTCGGCTCGGGGATGGCCAGTGACGCCGAGAGCGTCTTGCCGCCCGGACCGAGGTTCTGCGGCGTGCGCAGATCATAGGTGACTTTCTGCGCCGGCGTTCCGCCGCCGGTCATCTTCTCCAGGCCCGCCAAAATGCCGTCGATCTTGCCGGTGTTGCGCGCAAGCCCGTCGGAGAAGGTCTTGAGATTGGCGATGGTGTCCTTCAGCGGGCCCGAATTGTCCTCCAGCACGGTGTCGACCCGCCGCAGTGCATCGCGCGCGGCCTGCGTCATGCTCTGGCCCGCACCGGCCTCGGCAATCAAGGTCTGGGGCTCGCCGGATTTAGTGACGATGACGCCTCCCTCAAGCGTCACCACCGGCACGCCGGTCAGCCCCTGGAAATCGAGCCCGACCCTGCTGTCGGCACGCACCGGCGTGGTTGAAGCAACCGAGATCGTCGCATTGACAAAGCGTGGATTGTCCGGCGCAAGCCCGAGCTGGGTGACCTCGCCGACGCGGATGCCGTTGAACAGCACGCCGGCGCCGACCAGAAGACCGGGCACCGGGCCCTGGAATTGCACGTGATAGCTGGTGCGCGGCCCGATCCCGCCGGTGTTGTTCAGCCAATAGACGAAGCCGAACACCGCGAGGATCGCCGCCAGGACAAAACTGCCGATCAGCACGTAGGGAGCGCGGGTTTCCATGTCTCATCTCATCTCGTGTTGCAGCATCTGCGAGCGCTTGCCGTGGAAATAGGCGCGCACCCAGGGATGCTCGGATTGCAGCAGTTCGCGCATCGGACCGACCGCCATGATCTTGCCGTCGGCGAGAGCGGCGACCCGATCGCAGACCGTGGTCAGGCTCGCCAGATCATGGGTGACCATGAACACGGTGAGGCCGAGGGTCTTTTGCAGGGTCCCGATCAGCGCATCGAAATCACCCGCCGCGATCGGATCGAGGCCTGAGGTCGGCTCGTCCAGGAACAGGATCGGCGGATCGAGCGCGAGCGCGCGCGCCAGCGCCACGCGCTTGGTCATGCCGCCGGATAGCTCCGCCGGAGATTTATCGGCATCCTGGGGCCGCAGCCCGACCATTTCGAGCTTGGCGATCGCGATCTCGTCCATCAGCTCCTGCGACAGGACGAGATTTTCACGGAGCGGAAACTGGATGTTCTGCCGGACCGTCAGCGAGGAGAACAGCGCGCCCTGCTGGAACAGGATGCCCCAGGTCGTGGCCGCACCTTCGGTGCGGCCGCCGATTGGCCGTCCCGTAACCTCGATGGTCCCGCCTTGGCGCGGGATGAGGCCGATGATGGTTCGCATCAGCACCGACTTGCCGCCACCGGACGCCCCCACGAGCCCGAGGATCTCACCCCGGCGCACGTCGAGCGACAGATGATCGAGCACGGTCTGTCGGCCGAAGCCGACCACGAGGTCGCGGACGCGGATCGCGAACTGCTCTTGCGATTCGCCCATGATCACATTCCGATCGAGGCGAAGAAGATCGCGAACAGGCCGTCGAGCACGATCACCAGGAAGATCGACTTGACCACCGACGTCGTGGTCTGTCGTCCCAGCGATTCGGCGCTACCCTTCACGCGCAAGCCCTCGCTGCAGGCGACTACTCCGATCACCAGCGCCATGAACGGCGCCTTCAGGATGCCCACCTCGAAATGGGTGACCGAGATCGCCTCGTGCAGCCGCGCGATGTAGATCGCCGGCGCCATACCGCCGTAGAACTGCGCGACCAGGCCGCCGCCATAGAGTGCGGCAATCGATCCGATGAAAGCAAGGATCGGCAGCGCAATCACCAGGGCCGCAACCCGCGGCAGAATCAGGACGTGGACGGGATCGAGGCCCATGGTCGAGAGCGCATCGATCTCCTCGCGCATCTTCATCGAGCCGAGCTCGGCAGTGTAGGCGCTTCCCGAGCGGCCGGCGACCATGATGGCGACGATCAACACGCCAAGCTCGCGCAGCACCAGGATGCCGACCATGTCGACAGTGTAGGACTCCGCGCCGAACCTGCGGAAATGGAAGAATCCCTGCTGGGCGATGATGGCGCCGATCAGGAAGGTGATCAACACGACGATGGGGATGGCCTGCCAGCCGATGCGGTAGAGCTGATAGATCAGCGATGTCAGCCGCAGCGAGCGCGGCCGGCGCAGCACGCCGATCACGGCCATGAACAACGCGCCCAGCATTTGGAGAAAGATCGTGATGTCTTCGCGCGCGCCGACCGCGGACTTGCCTAGATCGTTCAGCCTGAGCACAATCGGGTTGGGTGCGGGCGCCGGCAGCGGCGTGTGGCGGTTGACCTGACGCACCTCCTCCATCAGGCCACTGAAATGGTCGGCGACACCGACAAATTCGGCCGGTCGACCGGATGATGAGGCCCTGCGCGATAGCTTTTCCAGGACCCAGGCGCCGAGCGTGTCGAGCGCACTGACGCCCGACAAGTCCAGCGTCACGGCTCTGGATCGATCGACGTCCGCCCCGACCGACCGGGACAACGTCTCCAGCATCGACACGTTCGCGGCAATCCACGGCCCTTCCGGGCACAATTTCAGCTCTTCGCCGGAGGGCCTCGCCAGCAACAGCGGTTCGGAGTTCACGATTCCACCTCATCGGGACAACCGGGGCCCGTTCAGCCGGCAGTTCTAGGCTAGCATGGGGCGGCCGGCTTGACCTGTCTCAAGGCCAGCTGTAGCGGCGCGCTCAGAGCTTCAGCCTGACATCGCAGATATCCGGCTCGGTCGGATCCGGCTTCACATCGAAGCCGAGCTGGCGACACATCTCCAGCATGGTGGTGTTCTCCCTGAGAACATCACCCGAGATCGCTTTGAGGCCCTCCGATCTCGCGTAGTCGATGATCAGCTGCATCAGGGCCCATCCCAGACCCTTGCCCTTGAGGTCGGACCGCAGCAGGATCGCATATTCACCGCTCTCGTAGATCGAGTCCGAATGGAGTCGGACCACGCCGACCATCTCACCGGTCGCCTCGTCGAATGCGATAAAGGCCATCGCCCGCGCGTAGTCGAGCTGGGTCAGGCGCGCGATGAACTCGTGGGTGAACTCCTTCATCGGCGCGAAGAAACGCAGACGAAGGTCGTGCGCCGTGACATGACGCAGGAATGCGTGGATGGTCGGCTCGTCCTCCGGACGCAGGGGCCGCGCGAAGATCCGCCAGCCCTCCTTGAGCTTGAGGCGGCGCTCCCATTGCGACGGATAGGCCCGAACGGCGAAGTTGGCGGCGCCCGAGCCGGCAAACTTCCGTTGCGGCGGCCCGACCGCGACGCGAGCGTCGACCGCGGTCACGCCGGTTTCATCCGCCAGCAGCGGATTGATGTCGAATTCGCGGATCTCGGGAATGTCGGCGGCCATCTGCGCCAGCTTGACCAGGACCATGGCGACGGCGTCGGGCCTCACCGCCGGCACGTCCCGGTAAGCGCGAAGCAGCCGGGACACGCGCGTGCGGTCGATCAGGTCGCGGGCCAGTTGCAGATCGAGCGGCGGAAGCGCAAGCGCCTTGTCGTTGATGATCTCGACCGCGGTCCCGCCGCGGCCGAACACAACGACCGTGCCGAAGGTCGGATCGTCGGCGAGGCCCAGAATCAACTCGCGCGCCTTAGCCTTCACCACCATCGCCTGCACGATGACGCCCTCGATGCGGGCTTCGGGACGCAGCTTTCTCGCCCGACCGAGAATATCAGTAGCGGCGGCGCGCACCGCCTCGACCGTCGTCAGATTGAGCACGACGCCGCCGACATCGGATTTGTGGACGATGTCGCGCGACATGATTTTCAGCACGACGGTGGCGCCTTGCGCAAAGATGTCTTTCGCGTAGGCCACCGCCTGCTCGACATCGCCCGCGGCGTATGTGGGCACCATCGCGATATCGTAGGCTTCGAGCAGGTGCTTGATCTCGACGGGTTCGAGCCATTGGCGGCCGTCTGCGATGGCAGCAGCTACGATCTGTCTTGCGGCACGTGCGTCCGGCACGAACGTGTCGGGCATCGCCGGTGGAACTTGGCTCAGCTCCTCCACGACTTCGCGGTGCCTCACGAGGTACATGAAGCCGCGCACGGCATCATCCTCGGTCGGATAGTTCGGGATGCCGGCGCCGGACAGTGTTTCGATGATGTTCTGGTCTGCTCCGATCCACGAGGCGAGCACGGGCTTGGCCCAATTGCGGTGCTTCTCGCGATATGCCTTGACGCGTTCGGTCACCATCGTTGCGATATCGGCAGCCGAGGCGATCGCGGTCTGCACGTTGAGGACGAGGACCGCATCGTTGTCGGGATCGGCAAGCAACACGTCGAGCGCCGCCGCATAGCGCGACGCATCGGCGTCACCTACGATGTCGACGGGATTTGCGCCGGACCAGGTCGGCGGCAGCACCTCGTCGAGTTTCTTGCGCGCGTCGGCCGAGATGCTCGCCGGAATGCCGCCGAGCTCGACCAATCGATCGATGGCGAGGACACCGATGCCGCCGCCATTGGTCAGGATGGCGAGGCGCTTTCCCGCCGGCGACTCGACGCGGCCCAGCGTCTCGGCGCAATCGAACAGCTCGCGCAGATCGGAGACCCGCAGGACGCCCGCGCGGCGGAACGCCGCGTCATAGACGGCGTCGGCCCCCGCGAGCGCACCGGTATGGGTGGCGGCCGCCTTCGCGCCCTGCGCCATTCGGCCGGACTTCACCACGACGACCGGCTTCACGCGCGCCGCGGCACGCGCGGCCGACATGAACTTGCGCGCGTCCTTGATGGATTCGATGTAGAGCAGAATCGCGCGGGTCTTGTGATCCATCGCGAAATAGTCGAGCAGATCGGCAAGATCGACGTCGATTTGATCGCCGATAGAGACGATGCCGGAGAAGCCGACGCCGCGCTGCGCGGCCCAATCGACCATGCCGGCCGCGATCGCGCCCGATTGCGAGATCAGCGCGAGATTCCCGGGCCCCGGCATGTGCGCGGCAAAACTCGCGTTGAGGCTCACGCCGGGCATCATGATGCCCAGGCAGTTCGGCCCGATCAGCCGCATGCCGTATTTGCGGGCCGCAGTGATGGCGGCCTCGTGCAGGGACCCCGGTCCGTGGCCGAGCCCGGCCGAGACGATCAGGGCACCCGCCGAGCCGCGCCGCCCGGCTTGATCGACAATGCCGGGAACCGCGCGCGCCGGCGCGGTGATGATCACAAGCTCGGGCACGAACGGCAATTGATCGAGGCTGTCCACCGCCGCGACGCCGCCGATCTCGGCATGGCGCGGATTGACGAGGCCGAACTGTCCCGTGAATCCAGCCTTACGGATGTTCTCCAGAACGGCGCGTCCAACGGACACCGGGCGGGCGCTCGCACCGACGAGCGCGACCGAACGCGGCGACAGCAGGTTCTTCAGACGATAGGTTGACATGAAAGCAAATGCGCCCGGTCGGTGGTGGTTCCGATGGTTGACGATCAAGCCCAATAAACTGGCGACCCGCCTAGTACGAGAGCATAACCCAGCACGGTGGCTCGCCAATGACGGTCTTTGTCACACCGCCCCAAACGATCTCGTTCAGGCGCGAATGATGGTAGGCGCCCATCACGATCGCATCGATGGCATGGGAATTCGCCCAGCTTCCGAGCACCTTGCCAATCGAGCTGCCGTTGCCCTTCGCGGTTTCGAACGAGGCGTAGACCCCGTGTTCCCTCAAATGATCGACGAGAGCCGTGCCGGATTGCACGATCGCGTCGGACTTGTCGTCCGCCACGGTCACCACGCGGACCAGGGCTGCTGCCTGAAGGATAGGCAGCGCGTCGCCGACCGCACGCGCCGCACGCGCGGAATGATCCCAGGCGATCATGACGTTCTCCAATTCCGGGCGCAGCTCGTCCACATGCTGCTCCGGGCAGAGCAGCACTGGCCGGCCGGATTCGAACAGCAGCGTCTCGATGATGTGCTCGGTTCGGCTGTCGTGTGGCGTCACGGGGAGCAGCGTGAGATCGCTGAAGCGTCCGTGCTCGGCCAGGACTGACGCGATCTGGTCTGCCGGCACCTTGGCCGACCGGCTTTGAGCGCGAATGCCGGTGCGGGAGGTTGCGCGGGTGAACGCATCCAGGAGATGCTGACTGTCGCCCGCGCCAAGCGCCCGGTTTGCCTCGGTCGCATCGGGGAGCATCACCTTCGGCCGCACGAAGACATCCTCCTCAAGTGCCAGCGCGGTGATCCTGGCGCCGAGGTCGGCGGCAACGGCCACGCATGTCTCGATCGCAGCAAGGGCCGGGCCGCGTGGCTGGCCGACGAGCGGCAGAAAGACGTCCTTGATGGGCATCGGGATCTCCTCAGGCGCCAGAATAGGCCGGCTTTGGTTGGGACGCTTGATCCTCGTCAAGCCCGGGAACTCCGACCGGTCGGAAGGAGACAGGCGTTGACCGAAGTCAAGGACTGGCCGCGATCTGCTTCTATGGATTACCCTGATCGCGGGGTGAGCCGCTTCCGACGCATCTGGACGTACCAGCTGGAATGACAGACGATTCTGCGACCCAGGACCGGATCTTTGCGGCGCTCACCAATTCCGCGGGTCATCCGAACGTGAGGCGGATCGATACGCACGCAGCTTCGGTCTTCCTCGAAGGCAGGCGCGCCCTGAAAATCAAGCGTGCCGTGCAGTTTCCATTCCTCGATTACTCAACGCTCGAGAAGCGCAAGGCGGCGTGTGAGGAGGAGATCAGGATCAACCGGCCGCTGGCGCCGCAGATCTATCACCGCGTCGTGGCGATCACGGAAGAGCCCGATGGATCGGTGAAGGTGGACGGAAGCGGCCGGCCGATCGAGTATGCGGTCGACATGTTGCGCTTCGACGAAAGCCGGACGCTGAATCATCTGGCCAAGGCCGGAGCACTGGATGACACTTTTGCCTTGGCTGTCGCCGACGCGATCGCGGCTTCGCATGCGCAGGCTGTTTGCGCCGACGGCAACGCATGGGTTTCCTCCATCCCCGGCCTGATCGATGGCAACAGCAATGGCCTGCGGACCGGCAATCATTTCGAAACCGAAGAGATCGCAGAACTCGGCAGAGACTCGCACGCAATGTTCCTCCGCCTCCGGCCTTTGCTCGAACAGCGCGGCCGTCAAGGCTTCGTGCGCCGCTGCCATGGCGACCTGCATCTTGCGAACATCGTGTCGATCGACGAGCGGCCGGTGCTGTTCGACGCCATCGAGTTCGACGCCCGGATGGCAACCACCGACGTGGTCTACGATCTCGCATTCGGATTGATGGATCTGTTGCACCACGATCAGCCACGCGCGGCCAATATCGTGCTGAACCGCTATCTCGCCGCGACTCCGGTCGAAAATCTCGACGCGCTCTCCGCACTGCCGCTGTTCATGTCCGTCCGGGCGGCGATCCGCGCTCAGGTCGCGCTGGCACGGCTGAAGCCGCCGCATTCCGGTGATCCGGGCCTTCTCGACGGGGCACGGCGCTATTTTGGCCTCGCCCGCGCGCTGATCCAGCCGCCCGCTCCCCGACTGATTGCAATCGGCGGGCTGTCAGGCACCGGAAAGACGATTTTGGCACGCGCGCTCGCGCCCGACGTTACGCCGCAGCCGGGCGCCGTCGTGCTGCGCAGCGACCTCGTCCGCAAGCAGATGTTCGGGGTGGAGGAAACGGACCGGCTGCCGGCATCCGCATACACACCGGAGGTCACGGCCCGCGTTTACGAGATATTGGCTCAGCACGCCGGGCGGGTGCTGGCGCAAGGCCATTCAGCAATCATCGACGGCGTGTTCGCCCGTGAGGACGAACGAGACGCGGTTGCCCCACTGGCGCGCGAGCGCAACGTGCCGCTGAGCGGCCTGTTTCTGGTTGCAGACCTCGCGATCCGGCAGGCGCGGATCGGAGGCCGCCGGGGCGACGCATCCGACGCCACGCAAGAGGTTGCCGCGCTGCAAGAGCACTATAATATCGGCCATGTCGGTTGGGCGACCATCGATGCATCCGGGACGCAAGAGCAGACGCTCCAGAACTGCCGGGACGCGATCGCCGAGAGCAAGTAAGGCAATCTGCAAATGGCGCGACCCAGCACGAGTTCGACGGCCGCGCGCGTCAAGCCTGCGGCGAGGCGCAATGCCCTGCCCGGCCGCCTCAGCCCCGGCATGGTCTGCGACACGGCGTTCCGGATCATCGCCCGCCGTCACCTCGCCGCCGTTCGCGCCCAGCATGACGGCACCTGCCGTGGCGATCCCGAGGCACTGCACCAGATCCGGATTGCACTGACGCATCTGCGCACCGCCATCCGCTTCTTCTCGCCGATGGTCGATGACGCCCTTCGGCCGGAGGTCTGGACCGAACTGAAATGGCTGAACAGCCAGCTCGGCATGGTGCGGGACCTCGACGTGGCGATCGAGCGGGTCATCGCCGAAAGTGGCGGCGAGTTGACCGTGATTGCCGAGCTCCAGCACTGGGACGAGAAGCGCGCCGAGAGCCATCGCCAGTTGGCGCGCGCGCTGCAATCCGCGCCGTATCGCCATCTCGTCGCGCAGACGTCAGCCTGGATCGAGAGCGGCCCCTGGTCGACCCGGCGCAGCAAGGAAGCTATCAGGCTACGCCGCTGCACGCTCGCCGGCCACGCAACAGCGAAACTCACGGAATGGGAAAAGACGCTGCTGAAGAAAGCACGCAAGCTCCGCAAGCTCGATGTCGAGAAACGGCACAAGCTGCGGCTTCTCAACAAACGGCTGACCTATTCGATCGAGTCGCTCGAGGACCTGTTCGCAGACGAGTCGCTGACAAAACAGCAGTCGATCCTCAAGCAATTGCGCAAGGCGCAAAAGTCCCTCGGGCGATTGAATGACGATGCGCGAGGGCAAACCTTGGCGGCGTCATTGAACGAGGCCGTTCCCGAGGCGGGCATTCGCTTCCTCAACCGCAAGCGCGAAAAGAAACTGTTGCGGACCGCCTCGCGCGCCTACCGGAAACTCGACAAGGCCAAGCCGTTCCGCTCCGCCGATCTTGCGCCGGATGCGGAGCCTGAGGACTAGGTGATCTCGCCAAGGCGAACCTAAAAAAGACGAGCTGGGCCAGCCGTCGGTTCAGCGCGGAATGACGGCGGTGGCTTCGATTTCGACGCGCGCCGCCTTCTCGACGAGTCGGACGACCTGAACCAGCGCCATCGCCGGATAGTGCGCGCCGAAGATGGTGCGGTAGGCCTTGCCGAGCTCTTTCAGGTTCGCCAGGTACTCCTCCATGTCGACGACGTACCAGGTCAGGCGCACCAGATGCTCTGGCTGCGCGCCGGCCTCCGCGAGGATCGCGGCGATGTTGCCTAGGGTTTGGCGCACCTGCGCGACAAAACCCTCCGCGAGACGCTCCTCGGCATCCCAGCCAATGACGCCGCCAGTGACGACTATGCGTCCCTCGGCGGCAATGCCGTTGGCATAGCCTTTCGGCACCGGCCAACCGGACGGCTGGAGCACCTGCGCCCTGGAGCGGGTTTCGTCCTCGGCTGCTGTCGGCAGCGCCGCAAGCTGCGGACCTTTCGGCGTCATCACGGACAATTCTTTATCCTTCTCTCATCCCGCCACGACGCCGGAGGACGTCACCGCAGTCTGCGCCAGTTGCCGCAGGGCAAAGCGCTTTAGTTTGCCGGTCTCGGTCTTCGGTAGCTGCGTCACGAACTCGATCGCGCGCGGATATTTGTATGGCGCGATCTCGCGTTTGACATGCTCCTGCAACGCAGCCACGAGCTCGGCATCCGGCGTTACGCCCGGCGCGGCAACGACATAGGCCTTCACGATCATGCCGCGCGCCTCGTCTGGCGCGCCGACGACCCCGCATTCGACGACGGAGGGATGCGTGAGCAGCGCCGCCTCGACGTCCGTGCCTGCGATGTTGTAGCCGGCCGATACGATCATGTCGTCCGAGCGCGACTGATACCAGAAATAGCCGTCGCTATCCATCAGATAGGTGTCGCCCGTGATGTTCCAGCCGTTCTGGACGTATTTGCGCTGCCGCTCGTCGGCGAGATAGCGGCATCCGGTCGGCCCGCGGACCGCGAGCCGTCCCATCGTGCCCGGCGGCAAATCATTGCCGGAATCGTCGACGATCTTCGCTTCATACCCCGGCACCGGCTTGCCCGTCGCACCGGGGCGGATCTCGTCCTCGGTCGCGCTGATGAAGATGTGCAGCAGCTCGGTCGAGCCGATGCCGTCCATCAGCTTGATGCCGGTCGCCTTCAGCCAGGCATCGAATGTCGGCTTGGGCAGCGTCTCGCCGGCGGACACGCATTTGCGAAGCGAGGAAATATCGCGGCCCGGAAGCTTGCCGATCATCGCCCGGTACGCAGTCGGCGCGGTGAAACAGACCGTGGTCTTGTACTGCTCGATCGCATTCAGAATGTCGTCGGGCGCCGTCTTCTCCAGAACGACAAAGGAGGCGCCGATGTGCATCGGAAACAGCACGCCGCCGAAGCCGAACGTGAAGGCGAGCGGTGCCGAGCCGACGAAGCGATCCGTCTGCTCCGCCCGCAGGATGTTGCGCGCATAACCATCGCAGACCGCCAGCATGTCACGGTGGAAATGCATGGTGCCCTTGGGATCGCCGGTCGTGCCCGACGTGAAAGCGATCAGACAGACGTCGTCGGATGCAGTATCGACAGCTTTGAACTCCGGACTTGCATCCCCCATCAGCGCCTCGAGCGAGTCGCCACTGCCGGTGCCCCAATAGACCACGCGCTTGAGGCTGGGGGCTGCGGCTTTCGCTTTCTCCATTTCCTCGGCGAGCTTGCCATCGCAGAGCGCGAGTGTGATCTCCGCCTTCTGGATCGGATAGGACAGCTCCTTGGCGCGCAACAGCGGCATCGTCGCCACCACAATGCCTCCGGCCTTGATCACCGCCAGATAGGTCGCGACCATCATCGGATTGTTGGCCGAGCGAAGCAGCACGCGCCCGCCGGTGACGAGACCAAGCTTGCCGACCAGCACATTGGCGATGCGGTTCACGAGCGTCTGCAGCTCACGATAGGTGTAGCTGACGGCGGGGCTGATCACGCAGGCAGCGTCGCCATGTCCCTGCTCGACCCAGCGGTCTAGGAAATAGCTGACGCAGTTCAGGCGGGGCGGATATTGCAGTTCCGGTCGTGTGAAGATGAATTCCGGCCAGAGCTCGCGTGGCGGAAGATGCTGCCGCGCGAACGCATCGACATGGGCTGTCGCGGCATTGTCGTCATGCGAGCCCGAGATTTGAACCTTGGCGGCGTTGGCCATCGCACGCTCCTTTCAGCATGGAAAGCACCCGGCAGCACTCACTCGGAAACATTTTAGGCTTAAAGCAATTTCGCGCAATAGCGGATTTTGGGCATCCCGTGCTTTTTCCGGCGGCAACGGTATTGGCGGGTGCCTCAGCCGCGGACCTAAGCCCGGCGGCGAGCGGCTGATTTCTGCGCCGATGCCTTGGTCTTGGCGAGCAGCCGCATCAATTCGCGCACATCCTTCGGCGTCAGATCGGCGAAGAGATCGGCGATCCAAGTTTCGTGTTCCGCGGCCATTCTGCGAAACTCGCCGCGACCGAGTTTAGTCAGCCGGATCACCTGGACGCGGCGGTCGGTCTCCGACGTGCGGCGGTCGAGATGACCGGATTCCACGAGGCGCTCGACCAGACCGGTGACGTTGCCGTTCGAGACCATCATGCGCTTGGAGACGTCGGACAGCGTCATGCCGTCGGGTGCCTTGTCGAGCTGCGCCATCAGGTCGAAACGGGGCAATGTGACGTCGAAGCGCTGTCGCAACCGGCCACGAACCTCGCCCTCGATCAGGGTCGTGCAGGTCAAGAGGCGCAGCCACAGCCGAAGCTCTTCGGCGTGATCCTCCGGAGTTTCGACGGCCTTGGTCTCGGAATCGAGCATGTTGATGCAGTCACTCACGGCCGGCATTGGCGCCCGGCACGGATCCCCCACGTTTTGAGCTTCAAATAAATCGACGCCGGCTGCAAGCGTAAAGCCGCAACAATCAACCGCATGCCGATTTCTTTAGGCTTCAAATAATTGGCGCGCCACTTGCATGCACCGCTGCCCGCCGGATGACGACGCTTTGAGCTCGCTTGCCGCGGCAGCAATCATCGGCATAAACTTGGATTGGAGTAGCGGCTTGCAGCGCAAGTCCTGTTGTCACGGGGGACAGATCATGAAGACGCAAATGACGTTGGCCGCAGCCGCCTTGCTGCTTGGCACCGCGGTGAGTCCTTCCCTCGCCCAGGAGAAGATCAAGCTGGGGGTGATCGTGACCCTGTCGGGACCCGCCGCTGCACTCGGCCAACAGGTTCGCGACGGCTTTGCGCTCGGGGTCAAGGATCTCGGCGGCAAGATGGGGGGCCGCGAAGTCGAGGTCGTAGTGGTCGACGACGAATTGAAGCCGGACGCAGCGGTCACCAAGGTCAAGGGGCTTCTGGAGCGCGACAAGGTCGACTTCGTGGTCGGCCCGATCTTCTCCAACATCCTTCAGGCGATCCACCGGCCGGTGACGGAATCGAAAACCTTCCTGATCAGCCCCAATGCCGGCCCATCCACTTTTGCCGGCAAGGACTGCAACCCGTTCTTCTATGTGACCTCGTATCAGAACGATCAGGTGCACGAAATCCTCGGCAAGGTCGCGCAGGATCGTGGCTACAAGCGCATGTATCTGATGGTGCCGAATTATCAGGCTGGCAAGGACTCGGTCGCCGGCTTCAAGCTCGACTACAAGGGTGAGATCGTCGAGGAATCCTACATGCCGCTCAACACGCTGGACTTCCAGCCGGAGCTTTCCAAGATTTCATCGCAGAAACCGGATGCGCTCTTCACGTTCATGCCCGGCGGCCTCGGGGTCAATCTCGTCAAGCAATACAAGCAGGCCGGCCTCGCCGACAGCATTCCGGTGCTCTCCGCTTTCACGGTGGATGAATCGACCTTGCCGGCGCAACAGGACGCGGCGGTCGGCATGTTCGGCGGCGCGAACTGGGCGCCCAATCTCGACAATCCCCAGAACAAGAAGTTCGTCGCCGCCTACGAGGCCGCCTTTAACGGCGTGCCCGGCACCTACGCCTTCCAGGCGTATGATGCCGCGATGCTGATCGACAGCGCCGTCAAGGCCGTGAAGGGCGATCTCTCGAACAAAGATGCGGTCGCGGCCGCTCTGAAAAAGGCCGACTTCACCTCGCTGCGCGGCGCCTTCAAGTTCAACACCAATGGTTATCCGATCCAGGATTTCTATCTGACCAAGGTCGCCAAGCGCGCGGACGGCAAGTTCCAGACCGAGATCGTTCAGAAAGTCTTTGAGAATTACGGCGACCGCTACGCCAAGGACTGCAAGGCGGCGAACTAAGCCGCACGTCGCGTTGAGGGAGGATCACAATGAAGAGCGAAATCACCGGCATCACACGGGCCAATGAGGGGATTCAGGGCATCTCCTGGAACATTCTTGGCCAGACCTATGTGCCGAAGAGCAACACGGAGCACAGCTTCTCCTGGCATGCGACGCTGCCACCGGGCACGTTCGTGCCGCCGCACATCCATCCCGACCAGGATGAATATCTCTACATGCTGGAGGGCAAGCTCGATTTCATGCTCGGCAACTCCGAGTCGCAGGCGACCGCGGGCGACCTGATCCGGCTCGGCATGGGTGTGCCGCACGGCATCTTCAACAAGTCGGAGCAGACCGCGAAGGTGCTGTTCTGGGTGTCACCGACCCGCAAGCTGTTCGACCTGTTCTGGGGCCTCCACAACATGAAGGAACAGAAGCCGGAGGACGTGGTGGCGATGGCCGCCGAGTTCAACATCCACTTCCTGCCGCCGCCTCCCGGCGGCTAGATTCAAGCCCGCACCGCCGCAAGTCCCGGCACTGCGGCGAAGCCGGCCTTGGTCGCATAGCCGCGCACGATCGCCTCGCGCTGGGAATAGCTCAGCACGTTGTCGACATTGTCGAAACCATCAGGCGCGAGCTGCTCGACTGCGTCGATGACGCCCTCGGGACCGCCACGCCTGTTGGAGCGGACGATGTCCGCGGTCATGGGCAGGCGCTTCTTCTCGTATTCAAGCAATGCCTGGCGCGGATGTTCGGCGCGCACCAGCGCGTCAGCGAGACAGCGCGCATCGAGGATCGCCTGCGAGGCGCCATTGGAGCCGACCGGATACATCGGATGCGCGGCATCGCCGAGCAGCGTGACTCTGCCCGATGACCAATAGGGCAACGGATCGCGGTCGCAGGTCGGGTATTCGTAGAACTCGGGCGTGGCCGAAATCAGGCTCTTCACGTCAACGTAGGGCACCGAAAAGCGCGCCACATGCGGCATCAGTTCCTCGCGCCGGCCCGGCCGCGACCAGTCCTCCTTTCGTGGCGGCGGGACATTGCCCTCGCCGACCTTCACCAGCACCGCCCAGTTGGTGAGACGGCTCGCCGGGCTCGATCCCTCCGCGATTGGATAGATCACAACCTTAGCGCTGAGCCCGCCGGCCACAATCATCGATTTGCCGGTGAGGAACAGCGGCCAATCCCGCGCACCGCGCCACAGCATCAGGCCGTTCCAGCATGGCGGCCCCTCGCTCGGGAACAGCGTGTCACGGACCCGCGAATGGATGCCGTCGGCACCAATCAGGATGTCGCCGCGCGCGGTATGGATGTGCGCGCCTGAGCGGTCGAAGAAGTAAGCGGTGACGCCGCTCTCGTCCTGCGTGAAGGCACCGAGGCGGCAGCCAGTGTGGATGGCCTCCGGCCCGAGCCGCTCCTCGACAGCACGATGGATGACGCCCTGAAGTCGACCGCGGTGGATCGAGAATTGCGGCACGTCATGGCCGGCGTCGATGCCGCGAGCCTCGCGCCAGACTTCCTGGCCGTGACGGTTGAGGTAATAGAGCTGGTCGGTGCGGATCGCGACATCGTCAAGCTGCTGGAGCAAACCGAGGCCTGCCAGCTCGCGCATGGCATGCGGCAGCGTGTTGATGCCGACGCCAAGCTCGCGGATGGTGTCAGACTGCTCGAAAATCTCGGAAGCGAGGCCCCGCGAGCGCAGCATCAATGCGGTGGTGAGACCACCGATACCGCCACCGACGATAATCGCCTTCATCGCCCTCACTCCACTCGGTACACACCAGGCAACGCGGCCAAATTCGCACGGGCGGTCACTCCGCCGCAAGCGGCTTTGTCGCCTCCGCCTTGAGCTCGGCCCGGGTCTTGGGCTTAGCCTTAATTCTCAGCTCCTCGAGATCCTGCCGGTCGCGCACGCTGTTGCGGAAAATCTGATCTTTTCCGGGAAGATATTGCGGCGGGCAGAACGCGTCGTCCGCCCCGTACCAAGCCGCCGCCCGCATGGTGAAGAAGGGATCGACTAGATGCGGCCGCCCGAGCGCAACGAGGTCCGCCCGGCCCGCAGCCAGGATGGTGTTGGCCTGGTCCGCCGTCGTGATATTGCCGACGCACATCGTGGCCACGCGCGCCTCATTGCGGACCTGGTCGGAGAACGGGGTCTGGAACATGCGGCCATAGATCGGCTGCGCATCGCGCACGGTCTGCCCGGTCGAGACGTCGACGAGATCGACGCCGGCCTCGGCAAAGGCGCGCGCGATCGCCACCGCATCGTCGCCGCCGATGCCACCCTCGGCCCAGTCGGTCGCGGAAATGCGCACCGACATTGGCTTGTGCGACGGCCACACGGCCCGCAGCGCCACGAAGACTTCGAGCGGAAAGCGCAGGCGATTGGCCAGCGAGCCGCCATACTCATCCGTGCGGGTGTTCGTCAGCGGCGAGATGAAGCTCGCAAGCAGATAGCCATGGGCGCAATGCAGCTCGAGCATGTCGAAGCCGCCGCGTTCGCCGCGCTCGGCCGCCGCCACGAAAGCGTCCCTTATTGCGTTCATGCCGGCGCGATCGAGCTCGCGCGGAACCTGACTGTCGGGGAAATAAGGCAGCGGCGATGCCGAGAACACCTCCCAGCCGCCCTCCTCGAGCGGACGATCCATGCCGTCCCACATCAGCTTCGTCGCACCCTTGCGCCCGGCGTGGCCCAGTTGCAGGCAGATTTTTGCGGCTGAATTGGCATGGACGAAATCAACGATGCGCCGCCAGGACGCCTCCTGCTCGTCATTCCACAGTCCTGCGCAGCCCGGCGTGATGCGGGCGTCGCGGGCAACGCAGGTCATCTCGGTGAAAATCAGGCCGGCGCCGCCGATCGCGCGCGATCCATAATGCACCAGGTGGAAATCGGTCGGCATGCCCTCCTTCGCCGAATACATGCACATCGGCGACACCACGGCGCGATTGGCGATCTCCATCTCGCGCAGCCGGAATGGCTGGAACAGCGGCACCATCGGCTTCTCGGTGTCGACGTCGAAACCGCTGTCACGAACACGCTTGGCAAACGATCTTTCGACCTCCGCCACGAAGTCGGGAGCCCGGAGTTTCAGATTGTCATAGGTGATCGCCTTCGAGCGCGTCATCACGCCGAAGGCGAACTGCACCGGATCGAAATCCCAGAAGCGGTCGACATGCTCGAACCAGACCAGCGAAACGTCGGCGGCGTGCTGCGTCTTCTCGACCTCTTCGCGGCGGCCGTGCTCATAGACATCCAGCGCGGCCTTGATGCTGGGTGCCTTCTCCATCGCCTCTGCCAGCGCGATCGCGTCCTCCATCGCGAGCTTGGTGCCCGAGCCGATCGAGAAATGCGCGCTCGCCTTGGCGTCGCCGAGCAGAACCATGTTGTCCTTGACCCACCGCTTGCTGCGGATCATGGGGAAGTTGCGCCACGTCGAGCGGTTGGTGAGCAGTTGGTGCCCGTCGAGGAACCAGCCGAAGATCTCGGCCATTCGCGCAGCAGACTGGGTCTCGTTCAGCCCTGTCAACCCGGCGCGTTCGAACGTCTCCGGATCGGTCTCGAAAATCCAGGTCGAATGTCCGGCTTCATACTGATAGGCATGGGCAATGAACGGTCCCCACTCCGTCTCCTGGAAGATGAAGGTGAAGGCATCCAGCGGCCTGGTCGAGCCCATCCAGGCGAACTTGTTGGTACGGAGGTCGACTTCCGGCGCGAAATGATCGACGTATTTGTCACGGAAGCGGCTGTTGATGCCGTCCGCGACCAGGATGAGATCGGCGTCGGCGAAGCGGGATTCGTCTTCGACGTCTGCTTCGAAATTCAGGACGACCCCCAGTTCGCGCGCGCGCGCCTGCAGGATCAGGAGCAGCTTCTGCCGCGAGCAGCCACAAAAGCCGTTGCCGCCGACCCGATGGACCGTTCCGCGGAAGTGCACTGCGATGTCGTCCCAGTAGGCGAATTCCTGGGTGATGCGGCGATAGCTCGGAAGGTCGTGCTTCTCGAAATTATCGAGCGTGGCGTCCGAGAACACCACGCCGAAGCCGAAGGTGTCGTCGGCGCGGTTGCGCTCGTATACCGCGATCTCGGCGCTCGGTCGCTGCTTCTTCAGCAGGATTGCAGCGTAGAGACCCGCAGGTCCGCCACCGATGATCGCGACTTTCATGGGAGCCTCGCCAATTCAACCCGCCGAAACTATTTTAAGCCTAAACTAATTGCGCGCAAGTCCCCATTGCGGCAGGCTGCCGGCAAAGCCCGGCCTAGTCGCCCCTGAAGACGGGCTTGACCTTGTTGGCAAAGGCCTCGAAGGCCCGTTCGAAATCGGCCGTCGTCATGCACAGCGCCTGAGCAATAGCCTCCGCCTCGATCGCCTCCTCCACCGACATCGCCCATTCCATGGCCAGCATCCGCTTGGTCATGGTGTTGGCAAAGGTCGGGCCCTCCGCGATTTGCTTGGCGAGCAGTTGAGCCTGCGGCAGCACCTGCTCCGGGGTGACGAGGCGGCTGAAGAAGCCCCAGCGCTCGCCCTCCTCCGCGGTCATGAACCGGCCGGTGTAGAGCAACTCGGAAGCGCGGGACTGTCCGATGATCCGCGGCAGGATCGCGCAGGCGCCCATGTCACAACCGGCAAGGCCCACTTTGTTAAAGAGGAATGCGACCTTGGCTCCGCTCGCCGCAAGCCGCATGTCCGACGCCATGGCGATGATCGCGCCCGCCCCGGCGCAAATGCCTTCAACCGCAGCAACGATCGGCTGCGGACAGGCCCGCATCGCCTTGACGAGGTCGCCGGTCATCCGCGTAAACGCCGTCAGCCCCTTGGTGTCCATCTTCACGAGCGGCCCGATGATCTCGAACACATCGCCGCCGGACGAGAAATTGGCACCAGCGCCAGTCATGACGATGGACTTGACCGCATCGTCGAAGGCGCAGGCGCGAAAGAAATCGGTGAGTTCGCGATAGCTCTCGAAGGTCAACGGATTCTTCCGTTCCGGGCGATTGAGCGTCACGGTTGCAACACCATCGACGACGGCCAGCAGGAAGTGCTGCGGCGAATAGTCCGCAAGCGGTAAGGTCACAGGATTGGCTGGTCTGCTCATACGATCTCCTTGGCTTCCTTGTTCCGCGCCTTTGCCATGCGCGCTAAATCTCACCACCGGCAACAGCGATCGCCTGCCCGGTGATTGCGCCGGCGCCCTCCCCGCACAGCCAGAGCACGGTATCCGCGACCTGCTGAGGAGAGATCAGTCGTCCCTGTGGATTATGCTTTGCGAGCTCGGCAATGGCCTGCTCGCGGCTACGCCCCGTCTTTTTCATGATGTTCTCGATGCTGCCGGCGACCAGATCGGTGTCGGTGAAACCGGGACACACCGCGTTGACGGTCACGTTGCTGCCGGCCGTTTCAATGGCGAGGGAACGCACGAGACCGACCACAGCGTGCTTGGCCGCGGTGTAAGCACTGACATAGGCGTATCCCTTGAGCCCCGCCGTGGACGCGATCGCGACGATACGACCATAGGGACGGTCCTTCATCCCGGGCAGCACCGCGCTGACAGCATGGACCACGCCCATGAAATTGACATCCAACATGCGCGCGAACAGGGCGCTGTCGGATTTGGAGAACGGCGCGGACTCGGCGCTTCCCGCGTTGGCGATCAGGATATCGATCGGCTTCCGCGCGCTCGCTTCAGAAATGGCGACTTTCATTGAGGTTTCGTCCGAGACGTCGGCGACGGCCGCAAAATGCGCTGCCCCTGCGCTGACAGCCTCTTCAAGCGTCGCAGCGTTCCGCCCAAGGACAGTCACCGTGGCACCGGCCTCGACGAGCGCTGCTGCGATGGCGCGACCGATGCCGCGACCGCCACCGGTCACCAGCGCGTGCGGCGAATGCGGTAATCCGGACATGCGCTGGCTTCCTTGCATTCTGCTGATCGCTCTCTCGATATATTTTAACCTTCAAATTTTTGCAAACAAAGCTCGACTCGGCCGCAACAGCCGCACGCCGGACCCCGGCCCGAAAATTGCTTTAAGTATAAAATTATCTCTTCCCATCCCTCACAGGCCTGTTAGCATCGAAGAGCCGAGCAAAAGGATGTCGCGTGTCGCAGCCTGCGCCAATGATAACAAAGGACGGCCGCTTCGCCTATGAAGCAGCGGGCGATCCGGGCGGGACACCTCTGATTTTCCTGCATGGCATCGGCGGTGCGGCACGGGCCTGGCGGCAGCAGCTTGCCACATTCGGTGACCGCTTCCACGCGATTGCATGGGACATGCCTGGCTATGGTGGGTCGGCATCGCTCCCCAGCGTCAGCATCGCTGCCCTGGCGGATGCGCTTCAGCGATTCATCGAGCAGCTTGGTGCTAGAAAGCCAATTCTGGTCGGGCATTCCATCGGCGGCATGATCGTCCAGAAATGGCTGGTGCACTCCCCAAACCTGGCGCGCGCGATCGTGCTGGCGCAGACCAGCCCGGCCTTCGGCAAGGCCGACGGCGATTGGCAGAAATCATTTATCGCCGCACGGCTCGGGCCGCTCGATCGCGGCGAAACGATGAAGTCGCTGGCGCCCTCGCTGGTGAAGGAACTCGTGGGCGACGATCCTGATCCCAGGGGAATGGAGCTTGCACGCGAGTGCATGGCAAGCGTGCCCGAGGCGAGCTATCGCGCCATGATGCTGGCGTTGATTGGCTTCGACCAACGCAGCACCCTCAAGGACATTTCCATCCCGACGCTGCTGCTGTCCGGCTCCAAGGACAACAACGCACCAGCCCCAATGATGGCGAAGACGGCGACCTACATTCCATCTGCCGAGTATGTCGAGTTGGCCGGTGTCGGCCATCTTGCAAACCTTGAGCGCCCCGATGCCTTTGGCGAGGCTCTCGGCCGGTTCCTGAACTCCGTTGCGATCAACACGTAGGATGACTGCGCAATGACCATGCAAGTCAGCAAGACCATCGGCGCGAGTGACAAGGTCGCGCTGGATGCACCGATCTTCGATCCCGTCGCATTCCGACTGAGCGACGAGCAGGCCGGCATCATCGCCCGGGCCCGCGAGATCGGCCAGAGCGTGTTCGCCGACCGCGCCGCGACTTACGATCGCGAGGCGATTTTCCCGTCCGAGAATTATCGCGACCTGCATCGCGTCGGCCTGCTCGGTATTGCCGTGCCCAAGAAGCATGGCGGGCTCGGAGCGAATTATCAAACCTACGCCCTCGCGGCAGCCGAAATCGGCCGCTATTGCGGCGCGACTGCGCTCACCTGGAACATGCATGTCTGCTCGACGCTGTGGTCGGGCCCGCTCGCCGACGATCTCGACATGGATGCAGAGACTCGCGCCGAGCACGAGCAGCGGCGCGCAGTCCACTACAAGCGCATCGTCGAGGATGGCGCGATCTATTCGCAGCCCTTCTCGGAGGGCGGTGCGGCAGCGGCAGGCGGCGTCGCTTTCGGCACGGAAGCACGGCCGATCGAGGGCGGCTGGATCGTCAACGGCAAGAAGATCTTTGCATCGCTCTCCGGCCATGCGGACTATTACGGCGTTCTCTGCACCGAGATCGAGGAAGGCGAGAAGGCTTCCCGCCGCAATACGCTTTACCTCGCCATTCCTGCAAAATCGGAAGGCGTTTCGGTCGTCGGCGACTGGGATCCGCTCGGCATGCGCGGAACAGTCTCGCGCACGCTGCTGTTCAAGGACGTGTTCGTGCCGGCAGATTCGGCGCTGATGCCGCGGGGCGTCTATTTCCAGGCCGCGATGCGCTGGCCGCATATGTTCCTGACGCTGTCGCCGACCTATATGGGCCTTGCGCAAGCCGCCTATGACTTCACCGTGCGATATTTGCGCGGCGAAGTACCAGGCATGCCGCCGGTCAAGCGCAGGATGTATCCGACCAAGCAGATTGCGGTCGCGCAGATGCAGATCAAGCTCGAGCAGATCAAGGCGATCTGGTTCCAGGCGGTCACCGAGGCGCGCGCCAATCCGAGCAAGGAGCAGGTGCTTCGCGCCTATGCCGCGCAATATTCGGTGATGGAGGGCGCCAATGAGCTCGCCGCGCTCGCGATCCGCACCTGTGGCGGTCAGGCCATGCTCCGCTCGCTGCCGCTCGAGCGGATCTATCGCGACAGCCGCTGCGGCTCGCTGATGCTGCCCTGGACAGCCGAGCTCTGCCTCGACCGGATCGGGCGCGAGGCGCTGTACGAGGCCGGCGAAACGGACGACTGACGGTGGATCTCTGCAGTCTGATCGATCGCAACGCGGCGTTCGCGCCAGACAAGACGGCCATTGCCTTCGAAGGCGAACGGTTGAGCTATGCAGCGTTCGCGGCACGCATCGAGCGGACGGCGGCGACATTGAAGCAGGAGCTCGGCGTAGGTTGGGGCGACCGCGTTGCGATCCTCAGCCTGAACCGGCCGGATTATCTGGTTCTGCTCTATGCCTGCGCGCGGCTCGGCGCGATGCTGGTGCCGCTGAACTGGCGGCTGGCTATAGCCGAGCAGCTTTTCATCCTTACCGATGCCGGCGCCAAGGTCCTGGTGCTCGAGCAGGCCTTTGAGGGAATTCTTGCCGAGCTCGAGGGCACTGCAATTGTCGGGCTCGATTTCGAGCCGCCTCGCGGTACGACGTTCGAAAACCTGTTGGCCCGAAGCCGGGGCACCGGCCGCAACCCGCACACCGATCTCTCCTGCCCGCTCCTCATTGTCTACACATCGGGAACGACCGGACGACCGAAAGGCGCGGTGCTGCGCCAGGAAGCGTTGTTCTGGAACGGCGTCATGAGCCAGCACATGCACAACATGACGTCCAATGACCATGTGCTGACGCTGCTGCCGTTCTTCCACGTCGGTGGCCTCAACATCCAGACCACGGCGGCGCTCCAGCTGGGTGCGATGGTCACGGTTCACGCGCGCTTCACGCCGGACACCGCGCTTGCAGCCATCGAACGGGAACGGCCGACCTTGACCGTGATGGTGCCGGCGATCATCCAGGCCGTAAGCGAGCATCCCGCCTGGACCACGACCGACCTTTCGTCACTCAAAGCCGTCGCGACCGGCTCGACTATCGTGCCGCCGCATCTGATCGACCGTTTCGTTGCTCGTGGCGTCCCGGTGCTCCAGGTCTACGGCTCGACGGAAACATGCCCCATTGCAGTCTACACCCGGCTTGGTGGCGATCTCTCGCGCGCGGGATCGACCGGACTTGCCGGCCTGTGCTGCGAAGCGAAAGTGATTGATCAGGCCGGCAACGAGGTGCCGGCGGGCGCACCGGGCGAGATCGCGGTGCGCGGCCCGAACGTGTTCTTCGAATATTGGGGCAATGCGGATGCCACGCGCGATGCGCTGCACGACGGCTGGTATCGTACCGGCGATATCGGCCTGTGCGACGCGGACGGCTATTTCTGGGTGCGCGACCGCAAGAAGAACATGATCATTTCCGGCGGTGAGAACGTCTATCCGGCGGAGGTCGAACGCGTCCTGCTCGAACATCCCGATGTCAGCGAATGCGCCGTGATCGGCCGGCCCGATCCACGCTGGGACGAGGTCCCCATCGCCTATGTGATCCCGCGATCCGGCTGTCGGCTCGAAGCAGACGCGTTGAAAGCGCATCTTCAGACACAACTCGCCCGCTACAAGGTTCCGCGCGACATCGTTTTCGTCACGGACCTGCCGCGCACAGCGCTCGGCAAGGTCCAGCATTTCCTGCTGAAGCAGCTTGATGCGCAATCGCGCGCGCAAGGAGAAGCATCTTGAAGATTGCGGTTCTGGGTGGGGGAAACGGCTCTTTCGCGGCCGCGGGCGATTTTGCGCTGTCAGGACATGAGGTCCGGCTCTGGCGCCGCGACGCGGATCAGGTCGCAGCACATCGCGCCGCCGGCTCGCGCATCCTGGTGAAGGATCATAACGGCCGTCACGACGTGAAATTGGCGCTGGTGACGACCGGCATCGCCGAGGCCGTCAAGGGCGTAGAGCTGATCCTGTGCCCCGCCCCCGCCTTCGCGCAGACTGATATCGCGCGCCTGCTTGCTCCACATCTGCGGGATGGACAGGTCGTGTTTCTGCCGCCGGCCACGTTCGGCTCGATGATCTTCGCCCAGGCTGCGCGGGATGCCGGCAACCACGCCAAGGCGTGCTTTGCCGAAACCGGGACCTTGCCCTGGCTGACCCGCAAGCACGGACCATTCGAGGTGGCGATCACCATCCGCGCCAAGCGACTGCCGGTCGGCGTTCTCCCGCTCGATCAGGCGCCGCGCGCACTTGAGGTGATCGGACAGGCTTTCCCCGGCGCGGTCGAGCCGTGCGGAGATGCTCTCTCCGGTGCGCTGATGAATGCAGGCCCGATTATCCATCCGCCGCTGATCGTGATGAATGCTGGCCCGATCGAGCATTTCGAGAAGTGGGACATCCACAAGGAAGGAACGCAAGCCGCGATTCGCCGTGTCACCGACGCGCTCGATGCCGAACGGATGGCCGTGCGTGAGGCGCTCGGGTATGGCGCACCGCATTTTCCGCTCGCCCATCACTATGCCAAGGAAGGCGAGATCTGGATGTATGGCCGCGGCTCGCACGACCGGCTGACCGATTCCGGCGACTGGCGCGAGCGGATCGTGCTGACTGAGCACCGCTACATGAGAGAGGATTTGCGGCTTGGGCTATCGCTGCTGGTCTCTGTCGCCGGCCTGGCGGGCGTGGCTACGCCGCTGGCCAAGGGATTTCTGGCCATCGGTGGCGCAATCTGCGGTGAGGATTTTACGCAAGGCGGCCGAACCCTCGAGACGCTGGGCCTCGGCAATCTCGACAAGGCCGCTTTGCAGACGCTTCTTCGCAAGGGATTTTGACCGATGACCAACCGAGCCACAATCGCCTGTCTCGGGGCCGGCCGCATGGGCCGCGGCATCGCCGTCGCGTTTGCTTATGCCGGGCATATGGTCACGATGATCGACATCAAGGCCCGTTCAGCCGAAGATTTCGCCAGGCTGGAGGCAGATGCGCTCGGCGAAGTCAGCAAGACCTTTGCCAACCTGGCGAAGCTGGGGCTACTGACCGAGGCGGATGTCGATCCGCTGATCGCGCGGGTCTCGGTGGTGCCGGCCAGCCAGAGCGATGCGGCACTGTCCGATGCCGGAATAGTCTTCGAAGGCGTCCCCGAGATCGTCGAGCTGAAGCGGGACGTGCTGGGGGCGGCCTCAAAACAAGTCGGCCCCGATACGATCATCGCATCGACGACGTCGACCATCCTCGTCGACGATCTCTCGGGCGCGATTGTGAATCCTCGCCGCTTCCTTAATGTGCACTGGCTCAATCCGGCCTATCTGATCCCGCTGGTCGAGGTTTCGCCAGGCAAAGCCACCGATCCAGGCATCATCGAGGCGGTCAAGGCGCTACTCGAAGGCATCGGCAAGGTCCCGGTGGTCTGCGCAGCGACTCCCGGCTTCATCGTCCCGCGCATCCAGGCGCTGGCAATGAACGAGGCTGCGCGCATGGTCGAAGAAGGCGTCGCCAGCGCAGAAGACATCGACAAGGCGATCCGCTACGGTTTCGGCTTCCGCTACGCCGTGCTTGGGCTGCTCGAATTCATCGACTGGGGTGGCGGCGACATTTTGTACTACGCCAGCCGCTATCTCGAGGGCGCACTCGGCAGCGACCGCTATCGTGCACCGGAGGTCATTTCGCGGAACATGCGCGACGGCCGGATCGGCCTGCGAACGGGCGCAGGCTTTCTGGATTATTCAGGTATGGACATCGACGCCTATCGGGCAAAACGGCTTCAGGCCATGGTCGACCTGCTCCGTCACTTTGACCTGGCTCGCCCGCCGGTGCTCGATCGGAACTAGCCGAAGACGTCCTGCAGCACCCCTTCACGCACCACGGCGGCCCCATCGAGCTCGATCGTCGTCCCCATCATCGGCAGATCGAAATGGCCCGCCGTGTAACGGCCGGCGAATTCGTTGGCACCGGTCGAGAACAGGAAGTTGCCGGAGACGGCACGGATTTCCGTGCCGTTGGTGTCGCGCTGGTCATACATCGACAGCGCCTCGTAGCGCGCGCCGGGATTCATGCCGAAGCCGACATGCGACACCGCATAGGCTTCCCGATCGCCCCAGGCGGCAAGATAGGCACGCATCATTGCGGCATCCGTGCCCTCGCCTTCCAGCTCGACAACATAATCGTCCTTCAGTGTCATCTTCACCGGCGAGGTCAGGTAACGCTTGAAGGTCAGGTTGATGTCGCCGGGCGCCATCACCAGCGTGCCGTTGATCGTTCCGCTCTTGGGGAAGCTGACGACGATGCCCCCGGGCCAATGCGCCAGCGTACCGGGCTTGTCCGTCCAGCCCCAAACGCCGACCGTGGACGCGCCGACCATATCGACGTCGAGCGCCGTGCCGGCTTTTGACGTCACCCGCATCCGCTTGGTCCCGCGCAGCATCTTCGCCGCCGCGCGAACGCGCTTCTCGAGCGCGGAATCCGGCACCATCCGCTCCAGCGCTTCGGGATGCTCGTTGGAGATCACCAGGATGCGCGCGCCGGCTTTGAGGATCTCGGGTGTCTCCACCGCATGCATCAGGCCCTCGATGGTGCAATCCACCACAAAGCCGGCCTGTTGAAGCGCGGTGATGACCGGGCCGAGCCGCTGGATCGCCTCGCTCGCCCCTGTCGAGCGAACCGGAACGATATTCCGGTTACGCGGGGTCGGCATGACCACGTGAAACGGTCGCGCGCCCAGGCGCAGCAGCGCGAGCTCCGCCAGGTGAACATTCAACGCACGTGACTGGGTTTCCGAGAGGATCGCCGCGGTATCACCCGCCTTCACCGCGCATCGCTCAAAAATCTCGCAAAATGCGTCGATCCATTTTGCTTCGATGCGATCAGCCAGCATGGTCTACTCCGGTCTTCTGGTTTCTTCTTCGTCACTTCATGCTTCGGGGAAACCCCGCAGCAGGTACGCGCGCACGGCCCCGAGCAGGCCATTCAGGATCAGGCCCAGCAGCGAGATCGTGATCAGCGGCACGAACATATCGACGGCCTGAAAGGTCCGGGCCGCCGTGACGAGCACATGTCCGAGCCCGTCACTCGACGTGATCATCTCGGCCAGAAACACCACGATGCAGGAAATGACAAGGCCGATCCGGCAACCGGTCAGGATCGACGGCATCGCCGCCGGCAGCACCACCTTAAACAGGATCTGATAGCGCGGCGTTCCCGCCGCCATGGCCGACCAGATCAGCTTCTGCTCCACCGTTGACGCGCCATAATAGGTAGACAACAAAATGGGAAAAAGTGCATCCGCCGCCACCAGGGTGATCTTCGATCCATGACCGAAGCCGAGCAGCAGCAGCAATGCTGGATAGAGCGCGACCTTGGGCAACGGCGCCAGCACGCGCACGATCGGCCGGACCACGGCGTTGATAGCCGGACTGGCGGCGGCGGCGATGCCGATGCTGACGCCGAGCACGACCGCAATCGCGAAGCCGGCAAACAACCGGATCAGGGTCGCCGCGATCTCCTGCTGAAACGTCCATGTCACGAGTTGCTGGAACAGCCTGCCGAAGACGTATCCCGGCGGCGGCAGCAAAACCGCAGGCGCGAAGCCAAATGATACGAGGCCCTGCCACAGCGCGATCACCAGCACGATCGGCGCGAGCCCAAGGATGATGCTGGTGGAGCGAAGCTGCGGCATCATGAGAAGCTCAAGGGCAAGTCGAACTGCGGTTCGGACCAGCGCACCAGCCTTGCGCGGACCCGCTCGAAGATTGCATCCAGGCAGATTCCCATCGCGCCGACGATGATGATCATCGCAAAGACGGTGTCGTATTGGCCCATGTCGAGTGCATTGAACAGGATGTTGCCGGCGCCGGACTGACGCGCGATCATCTCGCTGGTGATCATCGTGATCAGCGCCAGCACGAGTCCGGTGCGGCAACCGGTCAGAATTTCCGGCAGCGCCGCCGGCAATACGATCCGGACCAGCCGTTGCGCAGGCGAAAGCCCCATCGCCGCGCCCGACCATAGCATCTTCTCTTCCACCGCCCTGGCGCCCTCGAAGCTGTGATAGATCACGGGCAGGCTGACGCCGAGGAAGATCACCAGCGTCTTCGTGATGTCACCGACGCCGAGCCACAGCATGATGATCGGCATCAAGGCGGCCTTCGGCACCGGGTAGATCACCATCAGGAGCGGATTGAAGAAGGCCGCGACGGCCCGGCTGCGGCCCATCAACAGGCCGAGTGGGATCGAAACCGATACCGCTATGCCAAATCCGACCGCCATGCGGCGGAGCGAGGCCAGGATGTTGATCAGAGATTCCCTGTCACCAAGAATGTCCGGAATCGCCCGAATTGCTTCGATCGCCGTCGGAAAGCTGTCATTCTTCAACGCGAGGGACGCCGCCTGCCAGATCGCGAGCAATCCGATGCAGGCAAGCACCGGGGCAGCCCGTCTCGCCAAGGCGGAGGGCGATATCATGAGGGAGACCCGACAGGGTCGGTCTCGTCGAACATCCGCTCGATATCGACGACGTATTTCTGGTAGCGAGGGTCCAGCAGCAGCTCGCTGCGGCGGCGCGGCCGCGGCAGATCGATGTCGATCACCTCGCGGATGCGGCCGGGCGATTTCGACATCATCACGACCTTGTCCGAGAGGAAAACTGCTTCGTCGACCGAATGCGTGACGAACAGCACCGTCTTGCGATCACGCTCCCAGATGTTCAACAGGTCGTTCTGCAGCCGCGTTCGCGTGTGAGCATCGAGCGCGCCGAACGGCTCGTCCATCAAAAGAACCTCAGGATGGTAAGCAAGCGTTCGAGCCAATGCCACGCGCTGCTTCATGCCGCCGGACAGTTCCTTGGGATAGAAGTTCTCATAGCCCTTGAGCCCGACCATTTCGATCAAAGCCCGGCTCTGTGCTTCCGCCTCGGTGGTGCGCACGCCCTGCTGGCGAGGGCCGTACATCACGTTGCCCAGCACGGTCTTCCACGGAAACAACGCGAACTCCTGGAACACCGGACCGCGATCCGGCCCTGGTCCCGTGATCGTCCGTCCCCTGATCTTTGCTGAGCCGCTGGTCGGGCTGACGAAGCCGCCGACGACGTAAAGCAATGTCGACTTGCCGCAGCCGGACGGACCAAGGATGGAGACGAAGGCTCCCTCCTCGATCGCCAGCGAGATGTCCGATAGCGCCACATGGTCCTTGCGCGCCGAGGTCTGAAATACCTGCGAGACGCTCTCGATCTCGATGATTGCAGAAGCCGGTTTTTGCGGCGTCACCGGTCTCATCCATTCGCTCGATCTCGAAGGCACTACCTTCATCCCGTCTCACTTCATTCGCGCGAACCCTGCGCAACAGGCTTGCTGAACATGCTCCGTCAGCGACGCGAGCTTAGCAAGAAACTTGCCAGACCACGGGCTTTTTGGGGCCAGCTTCGCCGCGTCATCCGAACCAGGGCCATTCTGCCGGGCCCTCATGCGTGACGGCTCCGCCCGGTGCCTGGCCAACCAATCGCGCATATTTGGCGAGGGCACCGGCACGGTGACGAGGCGGACGCGGCTTCCAATCGTGTCGGCGAGCAGCGAGTTCCTGCTCGTCGATCAGCATGTCCATCCGCCGGTTCGCGGCATCAATCCGAATCCTGTCGCCATCGCGTACCAGCGCCAGCGGACCGCCGACGAAGGCCTCGGGAGACACATAGCCGATGCACATTCCTCGCGTGGCGCCGGAGAACCGTCCATCCGTGATCAGGGCCACCTTCTCGCCCATGCCCTGGCCATAGATCAGCGCGGTGACGCCGAGCATTTCGCGCATGCCGGGGCCACCCACCGGCCCTTCATTGCGGATCACAAGCACATCGCCCGCCTTGTAGCTGCGGTCGCGAACCGCTGCGACACAAGCTTCTTCGTCTTCGAAGATGCGCGCCACGCCTTCGAACAACTGGCTCTTCAGCCCCGCAACCTTGATTACCGCACCATCAGGGCAGAGGTTTCCCTTCAGCACTGCCACACCGCCATCTGGCATGATCGGCGCGCGAGCCGCGTAAACGACCTCTCCGTCAGGAGGGTTGGCGGCGCCATACTCTTCGGCAAGTGTACGGCCCGTGATCGACAGGCAACTGCCATCAATATGCCCGCTCTGGATCAGTTCCCGGATCACCACGGCAGCGCCGCCGACGTCGTAGACATCCTTCGCCGTATATTTGCCTCCAGGCCGCAGGTTTCCGATCAGCGGCGTCCTGGCAAAAACCTCGCCGACATCGTCGATCGTGAATGCGATCCCGGCCTCGTTCGCAATCGCCGGCAGATGCAGCGCAGCATTGGTCGAACCGCCCGTGGCAGCCACGATCGCCGCACCGTTTTCCAGGGATTTCCGCGTCACGACGTCGCGCGGCAACGGCCCGCCGCGCTCCAGCATCTCCATGATGAGGCGGCCGGCCCGCTTGGATATCTGCGCGCGCTCGGCATAGACACCCGGCACCATCGACACATTGGGAATGGTGAGGCCCATCGCCTCCGACACCATCCCCATGGTGTTGGCAGTGAATTGGCCGGCGCACGCGCCGATGGTCGGCAGGCAGGCCCGCTCGATCCGCTCGAGCGTGGCGCCGTCGATCTCTCCAGTCATGAAGCTGCCGACAGCCTCGTAGGAGTCGAGCACGGTGAGGGTCTGCCCGTCCATGCGGCCCGGCAGCGCGCTGCCGCCATAGATGAAAATGGACGGGACGTTGCAACGGACCATGCCCATCATCACGCCGGGAAGCGTCTTGTCGCATCCACCGTATCCGATCAGTGCATCGTAGGCGAGACCATGGACCACGGCTTCGATCGAGTCGGCGATCAGCTCCCGCGAAAAAAGGGAGAACTTCATCCCTTCGTGATTCATGCTGATACCGTCGGAAACCGACACGGTCGAAAACTCGCGCGGCGTGCCGCCGGCCTCTTCGATACCGATCTTGGCCGCTGCGACCTGAAAGTCGTGCGTCATGTTGCAGGGCGTCTGCTCGCCCTTCATGCTGACGACGCCGACCATCGGCTTGGCAATCGCAGCGTCGTCGAGCCCCATGGCGCGCATGAACGCGCGGTGCGGAGCCCGGTCGAGGCCATCCGTCGTGATCCGAGATCGGAGCTTCTTCATACGTGCATCTTCTTCATGCAACGTCCCGGATCATCCTGGACGCGGCGACGTTCTCGCTCGGTTCATTCGCCCGATCGCCTATTGCAGCGGAGCGACAATCGTCGAATGCTTGAATTGCTTGACATCCAATTTTGGCAGCATCCCTGTCTCCGCGTAGATGTCCAGCATCTTCTGGATCGCGGGGAAATTCGGTGCCGCGCCCGGATCGCGGCCGAAATCGTTGTCCTTAAGCAGATAGGTCTCGAGAACCGGAATAGGTGCCTTCAGAACTTCGTTGACGACCTTCAACGTCTCTTCGCGGTTCGCCAGCGCTTTCTTCATGCCGGAGGTAATGTCACGCACATAAGCCTTGACCAGTTCCGGGTTCTTGTCGACGAAATCGGCACGGCAGGCTTCCAGAATGTGCACGATGTTCGGCATCGCCTGCGACAGCGAGAACAGTTTGCGCGTGCCGCCCTTTGCCTCCGCGCGCGCGGCAAATGGCTGGTTCATGTTGACCGCATCGACGCGGCCCTGCCGCAACGCATCTTCGGAGACGGCAAAGCCGACCTCGACCAGCTTGATGTCCTTGGCCGGATCGATGCCATTCTGCTTCAGCAACAGATTGAACGGGCCTTGGGTGCCGCCGCCGATCACGGAGATTCCGACCGTCTTGCCTTTGAGATCGGCGATCGTCTTGATCGGGGAGTCGTCCATGACAGCCCAGTAGACCGAGAAACCACCGGCCTTCTCGAAGACATGCTGCGCCACGATGTAGGCCTTGAGGTTGCCGCCAACCACGCCGTTGGCGAGCGACAGCGGCGCCTGGGTCGCGCAATCCAGCGCGCCCGCCGCCAACGCCTGCGTCATCGGAGCGGTGCCCTGAAACTGGGTCCATTCGATGTTGTAGGCCTTGCCGATGTTGGGAAACTCAGCCGGGCGGCGCATCATCCAGTATTTGGATTCCTCGGCCGGAATCGTCCAGCCGACGCGAATTGTCTGCTGTGCCCATGACGAGCCTGCGCTCGCGCTCACGGCCGCTGCCGCCCCCAAAGCCAGGATCCACTTCGAAACGGTTCGCATCGTGCCCACTCCGCTGCCCGGGCGCCGACCGGCGCCATCCAACCCGACCGCGGCAAATGTTTCATGGTTCAAACAATCAAGCAAGCCATGCAGGCGGGGCGGTTTCGTCGTGAGTTACGCCATGTATGGTAGTGCAGCGTCGCGCGGCGGCAGATGGAGGCAACCTATGGCTGAAGCGAGCAAGACAAACCCGCAAGGCGTCGAGCGGCTCGGCTATCTCGGCCTTGGACTGATGGGGACACCGATGAGCCGGCGCCTGCTCAACGCCGGCCATCAGATCACTGTCTGGAACCGGTCGGAAGGGAAGATGGCCGCGCTCGTCGAAGCCGGTGCCAGGCGCGCAGCCACGCCCCGTGACTTGATGGAGAGCTCGGACATCGTCTTCATGTGCGTGACGGATGCGGCTGCCGTGGAAGAGGTGATCTTCGGGCCCGAGAGCATCTCAACTGCGCCCGGCGCGGGCAAGCTCGTGGTCGACTTCTCGTCGATCCATCCTGACGCCGCACGAGACCTTGCAACGCGATTGTTAGCTGCGAACGGCGCGGGCTGGATCGATGCGCCCGTGTCCGGTGGCACCAAGGGCGCCGAGGAAGGCACGCTTGCCATCATGGCCGGCGGAAAAGCAGGCGATATCGAGCGGGTCCGCCCCTACGTGCTCGCCATGGCACGCAGGTTCACCCACATGGGCCCGACCGGCGCGGGGCAGACCACAAAGCTGTGCAACCAGGTGATCGTCGGATGCGCGATGGCCGTTCTTGCCGAGGCAACACGCCTTGCCGTGAACGCCGGAATCGATGCCAACCGGTTGCCCGAAGCACTCGCCGGCGGCTTCGCGGACTCCATTCCGCTGCAGCTGTTCGTGCCGCGGATGGTCCAGGGCATTCACTCACCGCCGCTTGGTCATATCGCCACGATGCTCAAGGACCTCGATACGGTCGCCGATGTCGCGCGGACGACGTCGACGCCGGTGCCCATGGCCTCGCTTGCCGGACAACTTTTCAGGCTCGCCAAGGCCGCGCGAGGCGCGGATGCGGACGCGCTCGAAATCTACAAGCTTTCGGCGGGGAGCGCTGAACCGTTCACCGCGAGCTGAGCACGCTTGGAGTGACTACTTGCGCTCGTCGGCAAGAAATCGGCCAAACGCACCTCGCGCGAAGAGCAGCGGCTCCTTCGCATCGTAAGTATAGGCCTCGACCGCGCCGAGAAAGATCACGTGGT
This sequence comes from Bradyrhizobium sp. Kon56, assembly GCF_055807635.1. Lineage (NCBI taxonomy): Bacteria > Pseudomonadati > Pseudomonadota > Alphaproteobacteria > Hyphomicrobiales > Nitrobacteraceae > Bradyrhizobium > Bradyrhizobium sp. Kon56. Next base: position 16,593 of record NZ_JBVVOU010000027.1, on the reverse strand, counting down.
CGCCGCCGTAATAGCGATTGACCGAGCGGCATTGAAAATTGGCGACGCTCTCGGCGAGCACCGGCGCGTTGCCGAGGCCCGGCGTCCACTCGACCCCGGTGAACTTGTCATCAGACGACTTGGCGAATTTGCTCGCAAGCGCCTGTTGCGAAACGCCAAGAACGTTGACCGTGAAATGACTGGCGTTCTGGAAGATGGTCAGACTAGAGGAATAGACGACGAGGCTCCAAAGAACCAGCGGCGGATTCAGCGAGACCGAGGCGAACGAATTGCACGTCAGGCCATAGGGCTTGCCGTCGGGAGCCGCGGCCGTGATGATCGTCACGCCCGTGGCGTAGGTGCCGAGCGCGCTGCGAAAATCGCGGGGATCGATCGGCGAGCTGTCGCTCGCGAGTTCGTTGGCCGGATCGGGAACGGCCGGCTGCTTCGGCAGATCATTCATCGGCCGGCCTCACAGCGTGAGATTCTCGGACGGCAGGCCCAACGCCACGCGTCCATAATTGGTCCCGGCCGCATCGAAATTGAACGCGAGATGCGAGTTGATCGCGTGCGCATCGCGGAACTGCCGCTGCAACGCGCCCGTCGTGAACAGGCCCCGTGCTCCGCTCGCGGCAAACAGCATCGACACCGCATCCGTGCAGAAGTTCACTGAAAAGGCGCCGTCGCGCCGATATCGGGTCTTGGTCGCCATATCGGGGATATGACCCCGCCTTGCATCCTCCATGGCATTCAGACAGGCCGAGCGCATGATCAGGCGTGCAGCGTCGATCTTCGCCGACGCCTCCGCGATCTTGATCTGGGTGCTTTGAAAGTCGCTCAGCCTGGCGTGGTTGTAGGTGGAAATGCGATGACGGACGACCTCCGCATAATCGTCGAGACACGCCTGCGCGTTCCCCAGCGCGACGCCGGAGAGAACGTAGGGAAACAGCGAGAACACCGGGAGCGCATACAGCGGGTTGGGATTGAGCTTGCTTCCCGGAGTCGGACCGCCGTCAAGATCGCCGACCGCGACTGTCATGTCGTCGGGCACGAAAGCGTCCCTGACCTCCACGTCGCAGGACCCTGTCCCGCGCAGCCCCGCGACATTCCATGTGTCGAGGACCTTGTAGTCGGCTTTCGGCAGCAGAAATATCCGATACTCGATGCCGTCTGCCTCATCGTCGGAGTAGACCACGCTTGCAAGCATGTTCCACGCGCAGGAGGCAACGCCCGAGGAGAACGGCCAGCTGCCGTGGAGCCGGTATCCGCCCTCAACTCGCGTGGCACGTCCGGCCGGAAAAATGAACGAGGACGCGATCAGCGTGTCCGGATCACGACTCCAGACCAGATCCTGCGCCGTCGGCTCGAACATGCCGAGCATCCAATGATGGCTCGCCAGATTGGCCAGATTCCATGCCACCGAGGCGTCCGCTTGTCCGAGCAGGTCCGCGCAATCGATCAAGGCGACATAATCGAGTTCTGCGCCGCCAATGCGCTTGGGCTGAAGCATCCGGAACAGGCCCGCGTCGTGCAGATCCTTCTCGGTTTCCGGCGGCAGATGCCGCAACTCCTCCGTCCGCGCCGCCCGCTCCCGCAGCCGTGGGACGAGCGCCCGGGCCTTCGCGATCATTGCCGCATAGGCAGGTTCATCGGATTGCACCGCCGCGGGCCGGCCCACGCTCGGCTCTTGACCAGGCGCCATTCGTATCCCTCGCTTTCATGCATTTATGCGGCGAGACCCTTGCCAAATCAAGCGGATGCAGCGCTAAGGCGCGATTTGCACGTCCCAAGGGAACGACCGCTTGGTGCTCAAACCTGCACCGATGACTTGCCCGATCCAAAAGCCCCCTTTTGGTTGAACTCCAAGATCCGACGCTCGTCGTAACCGAGCGTATCACTCAAGACCTGCTCCGTGTGCTCGCCCAGCAATGGAGCAGCCACAGGATCAATCGAGCCGGTCAAGCTCATGGTAATCGGCGGCTCGATGTTCGGGACCCACTCTGCCGTACGATGTGGAATCCGGTTCAAGCGATGGCGCTCTCGCGCCTCCGGTGCATTGAACCCCTCCTCGACCGTCCGGAGATAGCCGACCGGGATATTGGCCAGCTTCATCTTCGCCATCCAGTTCTCGAGGGTATCGCTTGCAAAGACCTCCGCGATGGCTGCTCGCAGAAGTTCCTTGTGCTCGGAGCGGGCTTTGCGCGTTGCAAACTGCGGATCGGTGATGAGATCGGGCCGGTTCAGCACCTCAACAACGAGCCGGCGATAGAGCCGGTCGTTCGCGCAGGCCATGTAAAGCGGTCCATCGGAGGCCTCGTACACGCCGACGGTAGGAGAGCCACTCGGCGAATTACCAAACCGGCCGGGGTTTTCGCCGTTGATCAGATAGGCCATGCCATAGAAACCGGTCATGCCCATCGCGACGTCGAACAGGGCGACCTCGACATGCTGGCCGTGACCGAGTCGATCCCGCGCCAACAGCGCCATCAGGATGGCGTTGCAGGCAGACATCCCCGTCGCCATGTCCACGATCGGAGGGCCGGTGCGAACCGCCGGGCCATCGGCAAATCCGTTGAGCGACATGAAGCCGCTTTCCGCCTGCGTGATCGGATCAAAGCCGGGACGCGAGGCAAACGGCCCGGTGCGCCCGTAGGCGGAGATCGAGCAATAGACCAGCCGCGGATTGAGCGGCGCAACAGCTTCATAGTCCAGGCCAAATTTCTTCATGACCCCGCTGGAGAAGTTCTCGACGACCACGTCGGCCTTGCGAATCAAGTCCAGCGCGATCTCACGAGCCTCGGGCACGGTAAGGTCGAGCGTGATGCCACGCTTGTTGCGATTGAGGCTCAGATAGGCAGCACTCTCTCCACCGATCTCGGCGTGTTCATACGCACGCGTGTCATCGCCTCCGTCTGGATTCTCGATCTTGATGACGTGCGCGCCGAAATCAGCAAGCGTCTGCGTACAGGCCGGGCCGGCAACCACACGCGTGAAATCGACGACCAGCAGACCATCGAGCGCGGTAGGCGCGCCCGTCGCCCGCGACGAACGTTCCGGCAATTGAGGCTTGGTGGGCATCGACGGCGCTCCCTTACATCGGCTTATGGTTGCCGAATTTCCCGCAGGAGCAAACTTAAAGCCCGGCACCGCTGAATTCGCAAGTGCTCCGCCCGCATCGCTTCAATACGCAAAAAGGGCCCGGCAGCTGTCAAGCTGCCGGGCCCTTGAACGTTCCGTGTGCGCTTCATCCCGCGAGCCATTTTCCGTTGCGGGAATCGCGTTCCGCATCACGGGAAACATGGCCCCATTCGCTCAGCGAAGCCGCTTTCGCCAGTAAAGCGTATGCGGCCACGCCCAGGGCACATGGGGTTCGAAGAGCCGATAGCCCGCCCGGATGAAATTATTGGCAGACACCGGATTGTCCGTCGTATCCGAGACGATGCTGTCCCATCCAATACGCCGTGCCCTTGCCTCCATCACCCGCATCAGCCTGCACTGGAGGTCACGTCCCCGGTGCCGCTGCAACACACCGACTCTGGAGAAATAACCGCCATTTCGAATGTGCGTTGACGGCACGATACCGGCGAAGGCTACTGGCTCAGCGCCGTGATAGGCAAGCCACCACGCTCCTGGCTCGAATTGCGGCAAGGGAGCCGCATCGAAGAACGTCAACTGATGCAGATCGGCCAATGTATCGACGATGTCGTCATCGGATGCATCGACGATGCGAATTCTGTACATGAGACGGTCCGTTGGGTAAGGACGACGTGAGTGGAATGCAGCAATGTCGTCGTGGCTGAGGCTCACTTGCCGAGCACGACCTTGACGCTTAGCCCAACCACACCCATCAGACCGGTGGCGATCACCGTAATCACGGCCTTGAGCGTGTAGCTCTGCGCCTGCTCGACGCTCGTTCGCCATCGGCGCAGATGCTGAAAATCCGCCCTTAGCTCCTTTCGATCGTCATTATCAATTCCGAAAGACGCCAGCACCGATGCCACCGTCCGCAATACGATGGCATCAATGTTCGCCTGCTGAAGCCTATGTTGCTCAGCCAGCATCTCGGCAACGATCGCCCTGATTTCGTCATCCGCCATCTTCACCGCTTGATGATCCTTTCAAAGTTCTCGAAGCCGCGCTTGGTGAAGTAGAAGGAGACAACCAGATTGGCCGTGATCGCCGCAAAGCCCGCGAGGGCGTCGGTGGAACCAAAGCCGAGGACCTTATCCCAGACCAGGAGTTTCGCGAAGTAAAGCGCGACGCAATAGCCCATCAATTTGTCCGGCTCCCGCCAATGCCCGATTTCCGCGACCGGAGACCGGGCCGGCACGTTCGCGCGTGCGCGGCCAGCAATGGTACGGACGGCGGCACGCCGATCGGCGCTCCCTCAACGCGTTTCAAGCGAGTGCGTGGCCGTGATGCGTGGCCCGCCGTCCGATTCCGAAAATGGGATACGAAAAAGCCCGCGGCGGATTTTGTCCCGCACGGGCATTGCGAACTCTTCGATGATGCCACTATGCCAGTGTTTTGCCCGACGGGTCAAGCTCTATTTCGATTTTTGCGAATTAAAGCCGACGGAGACCTTCGGAAAGTCAATTCCAATCGGGCTGCCGGCGTTTCGCCTGACGTGTCAACGAACGAACCGTCCCTGCCCGCGTTAGCCGGTCAGGAGGATCGACCAATGACATTGAACATGACACCGAAAACATCGCGGGACTGGCCGGGCCAGAAGCCGCGCATCGACGGGGAGCCCGACACGCGAGAGGCCATCATCCCGGACGCTGACGAAACCGAGGACCAGAACCGTGATCTCGTTCACGGCGAAGGCGGAGCCATCGATCTTCCCACCAGGCCCGGCGATCTCTCGAAGGATGATTAGGCCTTGTGCTTTGCACGAGGAGTCCAACATCGCTCGTTCGACCACGCCGTACCGGAACTTACGCCAAGGCGGGCGCGTTTATTCCTTCATCAGGAGGAACGTTGTGCGATGAGCCATACTGTACTGGTTGTTGACGACGATCCCGGCGTGCTCGACGTCATCGTCGGCATGCTGGAAGATCTCGGTTGCGACGTCATCAGCTCCCGGAGCGGCCCGGATGCGCTCGACCAGCTCGCGCACAACCAGGACATCTCCATCCTCATCACGGACATCAACATGCCCGGCATGGACGGTCATGAACTGGCCGAGCTGGCCAGGCGAGACCGCCCGGAGCTGAAGATCCTGCAATTGTCGGGGCGTGAGCCCCGGCGTGACGGCCTTCCCATGATCAGAAAGCCGTTCTCGTTCGAGGAACTCGCCAGCACCATGCGGCGCACCGTCGGCATCTGCTGAAGCTCGCAAGACCGAAACATCGCAAGCCAAAAAGTCTGAAAGCCAAAAGCCCAAAACAAAACCCGCGGCGGATCGCATCCGCGCGGGTTGAACCAAACTCATTTTCGATGATGGCATTATGCCGGTGTTTTGCCCGACGTGTCAACGCGGCGAACGCGGACAAGGAATTCCCTCTCCCCACTTAGATATGTGGTGTGCAACGGGCTTGCTTCAAGCCCCCGACCCTGCCGTAGAACCCTCGACCCGAACACCATCCCGAGGGGTCTCACATGCCTGTACTGCTTCCGACATCCCGGACGCGCGGCCACGCCAAACGCGCCGGCGCCCGCCACGAAGACCACGCCGTCGTGATCGCCGGCGGCGGCCCGACCGGCCTGATGCTGGCCGCCGAGCTCGCGCTGGCGGATATCGACGTCGCCGTGGTCGAACGGCGCGCCGATCAGGAACTGGTCGGCACGCGCGCCGGCGGCTTGCACGCGCGCAGCATCGAGATCCTCGACCAGCGCGGCGTCGCGGATCGTTTCCTGCGCGAAGGACAGATCACCCAGCTCGCGGGCTTCGCCTGGACCAGGCTCGACATTAGCGACCTCCCCACCCGGCACGCTTACGGGCTGGCACTGCGGCAGAGCCACATCGAGCGCATCCTGGCCGACTGGGTCAGCGAGCTCGCGGTGCCGATCTATCGCAATCGCGAGGTGACGGATTTTGCGCAGGACGAGACCGGCATCGACGTGACGCTGTCCGGCGGCGAGGCCTTGCGCGCGAATTATCTGGTCGGCTGCGACGGCGGCCGCAGCCTGGTGCGCAAGGCCGCCGGCATCGACTTCGCAGGCTCCGAGCCGACGCTGAGCAACCTCATGGCCGAAGTCGAGATGCGGGACGAGCCGGCATGGGGCCTGCGCCACGATGCGCTCGGCTTTCACGGCCTCAGCAAAACCGAGAGCGGGCGCGTGCTGGTGGTCGTGACGGAAGCAACGCTCGATCGCACCGGCGCGCCCGGCCCCCGCGATCTCAGCGAAGCCCTCGTCGCCGTCTACGGTACCGACTTCGGACTCCACAACCCGTCCTGGATCTCCCGTTTCACCGATGCGGCACGGCAGGCGGTGTCTTACCGCAAGGGCCGCGTGCTGCTCGCCGGCGATGCCGCGCATATCCATCATTCCGTCGGCGGCCAAGGCCTCAACATCGGCGTGCAGGACGCCGTCAATCTCGGCTGGAAGCTCGCGCAAGTGGTCAAGGGCCTGTCGCCGAACAGCCTGCTCGACAGCTACCACGCCGAGCGCCACCCCGTCGGTGCGCGGACCTTGCGCAACACCATGGCGCAGATCGCCCTGCTCCGCCGCGGAGAAGCCGGCCTCAAGGCCGCGCGCGAGGTCGTCGCCGAACTGCTCGGCATGGACGCGCCGCGCCAGCGTTTTGGCGCGATGATGAGCGGGCTCGACGTGCACTATGATCTCGGCCAAGGCCACGCGCTGCTCGGGCGCCGCATGCCCGATCTCGATTTGACGGTGGACGGGCGGCCGTTGCGACTGTTCACGCTGCTGCACGGCGCGCGCGGCGTCCTCCTCGATTTCGGCAAGGACGGGGGCATCGGCGTCCGCCCCTGGGCTGATCGCATCAGCCTCATCGCCGCCGATTACGAGGGACGGTGGGAGGTTCCGGTCATCGGACAGGTCGCAGCGCCAGGTGCCGTGCTGGTGCGGCCCGACGGTCATGTGGCGTGGGTGGGAGACGAGAGCCAACACGGACTTGCGGACGCAATGACGAAGTGGTTCGGACCGCCTGCGGCATGAGGCATGTACGTCCGACGCTCCGTCGAGACAAAGAAGCCCGCGGTATGCCGCGGGCTTTCTTCGAACATCAAGGGTTGGGGACTCGGCGCAATACCCGAACGTCGCGTCGCTCGTCCTTGTCCAATGAGACCGAACTGGGTGGCGACTCCACCACCGTAGCGGGGGTTTCTGGGTTGTACGCGAGCGCGTCGGAGAGCCAACGCGGCCATTCGGCTTCTGGCCGTGGCTCAACACGTGGTTGGCGCAGATTCTGGAAGCTTTCGCTCATGCCTGCTCCTGCGAACGTAGCCAAAGCTCTTCATAATGCGCCTCGGAATCGCACGTCGCGCCGAGGCTTCCGAGAACGCTGATTGGTACTCTCTGCACGCTCTCCTCGATATGTGCCTCCATCGTCGTGTTATCTCCGGGGTGCACGATGACCCGCTCGATGCGGTGAATGAATTCCAAGGGCTTGCCGTCTTCAGTCTCAATCGGCTGCACCGGCTTGCCCCAACCGCGATCGAGGATAGCATTGGCCGCTGCGACACGAGCATGCGCGGGAGCTTCCTTGTCGCGCATGATCTGGACCAGAGTTTTCATGGCGACCGCCGTGTGCGTCCGCGCCAAGGATTTGATTTCAGTCAAAGTGCGCTGCTTGATAAGCGCGTCTCGCGGCAGCTCTCGCAAGAGCGTTTTGGGAAAGAAGGTTGTTCTTCACTGGTTCAATCATCTGAAAATCTGCTTTTTGAAAAGAAACCCAAGTTAGTGACGTTGTTGGAGACGCAAAAAACCCGCGGCGGAAAGCTCCGGCGCGGGCGAAAACAAACACATCTCAATGATGCTATTCTGCCAGTGTTTTGCCCGACGTGTCAAATTCCATTGGCTCAAAGCGTCCAATAGCCTGCTCGCGGAACATCGTTTCACAGGTCCGCAAAGGGTCCACAAGCGGTCCTCGACCTGCTGCGTGCGGCAGGTCGGCTATGGGTCAAAATGCGAAGAACTCAACCTGAGCAAATCTGGTCCGCCATGCCTCGGTGAGCGGACGTCGCGGAGGGCTGCCGCCGTTTCCGCGATGGGCCACGACCGGACGTACGTTCGGGATGCCCCGTCACTGACTGGTCTCGTTCTGTCTTCGGATCAGGGACACGTCCGAGACGCGGGCAGTGATCGGCAATCCATGCTGTCTGAGAACACTCCATCCGGCCCATAGCCCGACGAGGCCGAAAAGACTGGCCGCAGGAAGAACCCAGGTCATTCGTCTGGCGCCCAACGTTGCGGCCATCGTCGTGCAAAATACAGCGACCAACACGGCAGGAAGGACATATGGCCAGTTTCCGATAACTCCGTCCAACCCCCTTCGGCCGATGAGCAATACCGCAATCACCCCGAAGCAACTCATGGCTAAAAGGAGGACATTCCCGGCGATGTCGAGCACAACGTTTATCCCGTGCTGTGGCATGGAGAGGGTCCCCAGCACGTGTTCGTAAAGACGAACGCTCGAAGCATAGGACATAAGAAGACAGAACAACCCGAATACCAAGCCGATTGTCTTGAAGAGAGGCCTTGCCGCTTGTACTTCCATGCCGGGCACCCTTTTACCTCTGCTCGAAGCTCCTTGAGGCGTTCAACCAGACCTGGGGTAGAGCGCACTGGTGAATCTACCGCTCATGTCCTTGGTTAAGCTGCGGTTGCCGCAATCGCTCAAAGGTGTTGGAGAACGACGGCCTATAGTATCGGCCGCAGATCACACCAATAATCACCTCACTTCTGCAATGGGTCATGAGCACCCTTCGGAGTGGCCGCCGGTTGCTTCCGGTCTACCCCCATGAGCCGACGACCGGGGACGCCGCTTAGACTTCGCAGTCGGGCCAATAGGTAACGTCGCGCGTCACCTTCACTTTCCCAGTGTGGCGACAAACTGGCGGTGTCGCTCAAGCCACTCCGGCTTTTGCAAACCGATGACCTGCACACATAGCTCAACGCATTCATTGCAAATAGCACTGGCCGTTTGCTGGCCTTTTGCGTTCACGGATACCGCGTTGACGACGGAAACAACTTCTTCCGGCTCCTTCCCGCAAAAGGCGCAAATTAAGTCCGAGTTCGTCATCCTCTGATCCTTCCGCCAGCCGAATTCGGCGAACCCGGTGGTTCGCAGTTAGATGATCTTATGCAACCATGCCGATGTCGGCGATGGGTCATTCGCGTCGGTTTGGCCGGATCATGCTGACTTCTGGTCTTGCGCGGTGAACGGACATCCTCAGGATAGGTGGGCATGCCTCAAACGGGCCACAAGCGGAAGTGAATGCAAAGGAGGCGCCCCTGATCACGCCCTGTGTTCCGGGGACCAGCTCTGATTGGTCATCCAAGAACAGAGCGCCATCGAGACACCTCCAGCAGCGGCAATCAAAAGCAGATGGCTTTGGGAAGAGAAGCCCGCGAGAGACGATCCAACAACGCCGGACGCTGTAACGAGAGCGAGCTGCCAGCGCCGCCCTTCCAGAGAGTAATCGACAAGCGCACTTGGAAACGCAACCAAAACACTCAAGAACGGAAGCCCAACCAACCAACCAAGAGCACTCGTCGACCCAAACAGAAAGTCGAGCACGCCGCCCATAAGCAGCGGCCCGACTATGAGAAACGTAAAAATGCGCTTCATTGGGTCAATGCCTCGCAAGAAAGGCGATCCGTTCGGAGCGTGGTGGCTCGTATAACCAGGTTGTGTTAACGCGGCACGAAGCCGAATCCGACAAACGTCTGCTACAGGTCAAAATGCGAAGAGCTCAACGTGAGCAAACCGGTCCGCTATACGTCAGTGACCGGACCTCAACGAAGCGGGGCACTACTTCGCTGATGGGCCACAAGCGGACGAACGTCGCTTCCAATTGACAGTCGCAGAGTGATGTTTCTTTAATGTCGTATGAGAGACACTCCGCACGGACAAGAGGCATTGGTTAGACGATGCGACTAGCACTACCGAGCCGCGCTGATGATCGCACCAAACGCCGCAGCAAAATTCCTGAATGGATTGCCGCTGCATCATGCGGCGACGTTGACGCTCAGTTGGCTCTCGCTTGGGAGTATGCCCGAGGCGATGCCGTTGACGCGGATTTCGTGACCGCATGGAAGTGGTTTGATCGTGCCGCCTCGTCCGGTCAAGAAAACGCTGTTTTGCATCGAGCCCGCTTCCTTCAGCTTCGCGGCGTCCCAGAAGGAATACGTGAACTTCGTAAGCTCGCTGCGAAAGGTAACTGGAGAGCGCAGTTTTGGCTTGGAACGCACTATCAATCACAACATGGACGCTTGAGCCAGCTGAGAGCCGCTGCGTGGTACGGTCGATCCCATAAATGTGGGTTCCTTGGCGGCAAGCTCGCGAAGTTAGCGCAACTGCGAAGAATAGCGCATCAACCCTTCAGAACGTTGTTTGCCGCTAAGGTCACTCTTGGGTTCGTTTCGACCTTCATGCAGCTGTTTCGCCGAGATGAGGCGCTCGAAACCCATGAAATGTTGATGTATCGCTTGAAAAGCAGAAGCCCGTGAAAGCAGCTAGTCAAGCCGTTGAAGTCAGCTTCGGGTCAGAAGCAGAAGTGCATTCACATCATGGGCTGGTTGGGAGCGACAAAGCACACCAGGTATATGATCGAGAACAGCGTGCCGAATCCTAAACACTGCAAGGCAATCGCAAGCCAGAAGAGCAACGGGCTCTCATCCCTCAGCAGCACGGCGCCAAAGCCTAATGGTATCTGCATCGTTCGGAGGCTGTTGAACAACTTAAATCCGACCAACGCGAACGCGACCATCACGACCAAAAGCATCGATATCACTGGCATCGGCGGCTCGCTGCAATTGCGCTGATCTTAGCATTCACGCGTCAATCATGGATCAGGCCAAATGCTAAAATTTGAATGTTAGGTCGGCTTTGGGTCAGAAGCGGTCCTCGACCGGCTGGGTGCCGCAGGTCAGCAACGGGCCATGAGCGGCCGTGAGCGAGTGTTTCAGGCTCCGAACCAAACGCGTCCAATGCAGCATGTCGATGCCTGACTGACCGCAGGTGCAAAATGCGTTGTTCCGCGAAGTTAGGGGCCGCACCTATATGAGAAAGGCACCTACTGAAGCGGAGCTTCGCACTCCTTTAGGGTGCGGTGGATGGCGGTCGCAGCCTCGCTCCCGGTCATCCGGCGCCCGGTTGTCCAGGTGGGCGGTCAAATCCCTGGAAGCCGACGAAGAGCAGTCCGAACATGATCGCCACAATGAGGCCGGAGCCGAGCACGACGAGCAGCGCAGCCTTCCAGCCGGCCAAGCCCCGTTTTTGGAGCCGAACGGCGCACAGGACTAGAACTATGAAGAGGATGGGGCCAACCAGGATGAGCACGCTTGACCCTCAACAAGCCACGCATCTTCGACAGAGCCGAACGATGGCCTTCATGATCCAGACGACCAGAGCGGTCGTAAACAGGGGCCATAGAATGGTGGAAGCGGCACTCACCAGCACGATGTCGTCTTTGGATTCGAGAACAGGAATCAAGATGGAAATATCTCCGGTCAGCTTGGAGTAGAATGGCGGCACAAGTAATGCAGTGCTTCCCAAGATGACGAGATAGTCGCGCACGCTACCCGAAGCAAAGCGCACCATCGCGATGGCCGCTGCGGCAAAAGCCAAAATGAGAGCAGCTCCGGTCATCCTGTCTTGATTCCCTGTTGGTGAACCTTTCGGAGATTAGCCCTTTGTCGCGGCTTCCTGAGGATTCGTTCAAGTATCGGTCACACGGAGGTCTCCAGGTCCTAAGGCGTCGCGTAAAGGGGGAGGAGGATTACCAGGAGGGCCAGCGACAAGATAAATGTCAGAAACACCGCCAATGCAACTGGATGTGCGACGCGCGGCTTCGCCGGTTTCGACATTGAAAACGATCTCTATGTGCAATGATGCAGTGTTATTTGGTGGTCCGATAGCTCGGTGTGGTTCAAAAGTGTCGGTTGCCGCAGTGAGGCCAGCACGGGGAACAGCTGACCGCCGGTCTGCACTCCTTCAAAGTCGGCCATGGATCACTGGACTAAACCGCTCGCGCGGTAGAACGCCGCGGCTGGCGACACGGCGAAGCAATAGGCGACAGCTCATCGTGACGAGCGGGGCAATTGGTGCGTAGCTGGCGACGATCCGATGATCGAGGACGTGCTGATCTGGAAGTTCGTGGCGGAGCACCAACCATTGCACAAGAGCCAACTCGAATCCTCGATCGCGATTGGTGTTTAACGTCGCGCTAGTTGGACCCCGTCCAGGCATCTCGACGTAAGCAGACTTACAAATGCGGTGATGCTCTTGACGAGCAGCTCGAAACAGTTCGGCTCTGATAGCTCCGGGGGCTTTCCAGCCGCCAGAGATCAGTTTGCCTCATGGCCTTCAATATCGAGGAGCTCACGTTTAGATTGTGTGGTGTGGTATTTTTGCTATAGCCAAGCCATTGAAAGTACAGGTGCCGCCAAACATTAAATCCCCATAGGCGATCGTCCTGATCGTCTGAAGGTTGTTTGACGCGACTAGCTCGATCACGCGGCATCGTCCTACGTCCCCCCAGCGCGGTTTCCTCCTTTGGAGGCTTTCGGACGCCGGCCCCCGTGCGCGCGGCAACACCGTCATGGGGCCGGCATCCGAAACCCTTCACAAACGCTGACGTTCGGCCGACAACGTGACAAGGTCGGCTCCTGGCCCATCAGCGGACAGTCGTTCGACGAATTCCGGTCTACCCCGATAGGCAGACATAACTCATTCGTGAACCGCCACAGGGCGACCGCTGTCCTTGCGAGTGAACACAAGGGACGGCAAGGGCGACCAACCCTACAGCGGGAAGACTTGCCACGGCGCCTGCCTCCGGCTGCATGTCAGGACGTTAGAGGCAGCATTCCCGTTCCGGGAGGCGCGATATGCTGCAGTTGAAAGACAAGGTCGGACGGTTCGCGACGACAGGGCGCAGCTGCCAGAACTGGAAAAAGGATCAGGAACTGGTTATTTCGCTGCTCAACAAGATCGCCATTTCCGACGGCGGCGCCGAGAACACGCTCAAACCACAGATGGTCGTGACCGGTTATGCCAGCGACGGCCTTTACAACTCGATTCTGTACTTCCAGAAGAAGAACTTTCCCGGCACGCCTGACGGCTATGTTCGGCCTGCCGGTCCGACATTCAATCGGCTCGTTGAACTGTCGACGAAGGCGGCCGCCAAGCCCGCCCCGCCAAAGGGCCAATGGGACGCAATCGCGACTCCTTCCGTCGATGCTGCACTTCGCAAAGGTCTCATCGACGATTCAAAGCTGGACTACGCAGAGGTCGTTGACATCATCCGGGCTACCGTCGCAGACGGGATGGTCACCGCATTCGAGCTGGACGACCTGACCACCATTGCGAACACCTCCAGAACGCTCTCCCCCACCTCGAAAAAGCTCATCACGCTCTTCGTCGGAGAAGAATACAAGGAGAAGCGCGGGATCGGACCGTATGATCTCAATTCCGATCAGAAAAAACTAGCCGCGGAAATGGTCTGCGATTTCCTGAAAAATACGAGGACGACGTTCTTTCCGAAGCTCGACCCACACCGCGTCGGCATAGGTATTCTCAGGCGCATTGCGAAACCGAGCCTCATCAATCAAGAACAGGGAAGTCTGTGCGGGCCATCCGCCCTGATGTTCGGCTACGCGTCGGACAAGCCAGGGTCTTACGCGCGCTTCGCGATCGATCTCTATCAGAAGGGGCAGGCGAATCTTGGCCGCCTGCTGATCAAGCCGGGAAAGGATGTGAGGAACTTCACGCCACCCTGGTCGCTGGACCACGTCGACTGGCTGACATGCGCCTCCATACGCGATTCGGAGAACTGGTTCCTGGATTTCGACGACACAGGCAAGATCAGCGATCTTGCGGGTGTCACCCTGCCGAGCGAAATGGAGCAATGGTTTCGCAAGGCAGGATACCGGGACGTGCGCGAGAATACCAACATTTCACGATTCAACAAAGACATCGACGATGTAACCGAAGCCAACCGGCTGCTCGACAGCGGATATCGCGTATGTCTTTTCATAAGCGCCAATATGATCGACTATGACGACCAGTCCGATAAAGGCTCCGCGCTTACGATGCACTGGGTCGTGCTGCGCGAGAAGATACAAGTGATGAACGGGTTCGTGAAGGCGAAGGTCTTCTCATATGGCGATGGAGACTATTTGATACCGCATCCGCAGGAAAAAACCCATGCCGTCAAGCCCCTCGCCGTTCGGGACTTTCTTATGAATTTCTATGGATACGTTGCTGCCAAGGGGTGACCGGGGCCAGAAGCACCAAGGCAAGACGATGCTGGTCACGCACGAGATGGCCTTCTCAGCCGATGTCTCCACCCGCGTCGGCTTCATGAATGCCGGCATCATGGCCGAGGATCGGCACGCCCGAGGAAACCATCCGCCAGCCGCGCAGCGAACGGCCGAAGGTTCAAAATTTCGCGTTGACGGTCCGAACTAGAACAGGAGAACCGGACATGGCCGCTTTCCAAGAGGTTTTCCGCCGCTCCGGCATCGATGAGGGCCGCAGCCCGCCAGGCATGGTGGTGCCGTTCGGCGGCTCCAACATCGTGGCGCTGATCGATCCCGGAAGAAAGCTCAAAGTCGATCCTAACCCCCATGCCCTCGGGATCAAGGAGATCGATGGCGCCGATACTCTTAGACGCGTCATGCAGACCAAAGACACCTTCTCCGCACCCGACATCGATCCGCAGCTCAGGGCGGCGTCACTTCCCGCCACCTTCAATGGCGATGCACGGTTTTTCGAAATCAATGGCCGGATCAAGCCGATTCCCTTTCCCGGTCTGGAGGTGGTGGCCCGGTCGGCCGGCCGGAAGATCGAAGCCAAGCTCTATGTCGTCGTGCTGCCGGAAATCAAGATCAAGGTGGCGTTCCGCAACGTCATGATTCCGGGCAGCGGCGGCGCTCCGGCTTTTCACGCCAAGAAGCCCTGCAGTGAGCAAGATGAATTGCTGACGATGAACAATATATGGAGGCCACAAGCCAACATCCGCTTCGAGCGGGTGCCAACCGACTGGCTGGTCATCGACGACTCGCAGGCTGCCGTCAAACAGGAGCTCGCCAATGCGACTGGCATGAAGGATGCGAGCCTTGCGGTCCTTCCCGATGTGATCGATGTCGAAAAACTGAAGAGCTTCTTCCCCAAACACAAAGTTCAAGGCGCCCATCTCACCATTTTCTGTGTCGACAAGCTTCGGTCCAAGGGCTCCTTTCCCAATGGCTCGTTTGCTCGATCGCTGGACCTTGCGTTCATCAGCTCGCAACGCGGGCCTAACACGTCTGCCCATGAAGCCGGGCATTTTCTCGGCTCCTACTCGAAGAGCGCGACCAAGCCCTGGGACAGCAACGGCCACACATTGGAGACCGATCCGAAAACCGGAAAAGAAAACAGGGCGGAAGACATCAAGATGCTGATGCGCGACGGAGGCGCCGGGTGGAAGATTCCGTTTAATCTCGTCAAGGAGTTCCGCGACTTCCCCGGCTAGCATCCAAAGCTCAGACGGCAGCTGGAAATCACTCCTGACGTCGAATGTCGCCTTTGGGCCACTTTCAGAATCATGCAAGGCAGCAAATGGAATCAGCCTGTCGGGACGCTAGTGGAATCAAAATCGCAGGTACAGATACCGTTGTTGTGCGGGCCGCTTCGTCATGTAGACCGAGCGGGGGGTAATCCAAATTCTCCAATTGCGGGTTTGGTGGACTGGCCGTCTAATCGCGAGGCGAGCAAAGCTGGCGTGAGCCTGCTTTGATCCAGCCCTCGGAAGCGGGCCACCTACTTCGGAAGCACAGGCGGGTGGCCCGCTGGGCGGTTAAGCGATTTAGGGCACGCCATCGGACTGGCAACGCCAGTGACTTCGCGGACCATTGCGGTGCTGTGCGAGTGGACTGAATCCGGGCAACAGTTCCTCCCTGACCGATTTGATAGCCAACGATTTGGAATAAGTCGATGTTCCGTAATCTGTTCGCGGTCGCGCTGATGGTATCGACCAGCGCCGTGCTCGCGCACGATCACAATCGGCTTGATCTGTCGAAGTGGTTTGCGGAGCTTTATGACCGAAAGGGAGATCTGTGCTGCGATGGTAGCGAAGCGATGAATTTGTCAGAGGTAGATGGGAGATCACCGGCAACCATCCATTACCGTGTCCGCGTGCCGACAACGCCTGGGGGCTTCGGGCGCGATGGCTGGCGCCACCAACGTGGAAACCGAGTGGGTTTAGGTACCCGACGACGCCGTCATCGACGAGCCGAACAGGGCTAAAGCGACGCTGGTCTGGCCGCTCTATGGCCCGATGGGTGTGAGCATTCGCTGCTTCATACCCGGGACGATGAAGCGCCTCCGATTTTAATCGGCGCAAGGCGGAGTTCGGCTTAGGGTCGATTTTGTTGCAAAAGTCGGTTGAGACAAGTCACGAACCGTGATTCCGTTGTGTTGACGCGAATCTCGGCGAGGTC